>PLDF01000312.1 GCA_003135055.1 Bryobacterales bacterium | reverse complement strand
AGCATGCCCAGCACACAACTACACTTGGTCCAAGTCCGAGGATTGGGGTTCCACCGCCGAAGCTTCCGGGTCATTTGGCAACGATTTCGTCATTAACTCCTGGAACCCCAGCCAGGTATGGGGCGTGTCGCGGTACGACACAACGCAAGCGGTGAACGCTTACATGGTGTACCAGCTTCCCCTCGGCCGCGGCCGCAAGTTTGGCTCGAGCATGAGCAAGCCTCTGGACGCCATAGTCGGCGGCTGGGAGACTAGCGGCACTTATCGCCAGACGTCCGGCCTGCCGTTTAGCGCCGGCGATGGATCCCGCTGGGCCACCAATTGGCAACTGAGCAGCTTCGCGACGCCCAGCGGAGTGGCCCTTCCGCCAATCGTCAACAGTACCAATGCGCCAGCGGTTTCGGGCTCAGCCGGGCCGAATCTCTGGGCCAATCCGACAACCGCCCTGGCTTCCTTCCAGGAGACGTTGGCCGGCCAGACCGGGAGTCGCGATGCCATGCGGGGCTCCGGCTTCTTCAATATCGACTCGGGTCTGTATAAGAACTTCACCATGCCTTGGTCCGAGAAACAGAGGCTGCAGTTCCGGTGGGAGAGTTACAACGTTTCCAACTCGGTGAGGTTCGATCCAGCTAGCGCGAGCCTCAGCCTCACCTCTACCGCCAACTTCGGCAAACTGAGCTCGCAGCTCGGTACGCCGCGGCAGATGCAGTTCGCCCTTCGGTTCACGTTCTAGTTCTCGTGGGACAGGCCTCCCGGCCTGTCCTTTGGTTTCATACATTCCGGTAAAGCTAGAGGACGGACGATCGGTTTGGGTCGTCTCGCAAGCGGCCGTGTTTAGCGAGGAATGACAGGCCGGGGTGCCCGTCCTACTTGCGCGATGCAGCTTTCCAGACTGCTGCGCGCACCGTTGAAATCCGGCTTAAGACGAAGCACTTCCGAGAACTCGCGGATCGCTTCGTCGTAACGCCCAACGCTGGCCAACGCGCTTCCCAAATTAAAACGGGCGTTGACGTAATCGGGGTTTAATCGAACGGCCGTCTGGAATTCCGGGATCGCCTGGCTTACTCGATCTTCAGCCGCGAAGGCGGTTCCCAGATTGAAGTGAGCCTCGGGATTATCGGGCTGTAACCGGACGGTCGCGGAAAACTGAGCCATAGCCTCATCGGTACGTTGGAGCGCTCCGAATAGGATTCCGAGGTTATAATGGGCATCGGCATAATCCGGGTTTATGTCGATCGCATCCGTTAACTGCGGCAGGGCTTCCTCATATCGGCGCAAGTCCATCAGCGCTACGCCTAAGCCGCAGTGCGCCTGCGCATTATCCGGCTGAAGCAGAAGCGCCGCGTGGTATTCAGCCGCCGCTTCATCGTGTTGTCCCCTCTTGTTCAGAATAGTGGCCCAATTCACGTGCGCCTCGGATGAGCGTGGCTCTCCGCGCAGCGCCTCAAGAACATGGGGCGCTGCTTCGTCAGTCCTGCCCTGGACAAGAAGGGCTTCGCCTAAGTTATTCTGAGCGTCTCCATAGTGAGGTCTGATTCTCACCGCTTCCTGGAAATCGGCCATCGCCTCCGCGGTTTGTCCGCGCCGCCGTAACGCTGCGCCCAGGTTATTGTAGGCTACGTAATTATCCGATGTTACCAGGATGGCATGCCGGAACAGGCTGACGCTGTCGCGCCAGTTCCCGAGATTCAGCCATGTGAGAAACGACCATGCCAGGCACGCGAAGACGCCCAGAACGGCCAATGCGGGTTTGCCCCGCGGCCAGCGCGCGCACAGATCGGCGAGCCCCCAAGCCAACATGATCGAGATTCCAATCATGGGCACATAGGTGTAACGGTCGGCGCGCGACTGAAGTCCGGCTTGAATCAGTCCGAGGACGGGGATAAGAGTACCCAGATACCAAAACCATCCGATGGCAAGATAAGGCCGCCGGCGGAAGGTGCGCAGCGTAAACGCCGTAATGCCGGCCAACAACAGAGTAGCGGCGATTTGCTTCCATGGAGATATCTCGGCGGGATACGGATAGAATACGGCGAGGTTCGCGGGCCAAAAGAATTGGAAGAGATAAGCGATATACGAGACAAGAGCGTTTCCGATGCGGAAGGCGATGGGGATCTGATCGAAGGACGCGACCGAGCCCCCTTGCTGCTGCACGAGATAGGTTGCGATGGAAGCCGCTAGTGAAATCGCGAAAAGCGGGACCTTTTCCCGGAGGGTCTTGGCGGAGAATCTGCGAAGCGGCCACACGTCTAAAAGGAGCGCGACGAACGGAAAGGTCACGATCATCGGTTTAGACATGATGCCCGCGCAAAACAGTAAGACTACGAGTAAGTACCGGCCAATCGCCGGCCGGTTGGCGTAATTCAGGTAAGCCCAGAGGGTCAAAAATAAAAATAAAGTGCTGAGCACGTCTTTCCGTTCGGCGATCCAGGCCACGGATTCAAGGTGCAGGGGGTGTAGAGCGAATACTAGCGCAACGAACGCACTGGGCCAGCGCGCCCCGGTCATTCGCTTGAGCAGCCAGAACAGAAGAAGAGCGCTGACGGCATGCAGAAAGACGCTTGTCAAGTGCTGCGGACCGCTACTAAGGCCGAATAACTGGAAATCGAGTAAGTGAGAAATCCTGGTGAGCGGGAACCAGTTGGCGTCGTCAACCGATGTAAATGCCCAAATCAGGGTCTGCTGAGTGAGGCCGTTGCGTATATGCGGGTTATTAACGTAATCCGGGTCGTCATAGTTAACGAAATCGAAATGCCGAACCTGAGCATAGACGGCAAAAAGGGCGGCTAGCAAGAGGAGGCATATGCACAGATCCCGAGTGTCCGGACTGGCTGCCAGCGACTTCGGGCATTTCTTACTAGCCGCCTTCATTCGATATCGTGGCGCACGGGGCGCCCTCTGGGCCCATGCGTGCAGCGTTCACACTCCTGTGAACGCATGGTTTCGTCAGCGCCAAAGACGGGTTCACACGAGCGGAGACGGGTCTCCGGCGGAAACGTCTCTGGCGGCTGAAACCTGCGCGTCCGCAAGCGAAGAGCGCCGGCTGAAAGCCGGCGGCAGCCAGGATTGGCTGCCCCACAAAGCTTAGTTCCCACCGGCCGCTGCCGACCCTCGCCCGCCGCCGCTGCCCTTCAACTCCCGCTCGCGCTCCAGCACTGGCACGCCCTTGTCGATCCATTCCTGCGACGCCTCGCCTTTCACATAATGATCGAACCACTCGTTGATGCGACGATGGTAATCCAGCTGATTCGCCTTCTGCGCCACCGAATGATTCTCGCCTACATACACCAGCATCACGCAGTTCTTGCCCGCGCGCCGCGCGGAGTTATATAACTCAATATCCTGGTGCCAGTCGGATGCGCCGTCATGGTCGCCTACGCTCAACAGCAGCGGCGATTTCAGCTTGTTGGCGAAATAGACCGCGGAGTTGCGGATGAACGCCTGCGGGTCCTCATACAACGGAACCTCCATACGCTCCTGCCCCACTTCCACGTGGTTGGTTTCCGGACCGCCGCTGTTCCAATAGATTTCGCCATAGCTGGAAGCCAAATTAGTCAACGGTCCGCCCGCCACCCCCGCCGCGAACAGATCGCTATGAGTCAGAATGAACGTAGTCTCGTAGCCGCCCCAGGAGTGCCCCACCAGGCCAACCTTCTTCGGATCTACCATCCCGCCCTCCAGCACCTTCTTTACGCCGGAAGTTACACAGTCGAGCGCCGAGACTCCCGGGTCTCGCGGGCGAAACGTGATATCCGGCCGGTAAACAAAGTAGCCCTTCTGCGTCCAGACCGCGGGATTGTAAGTGGCCCGTTCCGACGGCGCGGTCCAGTTATGTAACTGGTTGCTTTCGATTTCGTATATCTGTACCAGCATCGGATACTGTTTGCCCTTTTCGTAGTTCGCCGGGTAATAGAGCGCGCCCTGCAACCGGTCGCCATGCGAATTCTTGTAATCGATCAGCTCCGCGCGTCCCCAGGCAAATTGCGAGGCGAACGGGTTGGTATCGCTCACTCGCCGCGCGTCTTTCAGATCGGCGCCGGCCGCGAAATAGTTGGGCGAATCGTCCCAAGCTCCCGCCTGATAGACGAACACGTCCGCGTTCTTGGCCTTCTCCAGACCGCGTACGCCTTTGTCGAGCCACACCAGCCGGTCCACCTTGCCGTTCTCGAGCGTGGCGTATCCCGTACGCTTGCTCCAGCGGCCTTCCAGGCTGAGATAGACCGGCTTCTCCAGATCGATCCAATCCGTCTCCTCGCCGCCTCCCCGGCCGCCGCGTCCGCCTCCCCGCCCCGCCGACATGCGCACGTAGCGATGCCGCACCTCTTCCGCGCCGCCATCGGTCAATCGCCTCGGCTTGGTGACGCCATCGGGGAAGAGTTCCCACAGATCGTACGAGTCGTAGACGATCACGCTGTGGTCGTCCTTCGTCCAGCCGGCCACGCCGTAGGGCGGCTTCTGGCTCACCGGATAATCGTTCTCCTTATTGGCGAAACTGACGCCCGCAGCCTTGTTCCCAGCGAGCCGTGCGTCTTTGCTGATGTTGCGGCTGGCGCCCGTTTCCAGGTCGTAAGCCCAGAAATCGGCCTCCTTGAAATTCAGCGCGTAGCGTCCGCCGGGACTGAAGTCGACCGCCGGAATCAGGTGCGTGGCCACCGGCGCGCGCGTGCCGTCGGCAATATTGACCTTATATACGTCGGCGAAATGCCGCCCGAACATCGAGTCGCTCTCATACGGGCCGCCGTCGATGGCAAGCGCGCGCAAACCATGTTTGGGGAGACGAATGTCTTCTTTCAAGTTGCTCGAAAGCGCCACCAGCTTGCCGCTTTCGATGTGCCACGCGGCCGTCGCGTTCCGATCGCGGTCGCGATTGGCGGTCAGCTTCTGCTCGCTGATGACATTGACGTCCTTCCAATGCCAGACCTCTACGGTGGATGGATCTTCGTCGGACCTCTTGCCGGCGGCCTTCTTCAGCCAGTCGGCGACGCCGACATAGACGATGGCGCCATCCTCCGACCATTGCGGCGCGCGCGAGGCAACAATACGCTTGGGCGCGTCGATGTGGGTCGAGCGCTTCTCGCCCAGGTTCTTCCAGGCCAGCACCGTGTAGCTTTCGCCATCATAGCCATCCTGTTTGACGGAGCGCAGCGCAGCCAGGTCGTTCGATTCCTTGCGCCAGGTCAGATCGGTGAACAGCGCGGGCCCGCTATCGAGCACCCGCAGCGAGCCCGCGTGCGGATCGAATACTTGAATCGCATTGCCCGTGCGCCCTTCCACGCCGATCGCCATCGCGAGGTTAGTACCCTTGTCCTGCCATGTGTAGCCGGTCACGTCGCCGAACGTGGTATCCACTCCCGTCGCCAGGTTGCGAATCGTCAGCGCCGAGCCGGTGGGGTCGTTGCCATCGGCGCCCGCGCCGGCGCCTCCCCTTCCCCCGCCGCGACCTCCGCCCCCACCCCCGCCACCGCCACGGCCGGCGGCTGGCGTATCGGTGGTAGCCGCACTTTCCCGCGCAGGCCCATACCGGCGAAACGCCACTTCCTGGTCCTCATTGGAAAACGCGAACGATTGGACGTCGTCGATGGTAGTCACGGCGCCGTTTGCCAGGTCGAGCACCGCCAGCTTGTTCTGAACCGGCCGTCTGGCCTTCCGCAGCCTGTCCTGTTCGGATTCGGAAACCGTCGCTTCGCAAGCCAGCCACCGCGAATCGGCTGAAAACGCCGCGCCCGAGCAGAAGGCAATTACGTGGGTCTTGCCGCCCGCCGCGCCCGCCGTGGACGCGATGCGCAGCTCGTTGTTGCCATCGGTACGGCGGATTTCATGCGCCAGCCACTTACCATCGGCCGACAACGTGGCCTGCCCGAGCGTCTCCCATTTGCCGTAATCGGCGGGAGTCAGCGTCGGTTTCGATTGCGCGGTCGCCAGGTGAGCGAAAGCCGCCAGAAGCAAAATGCTCAAAGTCTTGGTTGCCATAATTGGAGACGATTCTATCGCAGTGGGGTATGCTTTTGGCGTGCCCATCGCCTGGCGGGCGCTTGACCGAACTGAGGAGCAATGGCTGGGATGGCTGGGTCGACAAACGAAAGCGTCCCACAGCCTGCCGGGCAACAACCTGAAGCGCAGCCTACTTCTTGTCGTTCCGGTAAACCACTCCCTGTTTCATCACGAACATCACCTTCTGCGTCTGCCGGATGTCGTCCTCCGGATTGCCCGGAACCGCGACAACATCCGCCGATTTGCCCATTTCCAGCGTCCCCGTCTGGTCCGCCACGCCCAGCAGATCCGCATCCACCGATGTGCCTGCCTTCAGCGCATTCACCGGCTTCATCCCGCAACTCACTAGCTGCTCGAACTCGCCGGCGTTCTTTCCGTGCGGATAGACGCCTGCATCCGTGCCCAACCCAATCTTGAGCCCCATCGCCACGGCCTTCGTCACGGTTTCGTGCAGCGAAGCCATGGCCAGCCGCGCCTTCTTTTCGATCACCGGCGGCATGTAGCCGTCGGTCAGGCTCTGCTTCAAACCCTCCGCCGCCATCATGGTTGGAACGTAGAAAGTGCCGCGCTCTTTCATCATCCGCATGGCTTCCTCGTCGAGAAAGGTGCCGTGCTCGATGGAATCGATGCCCGCGCGGATGGCCCGTTTCGCGCCCGTGGCCCCGTGCGCGTGGGCCGCGGTTTTGCGCCGCAGCGCGTGCGCCTCGTCCACCAGCGCGTCGAGTTCGGCCTGCGTCAATTGCGGCGTATCCACATCGTCGGTTAGCGATAGAACCCCGCCTGTCGCGCACGTCTTGATGATGTCGGCGCCGTACTTGATGTTGTAGCGAACCGCCTTGCGCGCGTCTTCGGGGCTGTTGATCACGCCATCGGGGATGCCCGCTTCGTGCCCGAACAGGTTGGGGATGAACCCGGCCGCCGGGTCGCAATGTCCGCCGGTGGAACCGAGCGCGCGCACCGAGACCAGCATCCGCGGACCGGGGATCTTGCCGGCATCGATGGCATTGCGCAGACCCACGTCGATAAGGTCTTCGGAACCCACGTCGCGAACGGTGGTGAAGCCCGCCATGAGGGTGATGCGAACGATCTCGGACGCGATCAGCGCGCGCTCCGCCGGAGCCTTTTTGAGCAGATCCATCTCGCCCTGCCGGTAATCGCGTTGGTAGGGATCGGAGAGGTGGGTGTGCGCATCGATGAATCCCGGCAAGAGGGTAGAGTCGCCCAAGTCGATGGTCTGAGCGCCGGGCGGAATCGCCGCGCCCCGACCCACGGCGACAATCTTGCCGGCGTTTACCACCACTAATCCGGGCGAGACCACATGATCGGCCTTGCCATCGAACATGCGCGCCGCTTTGAGGACGATGGGCCCATCCGCCGACGCGAGCGCCAGCGGAATCGCCAGCGCGGCAACTATCAATTTCGTCATACGGGCTATCTTACCGGTAAAGCGAACCGGAGTGCGGTGTGAGTGGCAGAAAAGCTGGCGACCTTGTTGTCTTTGAGTCCGGCTGCCCGCCCGGCTTCGATCACTTCGATTTCGCGAATCGCCGCGATGCCTTTCGGATAGACCACCCACAGCGCCCCGCGCGGCTTCAGGCGCGCTTTGAGCTTGGCGATGCGCGCCATGTCGGCGGTCTTCTGCGCGCCAAAGAACAGCAGATCGGCCTTGGCTTTTGCTCCCGCCACCTCGCCGATTTCACGAAGAAACCCCGCCTCCATTCCGCCTTCCACGGCAATGACAAGGCCCGGCTTCACGCCCAGTTTTTCGAGGCGCGTGGGCGGATGGAGAATCTTGCGCGCCCATTTTTCCGCCGCCGCGCCAAGTTCAAAGAGCGCCGGGCCCTCCGCGAATTCCAATTTCAGCACGCCGCCGGCCGCGTGTACGCCCGTCAGTCGCTCGAAAGGAATCTTGAGCCGCTCTTCGCCGCGGAATAAGATGTACGCGGTCTCCAGGTATGCCTTACCGGCGAGAATGCGTTTGCGGTAGCGCAGGGTGCAATCGAGTTCCTGTCCCATTTCAAAACGGCCTTCCGTTCAAGCGTCTTCCCATTGTCAAGCTTCGATCCGCACCGCTTCGCCGAACTTCTTCCCCAGATCGCGAAGATACCCTTCGATATTACCCGTGTATCCGAAGACGAACCGCGAGAGAAAGCGGAAGAACACGCTGTACACTTCGCCCGCTTCCACGATGCGCACCTCCGACCCGCCCGCGGCAAGGGGCGCGATTTCGAAGGTCCACGTGCCGCCATAGGGCAGGCCGGCATCGGCGATCCGCACCACGCGCCGTGTGGGCGGCGAATCTTCCACCAGCTCATACGCGATCTTTTGGCCGTGCTTGTCTTGCTCCCACCATTGCTTGCGGCCGTTCTTTTCCGGCAACGTGCCCGAGGCCTTGACGTCCGTGCGCCAGCCGGATGGCGAAGCCAGCACGGAGTAGATTGCTTCCGGCGTCTGGCCGAAGCGCGCCTTGCGCGTGGCATAGTGCTTGACCGGAAGCAGCGCGCCGATCAGCGCCATCAGCGCGACCAGCAGAAACAGAATTCCGCCCGCGAATATCACCCACTTCATGCCGCATCTCCTTTCAGAATGCGATGCATTTCTCCGGAAGCGACCAGCTGAGTCGCGGCCGCTGCCAATAATTCCAACCCGCGTAGCGCGCGCCGCCGCCCTTTTTCGTCCAGCAGAGCGAGCACCGCTGAAACCAGATCCGGCTCGAGCACTTTCTGCTGGCGCTTGATACGCACGCCCGCCGGCGTCAGCCGCAGATCGACGCGCCGGCCGTCTTGCTTGCTGCGAGCGCGCCGGACATAGCCCCCGCGCTCCAGCCGGTCCACCGTCAGCGACATGGTGGAAGCCGTCACGCCCATGTGCCGCGCCAGCTCGAGCAGCGACGTGCCCTCCACGTCGTCCAGATGGTCGAGAATGCTGGCCTGGTGCGCGCTCAGAACGCCGTTCGTCTTTTCGTCGCGCACATGCCGCCGGTGACACGCGAAGTAGATCTGCGGATAGCAGCGCAACACGGTCTCCACTTCAACCCGGCTCATGTGAATCGAGTTTAGCGGAAAATAGTTTGATTTGTCAAAACAAATTGTAGTTGGTCTCGTAGCGCACGCACTCATGCGTGCCGCGTCCCCACTCATGGGGACGCATGTCTCGACAGCCCGCTCGCTTGCAGAAACTCAGGCGCCGTCGAAAAAGACGCGTTCACGTGAACGCTGCACGCAGGAGTGCCGACGCAGGAGTGCGTGCGCCACGCGCGGCTACTTCAAATACGCCCGCAAGGCGTGTATCAGGTCGTCGGCCGCTTGCGCCTGCTCATCCGTCGGGGCGGTCTTCGGATCGAGAACGTGGAAGCGGATGTGTCCCTCGATCACCTCGGCCATGAGGGCATCCATAGCGCCCCGGCAAGCGGAAATGTTATGGAGCACATCGGAGCACTCGGCCTCCTGGTCGAGCGCCCGCTCGATCGCGTCCACCTGGCCGCGGATGCGCCGTACGCGATTCAGCAGCTTTTTCTTCTCTTCTAACGTGTGCGCCATAAAAAAACCTCATTTGGGTCTTTACAAGGATACCCCGCCGGGTATATCCTGATTTCAGGATGGCGATTCGCCACTCCCACAATTCCAGGAGAAAGGAGGCCCATTGATGTCTGACGGCAGCAGTAGTCCGCGGCGGTGCGACGAAGTGTCCGGTTCCGAGTCAGCCGAGCCTCCGTCTTCCTACAGCCTTCCGCGGCTGTAGTCTTTCAAAAACACGATTCGCGGACTAGCCGAAGCCAGTCTGCGACACGCTTGGTTGACCCGCGTGGCTGACTTGCTTGGTTGACTAACTGGTTAACCCGCGTGCCGCCGCCGATTTTCGACTGTCATGGGCACGCCTCGTTGTTAGCATTATGTTGCCCTCCGCCATAATCTTTTTGCAGTTGCTGTTGAACGACAAGGAACTGCTGGGCGAGCGGTTCGCCAATAAGCCTTGGAACAATATTGTGAACTGGACCATCATCGTGGTCTTGTTTGCGCTTTCGCTCGTGCCGGCCGCCCAAGTGGTGACGCCGCAATTATTCCCGGCCGGTTAAGAAAGGAGTTGGTTATGGTTATCGAAAACACGATTCGATGAGCGCGAATTTCTGGTGATTCACCCGCTTGACGATGTCGTGGAGCAGAAGGTCGAGACCAAGCATCCCGGCCCCATCCGCATGACTCCGGCGGTCCGGCTATCGCTGCTGGCTCTGCGCGGGTATCTGATGGTCATGATGTTGCTGGCGCTATATCACATGCTGGATCTCGCAGGACCATTCGGCAAGCTATAGCGTCTGATACAACCCTATTATTACTTGACGGTTACAAGGATTTTGGCGGCTGCGAAGTAGACTGGGTATTCGGGGCTGGAAAACTGCGCGGGAAGACAAGACAGATGCTGGTGAATCGATTACTGAAGGGAAACTGGACGCGCACCGCCCGCGCATTGCCGATGCTGTGTGTCTTCCTAAGCCTGAACTCCTGGGCGCAGGAGCAATCTCAGCCGCCGCAGAATCCGCCCGCGCAAGTTGACCAGACGCCAGCGCCGGCCGATAACAAAGCGGCCGATCAGCCACCGGCGCCGGAGCGCTGGAATCTCTTCTACCAGGCGACGTCGATCGGTCAGTATCATGGCACGTTCTACTCGCCCTACGCCGGTCCGTTCAGCCTTCAGGATTACCCGGAGCGCGATGTTTCGCTCACCACTACGCTGTTTTTCGCCTTTCGCCCGTTTGAGAACACCCTGTTCGTCTTCGATCCGGAGATCGCGGGCGGCAAGGGTTTCAGCGGCGTAAACGGCCTCGCAAACTCATCGAACGGCGAGCTGCCGCGCGTCGCCACGGCCACGCCGAAGCCTTACGTGGCACGCCTCTACATCTCGCACGACTTCGGATTCGGCAGCGAGAAGGAGTCCGTCGAGAGCGATGAAAACCAGTTGGCCGGCGAGCGCCCCATGAACCGGTATACCATCACCGCCGGACGCTTCACGCTGACGGATTTCTTCGACGACAACCGCTACTCGCACGATCCGCGTACGCAATTCATGGGCTGGGCCGTGATGTACAACGGCGCTTGGGACTACCCCGCCGATGTCCGCGGATACACCTGGGGATGGGTGCATGAGCTCCACCTCAAGAACTGGTCTTTCCGGTATGCGAGCGCGGCCATGCCCCGGGTTGCGAATGGACTGCGCTTCGACCGCAGATTGTTCGTCAACCGCGGCGACGTGTTCGAGGGCGAGCGCCGCTACACCGTGAAAAAGCACGGCGGCGCAATCCGCTTACTGAATTACGAAAACCACGCCGACGCCGGCAATTACGCCGCGGCGATCCGCTTGGCGGAGTTGACCGGCGGCAGACCCGATGTGACCGCGACTCGCCGCAACGGCACGCTGAAATATGGATTCGGGATCAGCATGGACCAGGAGATTACGAAGGACATCGGCGTCTTTTCCCGTCTCGGTTGGAACGACGGCAAGACCGAGAGTTTCGCATTTACGGCGATCGACCGCCTGGCGACTGGGGGCATTTCATTTAACGGCCCCCGATGGCGCAGGCCCTTCGACATCGTCGCGACCGAGCTCACGGTGAGCGGGATCTCCGGCGTCCACGCGCTTTACCTGGCGCGCGGCGGCTACGATTTTCTGATCGGCGATGGGCGCCTGCAATATGGGCCGGAGTACATATGGGAATCGTATTACCGCGCGCGGCTGTTCCCGGGATTCTTCACCAGCCTGGATCTCCAGCACGTGAACAATCCCGCCTATAATCAGAACCGCGGACCGGTCTGGATTTACTCGCTCAGGCTGCACATGGAGTTCGGGAAAAATACCTTCAGCAAGAGCGCACCACACTGAGGGACTCGTGGCGCGGGCCCATGGCCTGCCCTCACCCGAGCCGCTCCGAGCGCTCGGCAATCTATGATTCGGGCTTGTTGGCTTCACGGGGCCGGCGATGGGCTAAGCCTCGAACCCGCCCCCGCGTCGCCGGATCGTGATGGTTTGCTTCGCCGCCGCAATGACCACGCGCGCCTTTTTTCCAAAACTCCGCATCGGTCGGCCGCGCCTCGGGGTCGCTCTCGATGGCACGCCGGATTTGACGGTCGCTTTGAGAACGGAGGCGGTTCCAATCGGCGCGCTCTTTAACCGAAGATCTTCCAGTACGCTTTTCTTTCATGCCGCTCAGCCCTCCATGCCGAAACGATTCGACGCTCAGTCCGAGATACGTCCGTGTAGATCATCGCGATCTCAAATGGCGTTTACGATGCCAATGGCATACACGCGAACCTCGCCGTGCTCAAAGGCGATCACCCGTCGCAGGGCATGGCCCCGCGCCACTTGGCTTAATTCTCCGGCGGCTTCTCCGCACGGTCGATCACCAGCACATCCTGCCGGATTTTGCGCGCTTCCAGCTTCAGCCCAAGCTGATCCTGCAACGCGTTCGATAGCGCGGCTTCGAAGGAACCCGGTTCCGAGGCCTCAGCGCCCTGGGTATCTCCACCAGCGGGCCCCGCGTGATTGTCTTGCGGCTTCGGCAATTCCAGCTTGAAATCGAAGACGCTCTTAAGCCCGGTCGCATCGTCCACTAGAATCCCCGACCGCCTGGATAGGGTGCTCGCCAGGTTTGCCATAGACGCCTTTTCGGCAGTCATGCTGGTATTGCGGGTGCTCAAGCTGGATTTCCCGGGTTCCACGGCATGGATCTTCAAGCCGGCCTTATCTACAACCAGCGCATACCCGGGAACCGTCTTGGTTTCGCGATGCAAGGCTAGCTGGAACCGCTCCGCCAGCAGCGTTTGCAGCATCGCCATCCGCTCCGGCCCCTGCGCGGCGCCGGCGGACTTCGCGTCAATGTCGAAGCGGTCGGAATCGAGCCACTTCGGGCCGCCCAAGACTTGCGATTCTTTCACCTCGTACGCCATCCGGATACAGGCTCGGAGGGTCATGTTGCGCATCGAGAGGCTCCCCAACGTAGAGTGGGACGAATCGCTGCCGGGCGGCTCCTTGCTCACCTTGACGGACGCCACTTCAAACGCTGGGGGAGTCGCGGACGTCTGACCAAAGCACCGCGCAACATGAAATACAACAGCGAACACAACCTGGAGAATGGTGACCGCAAAAACCGTCCGCCGCATGTGAGTCTCCTCGCGCTATTAGACGGCTATTAGACGATTACCGTTGATGCAAAGTTAGGTTACGGATCTTTATTGCCAATCCACCGACACCGGATTCGAGTTCTCGCATTGGCCCGACTCAATGATCCCGCTCGCAATCAACGCGCAAGCGTTCGTGGTCGCCTCGCGCAGCGCCACTTCGCGCTTATCCGCCGACGCCGTGCCGCAATTGGTCCCGCCCTTGTAGCCCATGCAAACCTTGACGCGGTACGCCTTGGGGCTGAACGACGACACCATCACATAACCTACCACCAGCACACCGAAGAGAATCGCCAGCCAGACCGTCTTCTTCACGCGAAAAAGTTCCCCATCCGGCGGAATTTCGCGCACCGCTGGTCCACCAGTTGAGCGGCGCTCAGCCCGGTCAATTCCGCCAGGCGGCGCACCAACTCCTGGCGCAGGTTGGCAGCCGACTGATCGGCATCCTCTTGCGCTCCGCCCGGCGGCTCCGGCACAATCCCGTCGATCAGGCCCAATTCGAGCAGATCTTCCGCCGTCAGCCGCATATACGGCGCTACCTGCTCCGCCTTGCCGGCATCCTTGAAGATGATGTTGGCGCAGTTTTCCGGCGAGATCACGCTATAGACCGCATTCTCAAGCATCAATACCACGCTGCCCACGCCCAGCGCCAGCGCGCCGCCGCTGCCGCCTTCGCCGATGCACACCGCGATCACCGGTACCGGCAGCCGCGCCATTTCCCGCAGATTGCGCGCGATAGCCTCGGCTTGCCCGCGCTGCTCGGCGTCCACGCCCGGGTAAGCGCCGGGCGTATCGATCAGCGTGATGATCGGCCGGTTGAACTTGGCCGCAACCTCCATCGCACGCAACGCCTTGCGGTATCCCTCAGGCTTCGGCATTCCAAAGTTCCGGAAGACCTTCTGCTTGGTGTCGCGACCTTTCTGCTCTGCCACGATCATTACGGGACTGCCCTCGAACCGGGCCATGCCTGCGACAATCGCCGGGTCGTCGCCGAACGCCCGGTCGCCATGGATTTCCTGGAAATCGGTGCAGAGCCGCCCAATATAGTCCAGCGAATGCGGCCGCTTGGGATGGCGCGCCAACTGCACCCGCCGCCACGCCGGATTCGATTCCGGCCCCGCAGGTTCGGCCTGCGCCGGCCATGACGGCTTTTCTTCGGAATCCATTCATCATATTTTAACAGTCGCGGCCTCCAACCCGCGATTCGTATATGGCGCGCGGTGGCGCGCGGGTGCGCCGCGGCGTTGCCGCAAGGTTGTGATTCCGAATATCCGGCTGAGCGATTGGCGGCCGGAGTAACATCTCAAGAGAGGGGCGGCGCTGCTACAGAAAGGAGCGACCACCTGGACAAGCCGGCCGAGAATTAGCCTGCATCTCTCACGGACTCCGAAGCGAGCGCGTCCGCAAGAGCAGGGGCCGGTCATGCCGGAAAGGTCTCTGGTGGCGGAAACCGACGCGGCGCGCGACGAAAACGCCGGCTGAAAGCCGGCTATCGCCAGGATTGGCTGCCCCACTCCTACGCGCGTCCGGCTTCCATGAAGCTGCGCAGATCGCTCTCGGCGATCTGGGGCAGTCCCGGCGCTACGTTATCGAGTTTGCCTTCGCGCATCCAGTTTTCGAAGCGGTCCACCAAGCCGAAAAGGTGGTCGAAGGAATCCACGATGAACAGCAGCGGCTGGTAATGGTCGATCTCCGCGCCCTGATTGATCACCCACTCCATCTGCAGCGGATAGCGCTGCACGGCGCCCGATTCGATGGCGTGCTGCAACTCGCCGTAGGAGCTGAGCAACCCGCTGCCGTAGGCGCAGATGCCGCGCGGTCCGCGCATCAGACCGAACTCCACCGTGAACCAGAAGAAGCGCGACATGGCGCGCATAATGCTGGTGAGCCGCCGGGCGCGCTCGGCATAATCGCGGATGCCCGCCGTCATTTCGACCGCAGTGTGCGCGCAATCGCCGAAGCGCACCAGAACATCCGCGAACGCCCTCTGCGTATGCATAGGAACGTGCCCCGCCACGTCGTGGAAAATGTCCGGCTCGGGCAGGTAATCCATGTGGTCCTTATCGCGGATGGTGATGGTGGTGGGAAATTCGCGGCGGCGCAAGCAATCGAAGAAGAGGAACCCGGGGACGTATCCGCTCACGGCTTTGGCCTGGAAGCCGGTCAGCGGCTCGAGGCGCCGATTGACTTCGTCGAGCCGCGGAATGCGGTCCGGCGGCAATTGGAGCGCCTCGACGCCGCGCAGAAAATGCGGATTTGCGTATTGCTCCCAGCGAGGCCGCATGCGGGCAAACAGACGGCGCCATGCTTCGTGGTTCTCCTCGGAATACAACTCGTAAGCCTGGGTGATGTAGAGGTGGCCGCGCTCTCGAGCTTCCTCAACGAATGGCGCGTGGCCGGTGGTGAGGCCGGGGGCTGCTGAGAGCGTTTGCGGCATTTTTCCCTCTCTATTATTAAAATAGCATAACAACCTCTTGTTAGTGGTGCTAACTGCGAAATGTGGTACTGCAAGGCCGACCTGGGGGGCGGCCGCGGAGCAAGGGGTCCGCCCTACTATGGGAGAATCGTTGGCTGTGAGGTTGATCGTATTGGCGGCGCTTTGTGTGTTGGCGTACGCCCCGGCGCTGAATCTGCCGCTGATTGAGGACGACTATCCGAATATCGCGCAGGCGCAACTATTCGGAGGGTACGCGGCGCCCCTCGCGAACCCCATCTTCCGGTTGCGCACCACCAGTTATTGGGCCATGCTGCCGCTGTGGCGCGCGGTTCGCCTGGCGCCGCTTGCCTACCACATCACCAGCCTGATTTTGCACATTGCCAACACGTGGCTGGTGTATTTCGCCTGCCTGGCGTGGCCGCGTACGCGCCGCGCGGCGCTTTGGGCCGCCGGATTCTTCGCCATACACGAAGGACATCAGGAAGCCGTGATGTGGTTTTCCGCGATTGCCGAGTTGCTACAGTTTTTCTTCGGCGGCCTGGCGCTGCTGTGCTGGATGCGGGGCCGCTGGTGGAATGCCGCGGGCGTTGCCTGCTTCGCGCTCGCGCTGATTTCGAAGGAATCGGCCGTGGTCTTTCTGGCGCTGTTCCTGTTGACGGCGGTACGCAACTGGCGATGGATTCCGCCCTATGCCGCGCTGGCGGCGGTGGCGTTGGCCGGCGTTGTGGCAACCAGCGGCTATTCGTTCCGCTTCTCCGACGGCAGCTTCTCGCTGCACGCGCCGTTCTGGATTACCTGGCCGCGCGGGATGGCGCGAATCCTCTGGATCTGGGGGTTCGTCGCGGCGGCGGTGATCGCGCTTCGCTGGCATAACCGGCAATTGCGCACAGCGGCGCTGATGGCGCTGGCGTGGATGGGAATCGCTCTCGCGCCCTACAGCTTTCTGACCTACTCGACGCAGATTCCCAGCCGCCAGACTTACCTGGCGAGCGCCGGGCTGGCCGTACTCTTCGGCTTGGCGATCGCGCGCCTGTGCGAAGAAGGCGTATCGGCGCGGAGAGTCGCCATCGCGCTGGCAGTGGTCGCGCTACTGCACAATGTGGGCTATTTGTGGACGAAGAAGCGCGCGCAATTCATCGAGCGGGCGCAGCCCACCGAGCAGCTCATTCGCATCGCCCGCGAAAAGGGCGGACCGGTTTGGGTGCGGTGCTTCCCGCGTCCCTTGCTGATCGCGCAGGAAGCGTTGCATCTGGGCGCAGGGTTGCCGCCGGAAGACATCATTCTCAGCGAAGCGGACGCAGCGGTGCGAAAGCCGGCGGTGGTGTTCTGCTACCGGTAGCGAGTGACGGCGTGACCGAACTCCTGCGGACACGTTTTGCCGGCGCGTTCACACGAGCGGGGGCAGCCCCTCGCGGGAACGTCTCTGGCGGTCAGAAACCGATGCGTTCCGTGCGCGAAAAAGAGCGCCGGCTTTCAGCCAGTGCTGCCAGGATTGGCTGCTTCACAAAGCAACTTCGCCGCAGCCGGAGTACTCGTGGCGTCTCGCGGTAGGCCGATTAACTATTTTGTCTTTCTGTACAAGTGTTCGTCAGAGGCGCTGCATACGCGCAATCCGTAAAGAGCAGGCGACCCCACAATCAACATCAAATGCACCGTGCAGGAATAGGTTGCTCGATTTCAGCGGCGTATCCAGCGCCCAATCAGGAGAAGCATAACGCGCGGCAGTGTGTCTTGGCGGCCAATCCTGCCGCCGCCGTTGATGCCAGTATTCACGATGCCTTCATCACGAGTGAGGCGACAAGGATCGAGGCCGAGCGTAACGCTGTATGGCCCGGCGTGAAGGGGCTTACGCACTGGTCGGGCATGGACCTGTCGCAACGGGTGGCTCTGCTGAAAGCGCCGTTCGATGAGATCTACGAGGTCGAGTACCCCGAGCTGAGCTGGTAAATGCGCTCCGGCCTGACGGGCTTCGTCAACCTGAAAGCCGACTTGTTCAACATGCTGGCCGCGAAACAGAACCAACTGGCCGGGGAGTCCTTTATCGTGCTGCTCACCGCAATCATTGACGAATTCGGCCTCGACAAGGCGGATGCGAAGAAGAACAAATTGAAGCTGGCGAAACTGTATCCGCTCATCGACAGCCCCGAGGACCGGGCGAAAGTGGAACGGGAGCTACTGGGTTGATGGTATCGCCCGGCAGGGATGGGCGGCAGGAAACAAGGCAACGTTGAACAGAATACCCAAATTCTGTTTAAATTCCGGGCCGCGTTTCCGGGTGTCCGCTACGGCGAACATAAGGCGAACTGTGCTAACCTACACGCCATGGTGCGAGGATGGATTTGATCCGCCAAACCCTTCTTCAAGATGGAAGATCACTCCTGGGATTCGCTCCTCTAACGTGGAGATCGAAGGGGACTATCCTGCGGATCAAATCGGATACCACGTCTGGCTGCTTGGCGATGCGGGGCTGATGAAAGTGACACACGTTACTTCGCTGGGTTCAGACGCACCGCAAGCAATCGCCATGAATCTGACGTGGGACGGCCACGATTTTATCGCTGTCGCGCGGAACGATGCTATCTGGGCGCACGCAAAGGAAAAGGCTAAAAGTGTGGGCGGGGCTCTGAGCCTTGGTGTATTTAAACAACTGTTGGAGTCGCTGGTTTAAACATCAGTTGGGAATCTGATGTTTTGAATTGAACCGTTTCCAGGACGACGGCATGATGCGTTTTAGACTGTAGGTTGCTCATGGCAAATAGCCGAACCGCTCTACAAAGATCACTTGCGTTTGAGAGGATGCCGACTGCCGCGCCTCGGCTGGTGTCGGTCGGCCTCGAGCCGAAAGGCGTGGTCTATACAAAAGCCTGGGTGGTCGAACTGCTGCTCGATTTGGCTGAGTACGGTTCGGATAACAACCTCGTCGATGCCGTGGCCGTCGAACCGGCTGCGGGCGATGGGGCTTTCCTCGGCCCGATGGTCGAGCGGCTTATAGCGTCCTGCCGAAAGTTTGGCCGTCCGCTGTCGGATTGCCGGGGTTCGCTGGTTGCGTATGAACTGGACGTCGCCAGCGCCGACCGCGCCCGCGCCCTGGCCGTTAATATCCTCACGGAACGCGGTGTTGAAAAATCCGTTGCCGAAACTTTGGCCGGGTCTTGGGTTCGTACCGGGGATTACCTGTTTGAAGCCAGTAGCTTTGAGGCCGATTTTGTGATTGGCAATCCGCCCTATGTCCGGCTCGAGGACATTCCCGAAGAGACGGCGGCTCTCTACCGTCAGACGTTCTCGACCATGCGGGGCCGCGCTGATTTGTATGTGGCGTTTTTTGAAGCGGCGCTATGCCAGCTAAAGAAGAACGGCGTCTGCGGGTTCATCTGCGCGGACCGCTGGATGCGAAATCAGTACGGCGCGGAACTGCGCGAACTCGTCACCTCAGCGTACAGTGTCGATGTCGTTCTTGAAATGCACAATGCCGACGCGTTCCACGATGAAGTGGACGCATACCCGGCGATTACAGTTATTCGCCAAAAGGCGCAGGGGTCTGCGGTGGTGGCGAGTGCTGACAGTGCCGCCGTAAAGACCAAGCCGCAAAGGCTGGCGGCGGCGCTTAAGGCAACCGGGCGGTGGGAAGTTCCTGTGCTGCCGGAAGGTTTAAAGACGGCGGTAATCGCGAAGTGGTTTAAGGGTTCGGACCCGTGGCCGTGCAACTCGCCTGAACAACTGGCCTTGCTGCGGAAACTGGAAGAAAAGTTTCTTGCTCTCGAGTCCGGCGCCAAGGTGGGTATCGGCGTTGCAACGGGCAATGATGGCGTGTTCATCACGACAGATACCGGGCTGGTGGAGCGCTCCCGCCTCCTGAAACTGGCGCTCGCCCGGGATATTTGGGACGGCAAGCTCGAGTGGTCGGGTCATTATCTGGTGGACCCGTGGAACAGCGATGGACTGGTGGAACTGGAAAAGTATCCTCGGCTGAAAGCGTATTTCGAGAAACACGGGGTGGCCTTGAAAAAGCGCCACACGGCGGCAAAGAACAAGGTCGGCTGGTATAAAACCATCGACCGCGTGACGCACGCGCTTACGGCGAAGCCGAAACTTTACATCCCCGACATCAAGAATACTCTCGACCCTGTGCTTGATCGGGGCGAAACGTACCCTCATCATAACCTGTATTTCATTGAATCCGACACATGGGATTTGGAGGTGCTTGGGGGATTGCTATTGTCGGCCATCGGGCAATTTTTCGTGGCGTCCTACGGCGTCCGCATGCGTGGCGGCTATTGGCGATTTCAGGCGCAATACCTCCGCCGCATTCGCGTACCGGACCCCAAGACCATATCGAAGCTTCACGCAAAAGAGCTTATAGAAGCCTTTCGCCAACGTGATCGGAAGCGGGCCACGGCGACGGCCCTCGAGCTTTACGGCGTCACTCAACGCGAATTGGAGATGGCTATTGGATATTGATAAACGGTTGCATGAAGCGGTCCAAAGCTATTGGGATGCGCGGGCGAAAAACAAAGAGAAGCAAGTCCAGTCGGGGAAGACTGACGCCGGTACACGCGGCGAGGTCACGGGCGGAACGCAAATGGGGGCGCTCGAGGTACTGGTGGCGGATATTCTCTGCGATGCCGGATTGAAGCGTCTCGACGTTCGCACGCGCACGGCGCTTGAACTGCCCGGATATTTCAGGGCCACGAAAAAATGGGATTTGATCGTCGTCTCCGAAGGCCAGTTGGTTTTGGCGATGGAGTTTAAATCGCAAGCGGGCAAGTCCATCGCTAACAACGTCAATAACCGTTCCGAAGAAGCGGTTGGAAGCGCCAAGGACATCTGGACCGCATACCGAGAGGGCCGTTTTGGAAAATCGCCTACGCCGTTCCTCGGTTACTTCTTCCTGCTTGAGGACCGCGACAACGTGAAAACGCCGGTCAACAACAAGGAACCGTATTTTGCCGTTGACCCTGAATTCAGGGGCGAAGCTCACCACGGGAAAAAAGGCGCGGTGAAATACAAAGGTGTCACGTACAGCAAAAAATATGAGCTGCTCTGCCGTCGTCTTGTGCTTGAGCGGCTGTACAATTCAGCCTGCTTTCTGATGGCGACAAACGCACGCGAAACGAAGATTACGGAACCGGCAGAAGACCTCACTTTCCATCGGATGGCTGCGGCTCTCCGGGGTCATGCAGTTTCGTTCCTGGGTAGCCAGACATAAAGCCCGCGCCGGTACTGCCGGCCATGGGGACGGTCGGCATTTAGAAGAACTATCAAGACCGACCTCAACCCGGCGCAATGGGCCATCCGTGTAAACAAAACGGGCGACAATGTTTTTATGGCTGACGCGCGCACGAGACGGATGCACACGGTGCCGGAAGGCTACTTCGAGGCCTTTGCCGTGCAGGAACCCGGACGACGCACATCGCGCCTATGGCGCTTTGACCGGTCTACCGGCGATTCCAATCTGCTCGGAGTCGGTGACGCTGAAGTTCGCAAAAGACATTTACGCTGTCTTCAGTGATGAGGGCACTCCCGATACGGGGATCGAGGATCGAATCCTCTGCGGCCCTCGAGGGCGCCTTCTGCACCGCGCGAAATCTGTGACTTGATCGGACGCTTCTATCAAAAGGAAATTGGAGCTGGCTGTTCCGCTTCATCGCGGCTCTGCTTCGAACACCAAGTTTTTTCCAACTGATGCGCGACGGTCTAGATGCTGACGGCGCTAAATATGAACAATCGGCCGTAGGCTTGACAATCTGCCCCACAAAGTGTTTCAGATCGGGGTAGTGGGCGAGTGTTTTTGGAGAGTGTGGCGGTTAGCCGGGTTAGCGCAGGATTTCGAAAAGGTCGCTATAGTCGTCGGTCCATACTGGCGCCTTGCGCGAGGTTGCGCTGGCGTTGTTGAATGGCTCCAGATCCGCCAGGTCTTCGCGCCGGTCGGCCAGGATGGCCCAATCCGCGGCTTGAATGTGGCGCGGCGCATCCTGCGGATTGTGAACGATTACCAGCGGCTTGTGAAGATCCGCGGCGAGAGCGGCCACCACCGAAGCGATATCCAGATACCGGTTGGTCACGTGGATGACTACTACGCCGCCGGGCGCGAGCCTGTCGAAATACATTTGAAACGCCTCGCGGGTTAGCAGGTGGATCGGAATGGAATCGCCGGAAAATGCGTCGAGCGCGATCATGTTCAAGCTGTGCGCGGGCTCGCGTTGCAGCCCGAGACGCCCATCGGCCTCGACCGTCTCCACTTTCGCCGCCGATTCGCTCAGGAAATGGAAGTAGCGCCAAGCGACGTCGATCACCGCGGGGTTGATGTCGTAGAAGCGGAATGAATCGCCGGGGCGTCCGTAAACGGCGAGCGTTCCCGTGCCCAAGCCCACCACGCCAACGCGCCAGGGCTGCTGATGGGGCAGCCACCGCATGGCTTGGCCGATGCCCGATTCCGGCGGGTAGTACGCCACGGCGATCCGGCTTCGCACCGGGGTCTGATATTGAATGCCATGCAGCACCTTGCCGTTGTAGAGCGAGCGAATTTTGTCGTCTCCCGATCCGGAATCGGCGATCTGCAGAGTGCCGTAGAAATTGCGCGTGCGCACCAGATCCTGCCGTCCCGCGGTAAAGCGCGAAGCGGCGGCGAAGGCAATTGCGGCCACCAGCGCCAGGCGCAGAAGCTGGCGCGGCGATCCACGCCCATAGAGCAGCGGCATACTCAGCACGAAGCAGGCCGCCACGCCGATGGGCAGCTCCAGGTAACTGCTGAACACGTTGGGCGCGAACAGGCTGACGAACGCTGCGCCCAGCGCGCCGCCGAGCGCGATCGTCAGGTAGAAGAACGCCAGCCCCTGCTTCGGCTCGGGCTTGAGCCGCGCCAGCTCGCCGTGGCAGAACATGCAGCAGACGAAAAGCGCGGCGCCGACGATGGGCAATTCCCACGCGATGCCGCCGGCCGCGCCTTGCAGCCGCCAAGCGAAAGTTAGACACGCCAGCGGCAGAAGCACCCTATAGATGCGCGGGTTGTACCAGCCGCGGCCTTCGAAACACAGGATGAAGCTGAGCAGATAGATGCTCAACGGTTCCACCCAAAGCAAAGGAATGGCCGCCACTTCCTGGCTCAAGTGATTGGATACCGCTGGCCACAGCGTGGCTGCACAAGCGGCGAGAGCGATCCAAAGCAGCGGGCGTTGCAGCGGCGGATCGCGCGGCGTTTTCTCATCGGGAGGAGCAGCCGCGCCGCGCGCGCCCAGTGCGCAAACCGCGGCCAGCGCGGCAAAGATCAGAAAGCCGGCGGACCAAATCAAGAATTGATGGCTCAGCGGGAGCAGCGGCTCGATTCCCACCGGATACGCCAGCAGCGCCACCAGCGATGCGGCGTTCGAGAGCGCGAACAGGCGGTAGGGAAAACGCGCGGGGCCGGATTGCGCCTGCCAGGCTCGCGCATACCACGATTGCAGCAGCGGGCTGGTGGTGCAGAGTGCGAAAAAGGGCAGTCCGATGGATGCCGCCAGAACGGAGACGATCGCCAGCGATGGATTCCCGCCGGCTTGCGCTATGGGTGGATGCCACGGCAGAAGGCACACGCAGGCGGCCAGCAGCGCAATGTGAACAGCGGCTTGCGCCTTCGCAGGCAGGGTCCGCGTTAGGACGTAGGCATACAGGTATCCGAGCAGCAGCGTGACTTGAAAGAACAGGACGCATGCGATCCATACGCCCGCCGAGCCGCCGAATCCCGGCAGCAGCGCTTTGGCGGCGGCCGGTTCGACGACGAAGAGCAGCGCCGCGCTTAATGCGATGGCTATGGCGTAGAGAAACGGGCGCAAGCGAATTGATGATAGCATCGCGTGGGCGTTTTTTCGACGCAGAGACGCTGAGACGCGGAGGCCACGCAGAGAAGACTCTCAATGTGTTCTCTGCGCTTGACTCTGCGCCTCAGCGTCTCTGCGTCGAAAATTCTAACCCAGGTCGTTCTTCAGTACGATGCGGTAGCGCGCTTTGCCAGCTTCCAGATGCGCCATCGCTTCGTTAGCGCGAGACATGGGAAACTCTTCCACCACTGGCGCGATTCCGTGGCGCGCGGCGAAATCGAGCATGGTGGCGACGGTTGCGGGCGCCCCCGAAGGCGAGCCGCTTACGGAGCGTTGGCCCACTATCAGCGCGAAGGCGGGAACTTCGAGGGGCTTGGGCGCCGCGCCGACGACGTGCAAGCGGCCCTTGGGCGATAGAGCGGCCAGATAGGCATTCCAATCCAAATCGGCGGTGACGGTGGAAAGAATCAGGTCGAAAGAACCGGCCGCCTGCTTGAGCTGTTCCGGCGAGTGCGTGTCGATGACGCGATGCGCGCCCATGCGGATGGCCTCATCGGACTTGGAGGCGGTGGAGCTGAACGCGGTCACGTCGCATCCCCACTTGTTGGCGAATTGAAGCGCAATGTGTCCCAGCCCGCCGATGCCGATCACGCCCACACGATGCGTGGGCAGCACGCCGAACTGCACCAGGGGATTGAAGACGGTGATACCGCCGCAGAGCATGGGACCGGCCTTGGCGGCGTCCACGGCGGCGGGGATGGGCGTGGCCCAAAGCCAGTGGCAGCGCACTTTGGCGCCGAATGCGCCGTAGCGGCCGACGATGGTTTGCTCGAGCGTCGCGCACATATTGTGATTGCCAGTGAGACACTGGCGGCAATGCAGGCAGCTTCCGGCGTTCCAGCCGAGTCCCACAACATCGCCGGCCTTGACGCCTTTGGCGCCTTCGCCAACGGCCGAGATTACGCCGATCGCTTCATGTCCGGGTACGAAAGGATAGGCCGTGAAGCCCCACTCGTTATTGAGCATGGAAAGATCGGAGTGGCAGACGCCGCAATATTGGACGTCGATTTCGACCTGCTCGGGCAAGAGCGGGCCAGGGTCGTAAGTGAAGGGTAGAAGTTTCGCGCGGGCTTCGCTCGCGGCTAAGGCTTGGATTTTGGGCATAGGTCAATTGTTGGGATGAAGCGGGCGGCCCAAAGGATTCGGGGGATGAACTGCGATGCAATCTCCGCCGTACACTGTTACGATGGTGGCGTTGGCGGTGTTGAAATGCAATACCCTCCGCTACGATTTCTTCACCCCGACGAATCCTTAAGCAAGGTCAAACTGGCGCAGATGGAGCGGATGACTACTGAACATCTGACGGGGACGCTCATGCCTGGACAAAAAGACTGTCTGAAAGCCAGACCGGATGGGACAGTCTTGGATGGCCATCATCGAGTTTATGTTCTGCGGGCGCGTGGCGTCGAAATAAACACTCTCCCAAGAGAGGTCATTATGAGGAGCGAATCTTAGCGATGCTCACGGGCCTATTTTGGGTAGAAGGACCGTGGCTTGGACGGATGGCAATCTCGCCACGTCCGCGCGGCGGCGACTGGCTCGACGACGAGATGAAAGGCTGGCGCCGCACCGGCGTCGATGTGGTGGTTTCGCTTCTGGAACCCGACGAGGCCGAAGACCTGGGTCTCGATGAGGAACCCAGATACTGTGAGGCGAACGACATGGAATTCTACTCGCTGCCAATTGTCGACCGGAGCGTGCCCGGCTCCGATGCTGAGGCTGCGCGGCTTCTTGCGGCGTTGGAAGAGGCGCTGAACCGGGGCAAGTCTGTCGCAATCCACTGCCGCCAAGGAATCGGCCGCGCGGGATTGATCGCCTCCACGCTGCTGGTTGAGACGGGCATTAGTCCCTCCGAAGCCATCCAGCGTGTGAGCGCGGCGCGTCACGCGCCGGTTCCCGAGACTGCGGAACAGCGCGCCTGGATCGATTCTTTTGCTGCCACACTGAATCGGCCGCGCTGACCGGGGGACTCCGCTCCCCTCAGGAGCTGTGAATTATTCCAAAGCCGCCAAAAACCCGGAATTTGGCTCTGTAGGAGCCTTGCCAGAAGCCCTAGGAGACGTTCTGAGCGAGCGAGTGACGATTTCATATCCCCCCACGCACCCATTTTGGGCTTTTTGGCATTAATTCCCGGCTTCTCACGGTCGCGGCTCGGTTTTGTTACCCTGAAAAAAACGCTCCCAAAACAATGAAAAACGCCACTGCCGCCGGGCCGAAATTTCAACAACTGGTCGAGATCATGCAACGGTTGCGCGGGCCGGATGGTTGTCCGTGGGACCGCGAACAGACCTTCGATAGCATCAAGCCTTACACGCTGGAAGAGACCTATGAGGTGATCGATGCCATCGACCGGCGCGATTATCCCGGGCTCGCCGAAGAGCTGGGCGATTTCATGCTGCAGGCGGTTTTCTACGCGCAAATGGCTGCCGAAGAGGATCTTTTTGGAATCGGCGACGCGCTGGACGCCATCAACGAAAAGCTGATCCGCCGCCATCCGCACGTGTTCGGCGAGCAATCGGCGGAAAACGCGGGCGACGTGTTGCGCATCTGGGGCGAAGCGAAGGCCGCCGAAAAGAAGGACCGCGGCGCGGCTAAAGACGGCCTGCTGGCGGGCGTTCCGCGCGCGCTGCCGGCGCTGGTGGAGGCGCAGCAGATCGCTTCGCGCGCGGCCGGGGCCGGTTTCGATTGGGAAAATCCCGAGCAGGTGATCGAGAAGCTGCACGAAGAGCTGGCCGAGTTCGACGAAGCGCGCCGCAACGCGGTGCAGCCGGAACTCGAAGACGAATTGGGCGACTTGTTGTTCGTGCTGGTCAACCTGGCGCGGTTCGTCAAGGTGGATCCCGAGCAGGCGCTGCGCAAGACCAATGCGAAATTTCGCAAGCGGTTCGGCTACATCGAGCGCAAACTTGGCGAGATTGGGAAGACTCTGGCGCAATCGAATATCGAAGAAATGGAGGCGCTGTGGCAGGAAGCGAAGCAGGCGGCAGCGCCGTAATCGAGATCCGCAGGTTGACGGAGCTCGACGAGCTCCGTGCCGCGGTCCAATTGCAAAAAGTCATCTGGGGCTTCGACGATATCGATCTGCTGCCGCTGCGCTTCTTCGTGGTGGCGAGCCGGGTTGGCGGGCAGGTTCTGGGCGCGTTCGATGGCGCAACAACGATCGGGTTCTGCCTGGGAATTCCGGGAGTCAAGCCTGGCGGAAATGCTTACCTGCACAGCCACATGCTGGGCGTGCTGCCGGCATATCATAACCTGGGCATCGGACGCCGCTTGAAGCTGCGGCAACGGGAGGACGCGCTGGCGCGTGGCATTCCGCTGATTGAATGGACCTTCGATCCGCTGGAGTTGAAGAATGCGTTTTTTAATATTGAGCGGCTGGGGGCTATTGTGCGGCGCTACTCGGTGAATCAATATGGCGATACTTCGAGCCCGCTGCACGGTGGACTGCCAACCGATCGGTGCTATGCGGAGTGGTGGATTGGGTCGGCGCGCGTGCTGAAGATTCTTGAGCGCCGTGGTGCGGACAACCAGGTCGGCACGGGTCCCACCGGATCCGTTGCCGATCGAGAGGAAGCGGCCGGCCAGGGGGCCGGCCGCGGACCGGGGGGTCCGCCCTACTTGCGGATTCCTTATCCGGCGGATATCGCGCGGATTCGCGCGGAGGATAACGGGCGCGCTCGCGCGATCCAGTTAGCCAACGCGGAAAAGTTTCAGAGCGCGTTTGCGCGCGGGCTTGCGGTGACGGGTTTCGAGAGAAACGACGCCGAGGGTGTCTACTTATTGGAGCCATGGCATGAAGATTGAGCGCGTCACGCTGCGGCAGATTTCCATGCCGCTGGTGCATTTCTTCGAAACCAGCTTTGGCCGCACTACCGAACGCCACATGGTTCTGGTGGAAGTCCACGGCGAAGGCGCCACGGGATGGGGCGAGGTGACCGCCGGAGAGAACCCGTTCTACAACGAGGAGTGGACGGAATCGGCGTGGCTCATTCTGCGCGATTACGTGGCTCCGCGCGTGGTGGGGCGCACGGTCGAAGGGCCCGAAGACATTGCCCCGCTAAGCGCGCACATTCGCGGGCACAATATGGCGCGCGGCGGATTGGAAGCCGCGGTGTGGGACCTGGCCGCGCGGCTCGAAGGCGTTCCGTTGTGGAAGAAAATCGGCGGAGGCCCGCTTCAGGGAAAGCCCCGCGAAATTCCGTGCGGCGTCTCGCTGGGGATCCACGATACGGTGGACGCGCTGCTGGCGCGCATCGAGCGCGAGCTCGCCGATGGATACCAGCGCATCAAGCTCAAGATCAAGCCGGGTTGGGATATCGATGTGGTCCGGCGCGTACGCGAGCGCTTCCCCGGCATCAAGCTCTCGGTCGACGCGAACTCGGCCTACACGCTGGCGGATGCGGACCATCTGCGCCGCCTGGACGAGTTCTATTTGATGATGATCGAGCAGCCGCTGAGCCACGACGAGATAATCGACCACGCCGCACTGCAGGCGAAGCTTGCGACGCCCATCTGCCTCGATGAATGCATCCGCACCGCGCACCACGCCGAACAAGCCGTCAAGCTGCGCGCCTGCGGCATCATCAACATTAAGCTGGGACGCGTGGGCGGATTCGCCGAATCGAAGCGCGTACACGATGCCGCGCAGGCTGCCGGCATTCCGGTGTGGTGCGGCGGCATGCTGGAAGCCGGCATCGGGCGCGCGCACAACATCGCGCTGGCCGCGCTGCCGAACTTCGTGCTGCCGGGCGACGTTTCCGCCAGCAAGCGCTATTGGAAGCGCGACATCATTCAGCCCGCCGTGGAAGTGACGCCGCAGGGGACCATCGAGCTGCGCGACGAGCCGGGGTTCGGTTACGCCCTCGACCTGGACTTCATCCGCAGCATCACGGTTCGGGAGGAGTCGATCGGTTGAACGCCATCGGACATTGTTTTGTGGGGCGGATCCCCTGGTCCGCGCGGGTCCCCCCGGGCCCGCTCTTCGTCGAACCACATCGTCCTCAAACGATCCCCGGAAGGCTGGCCAGCGGGACGGCCGCGGACCAGGGGGTCCGCGCCACTTGAACGCATTGCTCTCTCTGCTGAGCGAGAATCGCAACTATCGCTACACGTGGATCGGCCAGGTAGTCAGCGAAATTGGCGATCACTTCAACAACATCGCCGTGTTCAGCCTGGCGGTGGCGGTGACGAAATCTCCGCTGGTGGTGACCGGCGTGCTGCTCTCGCGCGCGGTTCCGGCTATGCTCGCGGGGCCATTGGCGGGAGTGACGCTGGACCGCTTCGACCGCAAGCGGGTGATGATCGCGAGCGACCTCATCCGCACGGTGGTGGCCGCGGGGTTCATCTACGCCGCGAAGCATCCTGACCCGCGGCTGCTCTATTTGTTGAGCGCGCTGTTAATGCTGGCGTCGCCGTTTTTCACCAGCGGCCGCGCGGCCATTCTGCCATCCATCGCCACCAGGGAAGAGCTGCACACGGCCAATTCGCTCACCCAGACCACGGCGTGGACTACGCTCGCACTGGGCGCGTTTTTGGGCGGAACCAGCGTCATGGGGTTCGGCTATCAATGGGCTTTTGCGGTCAACGCGCTGTCGTTCCTGGTTTCGGCGCTATGCATTTCGCAACTGCGCGTGCCTGGGGGATTCCGCGCGCGGCGCCAGGCGCTGACGGAAGCTGAAGTGGTGCGGCCGTGGCATGAATATGTCGAGGGCCTGCGCTACATCCGGTCGGTTCCGCTGGTGTTCGGCCTGATGATGGTGGGCGTAGGCTGGGCCACGGGCGGCGGCGCGGCGCAGATTCTGTTCACGGTTTTTGGCGAGCTGGTGTTCAACCGCGGACCGGCCGGCCTGGGCGCCATCTGGGGCTGCGCGGGGCTGGGGTTGGTGATCGGCGGAACGCTGGCCTACAACTTCGGCAAGCGCCTGAGCTTTCGCGATTACAAGCGGGTGATCGTGGTTTGCTACATCGTGCATGGCGGGTCGTATATCCTGTTTAGCCAGATGCGCAGTTTTTCTTGGGCGCTGGTGTTCATTGCGCTTTCGCGAGCCGGCGTGGGCGTCACTTCCGTGCTCAACATGTGGCAGTTGCTGCGCACGGTACCGGACGAATTCCGCGGGCGCGTTTTTTCGACCAACGAATCGGTACAGTGGTCGGTGATGATGCTCTCGATGATGGCGGCTGGAATCGCTTCGGAGTATTGGAATCCGCGCACCATCGGCGCCATCGCGGGCGGGTTGAGCTCCTTGACGGCCGTCTATTGGGCGTGGGCGAACTGGAGTGGACGTCTGCCCGAGCCGTCGCGGCCGGGCGTGGAGCCGGAAGAGGTGGAGGTACATGGAGAGCCAGCCGCTTGAGATGGTAGCGCCGGCGGTCTTGCCGCCGGTGGTTTGTCGGTGGGTCGAGCACCGGCAGCGCGTTCACACGAGTGTGAACGCTGCACGCATGTGCCCAGAGGGCGCCCAGTGCGCCACGATTTGCACTAGCAAAAATGGGGCACTAAATGAATAGCCCAGTGGCGCTTGTAACAGGCGCGGCCAAACGCGTCGGCCGCGGCATCGCGCTGCGCCTGGCGCGGGAAGGCGCGCGCGTTGCCATCCACTACCACCGCTCGGAAGCCGAAGCGAGGCAGACCGCCGACGAGTGCGGCGGCGCCGAGTTATTCCGCGCCAACCTGGAAAGCGTGGACGAGATCGCGCGGATGTTCGCCGAGGTGGAAGAGCGCATGGGACGCCTCGACTGGCTGGTGAATAATGCCGCGCGCTTCACGCGCTTCGACCCGATGGCGATCACGGAGAAGGATTGGGACTTCATCCACGCGGTGAATCTGAAAGCGACGTTCTTCTGTTGCCAGCACGGCGCGCGGCTGATGCAGAAATCGGGCGGCGGCCGGATTGTCAACCTGAGCTCGCTGGGCGGCATCCGGCCGTGGGCGGAGCACGCGCACTATTGCGCGTCGAAGGCGGGAGTGATCATGTTGACGCGCGCGCTGGCGAAGGCGTGGGCGCCGGGGATTACCGTGAATTCGGTGGCGCCGGGCGTGATTCCGTTCGAAGACATCGACGAGCGGGGGAGACGGATGATCGAAGTCACTCCGGCGCGGCGAGGTGGGGCGCCGGAAGATGTCGCGGATGCGGTGACGTATTTCTTGAAGGGGTCCAGTTTTGTGACGGGGCAGGTTTTGGCCGTGGATGGCGGATTGAGCTTGAAATAAGCGGAGGCAGACTGCCTGCCGGACTCACCCAGCCTGAGTCAGCAGTTCTTCCAGTTGCCGGAACAAGCGCTCCAATGCGCGGCGGCCGTCCGCGGTAATTTGAAACCAGGTCTTTGGCTTACGATTGACCAGAACCTTTTCGGATCGAATGTAATTCTCCGCCTCCAGTTTTCGCAGATGAGTGCTCAGATTGCCGTCCGATATCCCAAGATTCTTTTGCAGGAACGTGAAATCCACGGCGTCGCCCGCCACCAGGGCGGCGAGAATAGACAGGCGGGGCCGCGAAAGAACCGTCTCATCGAGATTCAGGGCAACGTGCTTCATGCCTCGGCGATTTGACGGCGCGCATTCCGGCGTCCAAGCAGGCCAGCTAGAACCTGCGTACCCCCGATCCACACTCCGGCGAGCCAGTAGAAGTCCGGCCCCGCCAAGACAGCCGCGATCAGCGAAGCCAGCAAGATCGCGGCCGCCCACAACCATTCGCTTGAGAGTAAGACGCCATTCATGACGTATCCCACGAAGTGCAGCGATCCCCACACAAATAAGAGCACGTACCAGTGGCTGGCCATCATTCCGGAAATGCCCAGTCCCGCCGTCCAGAGTAGTCCTATCGTAGCGATGCCGAACCAGCAGATCATCAGATCCTTGCGGCCTCGCGGGCGGATTCCCCGCTCTTCGATACCGAGGCGCACCTTGCGGCCGAGATACCAACTGAGCGGCATTGCGACGGCGAAAATCAGTGCAGGCCATAACCATGCGAGAACATCGGCCTTCCCGGCTATGCCGAGGAAGACGGAGGCCGCATAGCCCGCGGTGAGGACGCAGCCCCAGCTTAGCGTTACGGACCAGTAGGGGTTTATCGAGGGCGGTTGCGTTCTCTCCACCACGTCGCGGAGGAAACGGACATCGTTCAGGAAGCCGGGGTTGTCCATTCGGATGCTCCTTGCCTGGTTACTTCTTTTTTAGAAGTATCATGACCCGTGGATAGCTGTCAAGCGAATTCGGGGCGCGGGATGCGCTCTCCGGCGGAGCGCTCCTCAACGGCCAGTTCGCAGGCTGTCTGAAGATTCATTCCGTATTGAGGAGTGACCTCGAACGTGTTCGCATGAGTGCGAACACGGCGCGCACGAGTGCGCACGCCACAAATTGCGCAGCTATTGGGACGTTGTAAAGCGCTTCGCTTCCACTCAGTGGAACAGATCCACCTTTGCGAGCGGACTCTCGCGATGCCGCGGCTACGATTTTGACGAATCCGAGCGGCCCGAGCAGCAGCGCTGCGGTGGAGACGCCTCCCATCATCGCGCCCACTATGCCCAAGCTGCCCGCGTCGGCGCCGGTGAGGTACAGATTGCGGACCGGAGTCGCCGGCGCCAGCCACGGCTTTCGATAGCGTTCCGGCGTGCCCGGGTACCCGTAGACGGACCCTCTGCGGTGGCCGGTGAAATGTTCCACGGTGAGAGGCGTCGAGATCTCTTGGTACTCCACCAAACGGCTGAATCCTGGATGATGCAGCTCTACCAGACCGAGCAATGCTTCGGCGATTTTGCCCTTCAGCTCCTGGTATGCGGGGGAACGGCGCCGCCATGGCTCATCCCGGAACTGTTGCAGCGCGCCGTAGGAAAGGGGCGCGATAATCTCCGCCGTGTGGGCCGTGGCGCGTGGATTCTTGAGCGAGGGAAACGACAGATAACAGCCATTGGCTTTGCCTTCCAGCAATTCGTCCTGATGGGCGAGCATGGCATCGTGGTCCAGTCCGTCGAAGATCCAGTGATTCTCGCCCCGAAATCCGAGCTCACGCGGATCGCGCTTGAGCCCCAGATACAAGGTTGCCACGGTGAAGCCGTCCGCCGCCGAATCCAGCTCGGCGCGGAATGGAACCGTCGCGCTTTCCGGCAGCAATTTTTGGTAGGTCGCCCATGCGCCGGCGTCGGAGATCACCACCGGGGCCTCGAATTGAACCATGTCGCCGCTAACCATGTCACCGCCCTTGCCTTGTTGCCGCATCGCCTCCACACCCACAGCGCGATTGCCGTCCATCAAGATGCGGCGCACTTCGTGGTTCACCAGAATAGCGCCGTCCGCACCCCGAATCACGCGCCCAGCGGCGTCCGCGATGGTTCCGGCGCCACCCTCGGGATACCAGGCGCCGTCTAAGTAATGGGTTGCGATCAACGCGTGCGTTACAAACGCGCTCTTGGCCGGCGGAAGGCCGTAATCGGCCCATTGCGATGCCAGCAGCGCCTTCAGCCTGGCGTCGCGAAAGTGGCTGTCGAGGTATTCGCCGGTGGTCGTCAGGGGCATCGTCGAGCGCAAGCGATTGAACCAGCGCAGCGCGGCGCCCATCGGCCGCGGCATAGAATTGGCCATCGCGTGGCGCACGAAGTAGCCTTTGGCCCCGCGCAGATCGCGAAAGTAGCGTTCGATGGCCGCGCTTTCGTGCGGGAACATTCGAATCAGCGCCGCGCGGTAGTTGGCTTCGCCTTTCGGCACGGAGAACTCGAAGTCCGGGTAGACGAAACGGTCGTAAGAATCGGGCATCGGGTTCCAGCCAACCTCGCCCGCGGTGACAAAGTCGAACAGCCGCCGGCCCATGGCGCCCGGCTCCATTCCGCCCACGTAATGCAGGCCCACATCCCACTCCCAGCCGCCCGGCCGCTTGAAGGTATGCGTGAAGCCGCCGGCCCGGAAATGGCGCTCGAGCACCAGGACGCGCCACCCCTTCAACCGCGCCATAATCGCGGCTGCGGTCAAGCCGCCAATCCCGGAACCAATCACGATCGCGTCGTAGCCGGCCATCGCCAACCTCCAGCTCCATCTTACGGCTTCTATTATGACACTGTCAAGATTAATTATGGCAATGTCAAGATAGAGCGTGCTATGCTGACGCCAATGGCGAAACCCGTCGCGGAAAAACCCTATCATCACGGCTCGCTTCGGCCGGCGTTGCTGCGCGCCGTGGCGGAGCTGATCGTCGAGAAGGGGATTGAGGGGCTGTCGCTTCGCGAATGCGCGCGGCGGGCGGGAGCGTCCTGGTCCGCGCCCGCGCACCACTTCGGCGACAAGACCGGAATGCTGACGGCATTCGCCGTGGCGGGGTTCACGCAGCTCAAAGCGCACATGGAAGAGCGGCGGGACGCCAGCCTGGACGAACCGGCGCGGGCTCTGGCGGTGGGCGAAGGCTACCTGGAATTCGCCCTGCGGAACCCCGGCCATTTTCGCGTCATGTTCCGCGCCGAGCTGCTGAATAAGGACGACCCGGAATACCGGGTGGCCAGCCGCGCCGCGTTTCAGGTGCTCGAAGACGCTATCGGGAAATGCGAAGCCTCGACTGGGAGCGTCGATGAAGCCACGCTGCACGAACGCTGCCTGTTGGCATGGTCCGCCGTCCATGGGTTCGCGACGCTTTGCCTGGAAGGGGCGATCGACTTGCCGGGGCGGGGCGCAAAGGCCCGGTTGCGCGCGGGCTTGGAGTTGGGAGTGGGCCTGCTGCGGCTGCTGGGACCATCGCTGTTTCCGGCAACGTCAGGCTAGTTCCCCGACCGTGAGATTCGGCGCTATCGTGAAACCGCTTGCTTACTTTACGCGCGCGGCTCCGGTCGGAGCCACGACCGTGCGGGAGTGTTTCCAGCAACGGCTCAAAACCACCCGGTCACGGCACTTGTGCGGTTTCCTCGGCCTGCGAAGCGGACGCGCCGCCTTCGAAGCCGATCCGGTAAAGCATTCCTATGCAGAACGGGAGGAGGGATAATCATGCCGCGCACCAAAGACGCATTGAAAATTCTGGATATAAGGTGACTGGCAACAGCGCGCCGGTAAAGGCCGGCATCGCCCAGGCGAAAATCAATTTTGAAGTGGCCCAGATGATCTTCGACGCCAGGGCGGGGCTTTCCCAGAGCGCACTTGCCGCTCTTATCGGTTCGAAACAGCCCGTGATCGCGCGTCTCGAAGACGCGGATTATGAGGGCCACTCCCTCACAATGCTACAGCGGATCGCGGCGGCGCTGGAGCAGCGGTTGATACTTCGTTTCGTTCCCCAAAGAAGCCGGGCGAAACGCCGGCCGGCGCCGTCAATCCAAGCTCGCCGCAAGCTTCAGCCGGCATAAGCGGCCAGGATGGTGGGCGAACGTTTGAGCAGCCGGGCGGCGCGCTTCCTTAGAATGCGCGATAGCAGCCACTTCGCTTAGAGCTGCGGTCGCCTGCCCCAGTGCGGTAGCGTAAACACGGTATTCTCAGGGAAGGAGCGCAAATCATGGCAAGTCTCGATTGGTCGCAATGCTCCGCCGTGGAGAGCGTCCCCGGCAAGCGTAGCGGCGCATGGGTATTCCGGGACACCCGAACGCCCGTTTCAGTCGTGTTTGACAATCTGGAAGCGGGCGCGACCGTCGGCGAGTTAATGGACTGGTTTCACGTCACGCGGGAACAGGTCGCAGCGGTGCTGCAATTCGCGGCGCGGAGTCTTGACGCGCCGCCTCTAGCGCACCCCCCCGCCCAGATGGTCGATGCTCATCCTCTTCGATAACGGAACCCCTGCCCCGCTTCGCTATGCCCTCAAAGGCCATGTGGTCGTGGAAGCGATCGAGCGCGGATGGGACCGGCTTGTTAACGGCGAACTGATAGCGGTCGCGGAGGCGGCCGGTTTGACGTTTTGCTGACGACCGATAAAAACATCCGCTACCAGCAAAACCTGAGGGGCCGGATAATCGCTTTTGTCGTTCTCGGAAACCGCCAATGGCCGACCCTGCGCCGCTACGTTGAAAGGGTCGTCGCCGCCGTGAACGCCGCAACACCTGGCAGCTACACCGAACTGGACATTCCCTTCGGGTAACGTGGCGGAATTGCTGCGCCCGCATGGCGGCTACGAATAAACTGGGAGGATGCCACCCGACAGCGCCGGCGCCGGTTTCGTGTCCCGCTAAGGGTAGGTTGTGAGAATGGCTTTTTTAGCCCTTTCAAACCGCATTTGCAGACGCGGCAGTTTTCCCGTAGTCTGAAGGCATGACGGTAACGCTCGACATCCCGAAGGAGATAGAGGCGCAATTCACCGCCGCCGCGCAGGCGCGAGGTATGCCCCTGTCTGATTACGTGCGGGATTTCATTGTGGAGCATTGTCAAGAGGTCGCGGACGATCTTCGCACGGCGCAAGAACGCCTTGCCGACCCTCAACCCGGCATCACCTCTAATCAGTTGCGTAAAAACCTTGGCTTGGACAGTTGAATACGACCCACGGGTTGAAAAAGACCTGAAGGCCTTTGACCGGGCAATGCAGCGGGAAATTCTCGACTACATGGACACCCGGGTTGCCACGGACGAAGACCCGCGCCGCTTCGGGAAGCCCTTGCGTCATGAGCTTCGCGGGCTGTGGCGTTATCGGGTTCGCGACTACCGGATTATTTGCGACGTTCGGGAACAAACCCGCGTGGTGTTCGTTCTGACCATCAAGCACCGTTCCAGTGCTTACGATTAAGCCGCCGCCATGTTGCAAATAGGTAGGTTTTGACCCGTCGTCGGAAACCGCGCCAATCAAGGGTTTGACATGTGTCATATCTCAGGGTCAAAATAGGCCGCATGAAATACGGCTACGCCCGCACCAGCACCGACGACCAGACCACCGCGCTTCAGCTTGCCGCGCTCAAACGCGCCCGGTGTTCCCACATCTACGAGGACAGGGGCTATCGGGAGCCACTAGCAAGCGCCCTGCCCTTGCGCGTTGCCTCCGGGCGCTCCGGCCAGGCGATACGCTGATTGTCTGGAGGCTCGATAGATTAGGCCGACGCTTGCGCGACCTAATAACGATGCTGGATGACCCCCGCGCCCGTGGCGTGAAATTCCAGCCGCTCACCGAGGCGATCGACACGGCGACGCCCACGGGCCGGGCCATTTGGCAGATGATCGGCGAGCTAGCCGAGTTGGAGCGGAGTTTAATCTCCGAGCGCACCCGCGCCGGAGCGAAGGCCGCGCAGCGCCGAGGCGTGAAGTTTGGCCGGAGACCCACGCTCACATCTGAGCAGATTGACCACGCCCGCCGGCTGGTTGAGAAAGGCGAGGGCCGGCAGTATGTGGCTGACCTCCTGAACGTGGGCCGCTCAACGCTATACCGGGCGCTTGCGGGGTGACGCCCTTGCGGGCAACAAAGTCTGCTATGCTACCCATCGTTTATGAAAATGGAGATCGCTCGGACGAGCAGGCTCGCTTTGCTCCTGATTTCCGCAACGCTTGCAGCCCAGCAGGAGCCGCCGTCGCCGTCAGTGAGCGGCGGATCTGACCTAGAGGCACTCTCGCACGGGGTTTACTACCAATCGGCGCAGGGATGGAAGAAACTCGACGGCAGCAGTAGCTCTGGTTTCAAGACAACCCATGGCGCTAGCGCTCTTGCTGGTGTGCCTCCGGGCGTTGTGCGTCTTTACCCCGGCCCCGAGGCCGCGAGCCGGCTTGAGAGCCGCCGCCCTGTTTTCGGTATCAGGGAGGATGCCGCGCGGCCTGACGTTCCAGGCCTCACCGTTCGTGATCTGCTCATTGTACGCATGGCGAAGAAGAAGGATCATCGAGAGCTAGAGGTGATGGAGGGCAGTTTTGCGAGTCAGCGGGTCGGACTGAATTCGAAAGACATCGTGGAAGCAACGCTGACCACAGTTTCCGATCGAACGTTCACCTTGGTTCCAAAGAACGATTTAGCCCGTGGCGAATACGTGCTCACCCTTCGCGGAGCGAATGGAACAGTCGGATACGATTTCGGCGTGAGATAGCTGGCGACCACCAACGGTCCCAGTGTGAAGGGGGTGCTGAATGGCGATCGACGATCCAGTAGAAATCGCGATCCGACAGGCCGACGAAGCTATCACGGATGGAAGTTATCTGCCCAAGCGATTGGTCATGTGTGGGCTAACTGCAGCCCTTGCCGCAAAGTTAGCCGCGATGCCCGCGGTTTCGGGGATCGTCCTAAGCCTCTTTAATTTTGGCTCTGTACGCTTTGAACGGAGACTTCTTGTGGTGGCCGAAGAGCTGAACGCCCAACTGAAAAGGATCGAGGCCAGCATCCCCGACCGGAAATACTACGAGTCAGAGGAATTTCAATCGCTCATTGGCCTAGTGATCGAGAAGCTAAACACGACCCACGACGAAGAGAAGCTTCGGATGTTCGGCGACGCTCTCGCGAATGCTGGCAGCAGTGGATATCAGCCTGATGAAAAAGAAGACTATATCCGAATTCTTCGCGACCTCAGCAACAAGGATTTGCAGGTATTGAAACATAGCAGACTGAACGGTGGTCGCTTCTTTCATGATGCGCAAAGCAGCGTGGGACGCCTTGTTGGTATGGATTTGCTGACAGAAACGCTCGAAGAGAAGAGAACGCCAATGATCCCACGGACTGCTGACTCTCGCCGCAAGGCGGACGCGCTGAAGGAACTGGTCACGAAGCCACCGAAGAGAGCTTATTCCTTGTCGTCATTCGGCCTCCGGTTTCTGGACTTCATAGCGAAGAAGGAACCACCCAGTACGGCCCCTTAGCAATAGCCGCACATAACATCCTTTATGTCCGGTGACGGCTCCCCGTCCCATCCCTTTTCACCATTTCCGCACCCCCTCGCAAACCCGTTCACAGCACTTCGACCTTTATTNNGGCCATTCTAAAGCACTTAGCCCCCGCACCCCCCATTCAGCCCCAAAAACGCCTGCTAGTGTCAAATCGAGGATTCTTCCATGTTTCAATCCACTCCCAAACAACGCGAGGCCAGCCGCGCCAACTCCCAAAAATCTACCGGACCCCGCACCACCGCGGGCAAGGCCACATCTCGATTCAACGCCCTGAAGCACGGCATCTACGCCGTCCACCAGATCATGTTCGACGAAAAACCCGAGGATCTCGCCGAGCTCACCGCCGAATACCTCGAGCTGTGCAGCCCCGCCGATGCCAAGCAGCGCTTACTCGTCGATACGCTGGTTCACA
>PLDF01000218.1 GCA_003135055.1 Bryobacterales bacterium | reverse complement strand
CGGCGTTGGAGATGGCCTGCCCAGCCGCCAGCTTATACGTGGGAGCGGCATTGGACCAATGGCACGGGTCCAAATAAGCGCTATTGACGGCCTGGATGCACAGGATATACGTCGCCGCGGGGAGGTTTGTATGGCGAACGATCCGTCCGCCGCGGTAGTGATCGTGCTTGAGGGCGGCGCCATCATCTGCGGCGCGCCGCTCTGGACCGGAACGGCGCGGCCATATACGATTCTTGCGCCGGCAATGGGAACGCCGGCTACGCCGGTCACATTTCCTTTGATGGAAGCAGTTCCCGTCTGCGTGTGGGGAAGGTACTGGCCAAGGCCATGACCGCGCTTGCAGTTATAGACGACTTGTATACACGCATCATTCCGCGCAATTCTCCTCAGGCCGCCATTAAAAGCAGTGAGGTAAAGGAAGGAAGGTGAGTGAAACCGCGCCAAAAACTTAGCGTTGCTTCACCCTCGAAAGTCCCAGTACGTTTGATCGAAGGATGATAGTACCACCTATCGGTATGTAAGATCAAGTACAAAAATGCGATAGCGACAAAATATTTTGTGTTTGGCCCCGGATATTACACCTCACATCCCCGGTAGCCTCCTCCACCCCACCTCTCCCACCGCATCCAAACACCCCTTCTTACTCCCCCAGCAAGCCAGCGCCACCGCAAATACTAAGTCGTCATGCGTCCCTTCCCGCCACGCGCCGAACTGCTCCCGCCCCGCCGACGTTACCTTCACTTCCATCGCCGCCATCTCCGCCGCCAGGGCCGCCCCATACTTCAATCCTGCCGCTATCTGTAACTCGCCCTGTTGCAACAGCACTTGTAACCCCACCATTAAGTCGCGCTTAGGAATCCCGTAGTAACCGTCGATCCGCGTTTCCCGTTGTCCCGACGTGATCACCGCCGGCATTATCGGGCATCCCGGCTTCGCCTCTCTCAATAAGTCCACTACCGGCCGCCCCACGCCTGTCCCGTCCACCACTAAGTGGCATCGCCCTAGCAGATCGCGCGACCGTACAACTCGAACCACCCGCTCCACCACGTCGGGATACGTCGTCCCCAATTCCACCCGCTCCAGGAACCGCAGCCGCAGCGCCGTAGATTTCCGGCATGTATAAGCCGCCGGGTCCCACTCTCCCGATAACTCCTGCCGCTCCACCACCGCAATCGCCGTGAAATCCCGGCTCTGTCCCAAGTCCACTCCCACAAAGTAATTAGTTGGCATGTCTCATCTTGTTTTCCCTGATCCCATCTCCGCGCCTCCGCGTCTCTGCGTCGAATAACCCGCTCCCAGCACTCCCCCTCACCCTAACTCCAGTGGCTGAACCTCGTCGGTGATGGCCCGCTCCACCAGATCCCGCGCGAACACTCCGCTCACCGCCTCTTCGAATTCGTACATATACTCCTGCCGGAACCAGCGTTCCCCCATCGTTGCGCGTTCCTCTTCCAGAAACTTCCGTCCGATCCGCGGACACTCGGTCGCCGCCGCCCGAACCCGCGCCCAATTCGGCCCGCCGTTCGCCCACGCTTCGTAAAAGAACCCGCGCTTTCCAAACGGCGTGCTCATCAGCCACAACGCCCCATCGCTCACCGCCAGCATCGGCCTTATCGCCAGGTACAACTCGTCGCTCACCCGCGACGCCTCGTCCACCAGTATCAGCGATACCGCCGAAAACCCCCGCACCGTCGCCTCGCTCCCCGGCAGCCCCACAATCCGCGACCGGTTCGGCAGCTCCAGTGAAATCTCGTTGTCCCCATCCCCTTTCGGCCGGATTTTCAGCTTTCGCGCGAACCCCGTCGCCTTCCGCAAAAACTCCCCGCTCTGTCGCGCGCTCGGGCTCACCACTAACGTCAGGCTCTCCGGATAGTGATACGCCTGATGGATCGCCTTCGCCGCCGTCACCGTCGATTTCCCCCATTGCCTCGTGCAATTCAACAATCCCCGCTGCCTGTCGCTGCGCAATACTTCCTTCTGCGCCTCGTCTGCTTCGAATCCCAGGAACTTGCTCACCCACTCCGCCGGATCCTCCCCGCCCCCGCTTAGGCCGGTCACCTGCCCCTTCGCGCGCCGCGTTATTTCCGGCTTTTCGTTCTGTTTGATCGTGTCTGTATACATTCCTACTACTAGTGTCGTACACTCGCCTCCCATTTCAGCCTCGAATATCCCACCTAGGCCCTAAGTTACTGCGCCTAACTGTTTTCACTTCAACAGTTAAGTAACTTCCCAATTTATTATCTTCTTCTGTGACCGCCTGGCGCCGTTTTGTCGCCTCCATGCCGATCACGCGAAGTTAAAAACATTTCCGGCCATGGATACACCAACTTACGCGCAACTTACCCTGATAGCCGGTTTCCTCCGCTGTAACTTAGTATCGGAGTCTATGTCGTCTCTCAAAGGAGTTCAATCGTCGAAAGCCTCCGATGTGGGGCAGGTTGTCAACCCAATGGAGGCGCGAGGTAGGACAGACGATCGTTTTTTGTCGTCTGTCAGGCGGCCGTACTTTAGCGAAACATCACAGACCACCAAAGGCGATGGTTTGTCCTACCAGGCGGTCGGCCGCAAGGTCAATCCTCAGCCGCTCCGCCAGGATGGGCTGCCCCGCAATTTGTGCAGAATGGTCGCCGAAGCCACGCCACCCAAGAATGCCAAACGACCCCAGTCCCATTTCCGAACACTCCGATGTGGACCAGATTGTCATAACCTGCGCGGCGGCTGGCAAACCGCCGCCTTCACCGGACGAAGCCCTTACCCAGACCAACGCCATGCCACCCGAGCGCGTTCCCAACCTACCGCGGACACCAAACCAGAAATGCCAAACGACCCTAGTCCCATTTCCTAACACTCCGCCCCTTTCATGCCCCATGCCCGCGCCCTCGGCTCGCCGCCAAGCCAGCCCCGCGCCGTGTCAACATCCGCCACCCCACGCCTCGCGGTTCCCCGCGCCCAACCATCGGCCGGAAGATCTGGCGAAAGCGGCCCCGGTTGGCGTAAGCTTTCCAAATATGGGTTTTTCACATGCGTAGCTTATTCATAACGGCTCTCGGAATCGTCTGCCCCATGCTCCTCCCGGCGCAGACTGCGGAAGCATTGATATCGAGGAATCTCCAGGCCCGCGGCGGCGTCGATAAAATTAAAGCCATCAAGACATTGCGCATGAGCGGCAAAGTGCAGCAAGGTAGTTTTACCGCTCAGTTCAGCCGCACTGCCATGGCGCCCAATCTGGTGCGCGACGCCGTCACCGTGCAAGGCATGTCTCAGATCCAGGCATATGATGGATCCACGGGATGGCAGATTTCCCCGTTCGAGGGGCGCAAGGACGCGGAGCTGGTCGGAGAAGACGACCTCCGCGAGCTGACCGAGGAAGCCGATTTTTACGGCCCGCTAACCGACTATAAGATCAAGGACAACCGCATCGAATATCTGGGCCACGACACAGTCGATGGCGACGACGCCTACCGGCTCAAGGTCACGCTGGCCAACGGCGACATTATTTACTACTATCTCGACCCCGACACCTATCTCGAAATCCGCACCGAGAAAATGCAATTCATCCGCGGCTCCATCCGCGAGAGCTTCACTAATCTCGGCTCTTACAAACTGGTGAATGGCGTCTATTTCCCCTTCTCGATGGAAGCCGGCAGCAAAAAGAGCCCAGGGGACGCCGCCCAAATAACCATCGACAAGATCGAGGCAAATCTGCCCGTGAACGCGCAAGATTTCAAAATGCCCGCGCATCCGCCCGCTGCGGCCGGGAAGGAGTACTAACTCATGACTCACCGTGTGGGGCAGCCAATCGTTGTGCCAATCGTAGCTGCCGCCGGCTTTCAGCCGGCGCTCTTCGCCGCTCGTCTAATCGCTCGTATAATACTGATAATCTCGCTAGCCGCAACCCTCCTCCTTTCTCAATCCCAGGTCCGGTTCGACGCCGGCACCGTCTCCGGTTTGCCGGCGCGTAACATCGGCTCCGCCCAAATCAGCGGCCGCATCGCCGCAATCGCCGCCGTCAACGATGCGGGGCGTCTCACCGTGTTCGCGGGTTCGGCCAGCGGCGGCGTTTGGAAATCGATCAACGGTGGCACTACCTTCAAGCCGGTGTTCAACGCGCCCGCCGTCCAATCCATCGGCGCCGTCGCCATCGATGCGCACAACCCCAAAAATGTCTGGGTCGGGACCGGCGAGAGCTGGCTGCGCAACAGCGTTTCCATCGGCGATGGCATCTACAAATCCGTCGATGGCGGCGAAAATTGGACCAACATGGGGCTCAAGGATTCCGAGCACATCGCGAAAATCCTGGTCGATCCCGCCGACAGCGACACCGTCTATGCCTGCGCCACCGGCCATTTGTGGAGTGACAACGCCGAGCGCGGCGTCTACAAAACCAGCGATGGCGGCAAGACTTGGAGACAGGTGCTGGCGGGCCAGAATGGTTCTACCGGTTGCGCCATGCTCGCAACGAGTCCGCAAAATCCCAAGACTATCTACGCGTCGCTGTGGGATTTCCGCCGCCAGGCGTGGACGTTCCGCTCCGGCGGCCCCGGCAGCGGGCTCTACCAATCCACCGACGGCGGCGATCATTGGACTGAGCTCACCGCGGCCAATGCCAAAGGCCTTCCGGAGAAGCCATACGGCCGCATCGCGCTGGCCGTGGCGCCATCCAAGCCGCAGGTGGTCTATGCCATGATCGAATCGAAGAGCAGCGCGCTCTATCGCTCCGATGACTCGGGTAAGAGCTGGGTTCGCCTCGACGCGAGTCAGTACATGGTGTGGCGTCCCTTCTATTTCGCCAATCTGATTGTCGATCCCAAAGACGAGAGCAAAGTCTTCAAAGTGGACGGGGTCTTGCTGCTCAGCGTGAACGGCGGTAAGAGCTTCAGTCCGGTTTCGAACTCCGCGCACGGCGATTTTCACGATGTGTGGATCGACGCCGGCAATCCCAATTCGGTCTTCGCCTGCGACGATGGCGGCCTGTGGCGCAGTCAGGATGGCGGCACGCGCTGGGAACACCTCATGAATCTGCCCGTGTCGCAGTTCTATCACGTCAGCGTGGACATGGCCGAGCCCTACCATGTCTACGGCGGTTTGCAGGATAACAGTTCCTGGGTCGGCGATTCCTCCTATCCCGGCGGCGTAACTAACTCGCGCTGGGAAAACATGTTTGGCGGCGACGGTTTCTGGACCTGGGAAGACCCGTCCGACCCGGCCTACATATACGCCGAAGCGCAGGGCGGCGAGATCGGCCGTGTCAACCGCGTGACGCATGAGACCCGTGCCATCAAGCCCTATGCCTTATACGGCGAGAAAAAACTGCGTTTCAACTGGAACACTCCCATCCAGATGAGTCCCAATGAAAAGGGCACGATCTATATCGGCGCGCAGTTCCTGTTCCGCTCGCGCGACCACGGGCAATCGTGGGAGCGGATCTCTCCCGACCTTTCCACTAACGACCCCGAAAAACAGAAGCAGGAGGAATCCGGCGGCGTCACCGTCGATAACTCGTCCGCCGAAATGAACACCACCATCTACTCCATTTCCGAATCGCCGCGTAATGGGCAAGTAATCTGGGCGGGCACCGACGATGGCTGCCTGCAGATCACGCGCGATGGAGGCAAGACGTGGACCAACGTGGCCGGTAATGTCCCAGGACCCGCCCGCGGCGCATGGGTTTCGTGGGTCGAGGCCAGCCGCGCAACGGAAGGCACGGCCTACGTCGCGCTGGACCGCCACATGGCCGGCGATATGCAGCCTTACGTGTTCAAAACCGCGGATTTCGGCAATTCTTGGACTCAGCTTTCCACCGCGCCCAGCGGAGTGCGCGGCTACGCCCACGTGATCAAGGAGGACACCGTCGACGCCAACCTGCTTTTCCTGGGAACCGAATTCGGCCTGTGGATCAGCGCCGATGGCGGCCAGCGTTGGGCGCAATTCAAAGGCAGCGACTTTCCCGCGGTAGCCGTGCGCGACCTGGTGGTGCACCCTCGTACATCCGATCTGATTCTGGCCACGCACGGGCGCGGCATCTGGATTATCGACGATATCTCGGGCTTGCGCGCACTTACTCCGGCGCTGATGTCCGAGGAAGCCGGCTTCCTGCCGGTCCCCGCCGCCGCGCAGTGGATGGAGACATACGGCGGCTGGTCGGAGGGCGATGCAACCTATAGCGGCCCCAACCGTCCCACTGACGCATTCATTCCGTATTACCAGCGTACCCGTCATATCTTTGGCGACTTGAAAATTCAGATCTTCGATGCGCAAGGCAAGCTGGTGGATACGGTGGCCAGCAGCAAGCATCGCGGCGTCAATCGGGCCGCCTGGTCGATGCACCTGAAGCCGCCGCAAGTCCCTCCGGCCGCCAGCGCCATGTTCGGCGCGGCATTGGGACCGCGCGTGCTCCCCGGCGTCTACACCGTTAAGATGACTAAGGGAGACAAGACTTACTCCACTCAATTGAATGTTATCCTGGACCCGCGCGCCACTTACTCACTCGACGACCGCAAGGCGCAATTCGCCTTGGTCAGCCGTTTGGGAGACATGCTGAACCACATGAGTTGGGCGGTGGACGCCATCATCGGCATCCGGGATACGGCCGCGGCGCGCGGCGCGAGCCTTCCGCAGGGCGATCCGCTGCGGCAGCAATTGCAGCAGTTATCCGGTGACATGGACCAGATCCGCTCCAAGATTGTAGCTACTAAAGAGGGTGGAATGATCACCGGCGAAGAGAGACTCCGCGAGTTTCTAGCCGGTCTCTACGGCGACGTAAATGGATATGAAGGGCGGCCAACCAACCAGCAGGTAGCGCGGGCTGACGCCCTGGGCCGCGAGTTGGAAGACGTGATCCGCGAGTTTACCGGCCACGCCGCCCGGCGTCTGCCGGCGCTCAACTCCAGCCTTGTGTCGAAAAAGCTGGCGCCGCTGCGCATGATACCGGAAGAGGAGTGGAGCAAGTCTCAAGCGCAGCAGCAATCCGGCGGCGATCCCCCGCGCCTGCAAGGCTTCAAAAAGCTTTCCCTAGGCCCGCTATTCTGACCCCGGTCCCAGTGGCGCGGGCCCATGGCCTGCGAAGTCCCAAGCCGCGCCGAGCGCTTGGCCGTTGGGCCGAAAATCTTCTCGTACGTTAAGTAACACGCGCAAGCGTCCGTTCAAGCCAGCAAGGGATATCGGCCAGCCTGCAGAAGCTATTACCTGGCCGCCCTTGCGCTGTTCATGTTTAAGGATTTTTAAGGCTATAACAGTAGTGTTGCGTCAAGTATGGCGCCGCCACGATCTGCGGATTGCTGTGCACTGCGTTCGTCCGCCGGAATCGTTTTGCTAAGATGAAACAAAACTGAGACGTTTTCCGCGGCTGTCAGACCGTCTGAAAACGATCGATTAGGAGGAACCGTGCGTCTGCTTCGTATCATCGCTCTCTCTTTCGGCTATGCAGCCGCCTTGGCTGCCGCCCCGGCCATCGCGGCAGTCTATAACGCCGCCAGTTGGATTCCGGTTTCCCTGCCCAATTCCGGGGTTGCGCAAGGCGCTATCTTCACGGTTACTGGAACCGGACTCGGCCCTTCCACTTTGCAACAGGTTCAGAGCTATCCATTGCCTGCCACGCAGGGGCTGGCGGGAACCACAGTGCAGGTGACGGTCGGCGCAGTGACCGAAACATGTATCATGATCTACACGCTCGCCACGCAGGCGGCCGCGATTCTTCCGTCGGCTACGCCCATAGGAAGCGGGACGCTAACGCTTACCTATCAGGGCGCGAAGAGCTCGATTGCGATCCAGGTTTTAGCGGCGGACTTCGGCACGTTTACGCTGAATGAGGGCGGCACCGGTCCCGGAGTCTTCACCGATGTCTTCTACAATCCGATCACAATGATCAACGCCGCCCATCCTGGCGACACCTTGATCCTGTGGGGCAGCGGCCTGGGCGCGGTGACCGGCAACGAAACCGAGCCGCCCCAGCAGATCGACCTGGGCACTGGAGTTCAGGTCCTGGTCGAAGGCCAGGCGGCGTCGGTACTCTACGGCGGGCGAGGCAGCTCGCCTGGGCTCGATCAGATCAACTTCGTCGTTCCGGCCGGAGTCGGCGGATGCAAGACATCGGTTGCCGTCATAGTCAAGGGAGTGGTCGGCAATATAACTACTATATCCATAGCCCCAGCCGGGCAAACCACCTGTGGCGACACTTACAATGGACTTACGGCGGCCAATTTGCAGAAAGCGGTCGCGACTGGCTCGCTCAACGCCGGGTACGTACTGCTTAGCCGTGTCGCGGGCGGGGACGATAGGCTGACTGCGAGCTTCGAGAGCTTCGATCTCAACAGCCTCATCCGATCCTACGGAGGCAGCACGGGTCCGTCAATTGGCAGTTGCGTCGCCTACGAAACTCTGGCCGGCTCATTGGACGTCACCGATCCGATTCAGCCGCCCTATCTGAATGCCGGCCCGCAGTTGCTGATTACCGGACCTAACGGAAACCGGACCATCACGGACACTTCTATCGGCTCTTATCCGGCCACGCTGGCCACAGGCGCTCCCGTATATCTGGCCCCCGGAAACTACACGGTGGGAGACGGCCAAGGCGGCGGCGCCGTGGGGCCGTTCACCTGGACCGTGACGCTTCCACCCAACGTCGTCCCCACCAACATCCCGGCCCGTGTCACTCGCACGCAGGATCTGACTCTCGCCTGGACCGGCAGCGCCGGCTTCTCAGTGGTGTCCATCATCGGTTACACCGGCGTTGCCGTGACTTCGTCGACGAACTCATACGTCGAGTTCGTGTGCAACGCAAATGCTTCGGCGGGCCAGTTCACGATACCGTCCTCGATTCTCAGCCTGCTTCCCGCCAATGGTTTTGGAACTCCAGGCACGCCAGGAGTCAGCATTCAGATCGCCGGGGTTCCTCTGAATCCTTATTTCACCGCGACTGGCTCGCCGGGCATCGATGTAGGCATCTTCAGCGCGTTTATCACGAGCGGCGCGATCGCCGCGATTCAGTAATTCCCCGATGCGCTTTGTGGGGCAGCCAATCCTGGCTGCAGCCGGCTTTCAGCCGGCTCTCTTCACCTGGCGATACGCCGGTTTCCGCCGCCAGAGACGCCCGTATGAACGCGCTTCGGCCCCGAGCCAACACGGGTCTAGCCTAGTCTCGACACGGCACACGACAGACCGTCGCATGAGTGCGACGCAACAGAGCGTCGCATGCTTGCGTGGGCCACGTCGAAATGCCGGCGTAATTTGACAGTCCTAAACAAGACACACCCGCCGTACATCGTCCAGCAGCGTTTGCATGTCGTCCATGGTCGTGCGGTAATTCAGCACGCAGCCTCTTAGCGCGAACTGGCCGCGGATTCTGGCGTTCGACACGTAGCTGCTGCCATCGCGCTGCAGGCGGACCAGAGTCTGTTCGTTGAGCGCATCAAGGTCGCCCTTGAACCCCCGCGGCCTATAGCGGAAGCAGAAGATGGATAGCTCAACCGTCGCCAGCATTTCGAAATCGTCGCTATTCTCGACCAGTTTCTCCAGATGCTTCGCACAGGCGATGTTGCTCTCCACGGCCTCGGCGAGCGCCGCGGCGCCCACATACTTGATCAGCAGCCACAGATCGAGCGCGCGGAATGGCCGGCTGAGCTCCGGTCCGTAATCCCAGAAGGCGAAGGCTTCGTCGCGCACCAGGCCGATGCGGCGCGTGTACTCCGCATCGTGGCTGAAAGCGGCGCGCGCGGTCTCGGGATCTTTGTAAAGCACGCAGCCGCAACCCATGGGGCCGTAGAGCCACTTGTGCGGGTCGAGCGCCACGGAATCGGCTTCGGCAATGCATGCGAAGAGGTGGCGCGCCGCGGGAGCCAGCGCCGCGAAGCCTCCATACGCGGCGTCGACGTGCAGCCAAAGGTTGTGGCGGCGCGCGAAATCGGCGAGATCGCCCAGCGGGTCGAAGGCGCCGGTCGCGGTGGTTCCGGCGTTGGCGACGACGCAGAAGGGCAGATGGCCGGCGGCGCGATCTTGTTGCACGCGGCTCTCCAGATCGGCGAGATCGATGCGGAGCTTGCCGTCCGTTTTGATTTGCCGGACGCTCTGTTCGCCCATGCCGAGCATCCCTGCAGCCTTGGCGATCGAAAAATGTCCCTCTTCGGAAACGTAGGCGCACATGCGCGGTCCCGCGGACATGCCGTCGCGAACCGCGTTGCCAGGCGCTTTGGCGCTACGGGCCGCCGCGAGCGCGGCGAAATTAGCCATGGAGCCGCCGCTCACCAGCAGGCCCGCGGCATCCGCCGGATAGCCCAGCATTTCCTTCAGCCAGTTGACGGCCACGTGCTCGATTTCGGTTCCCGAGGGCGCCGATCGCCAGCACGTAAGGTTGATATTGAGGGCCGCGGCGATCATGTGGCTGATGGCGGTGATGGGCGCTCCGGGCGAACAGATGTAGCCGAAGCAGCGCGGATGGGCGCTGTGGCGGTTGTAGCGCGAAACCACGTCGCGGATCACGCCAAGCAGCTCGGGAAACGCGGCTCCGGATTGCGGCAGCGGCTCCTCCACTAACTTGCGGATGGCTTCGGCCGTCGAGGGAACGAAGACCGGCTGATAGGCCAGCGAACCGTAGTATTCGGCCACGAAATCGACGCCAAGCTGGGCCAAGCGGCTGAAATCCTCGGGCGGGAGAGCAAGTTTATCCGGCATAGCTAAGCAAACGTTACAGAGCCGCGACCGTAAGGGGCGAATCGCCCCTCAAGCAAAATGATATGCACACTTTCGCCGCCGCAGTTTCCTTGAGTAGATGGCGCTGATGGCGGCGGTGGCGGCGATGGATGGACCGGATGAGCGCCGGGATACCGTCGCAGCCGCGCGCGCCGGCGATCCGGACGCTTTCGAGCTGCTGATGAGGCAGCATGAGCGCCTGGAGCTGGTTACAGCCGGGATTGGCGGTCCCGCTAATGCAGCGGGTATCCGTGGATCAGGCGGAAGGTGCGCGACCAGCGGGTCTTGGTGAAAAAATGGGTGACCACATCGACGATGTGGTCGATGCCGATGTTGCCGTTGGTCAGATCGGCCGTTGGCGCTTCGAACGACCAGTAAATTACCAGCGGCGTGCCTTCGATGTTTTCACGCGGTACGAAGCCCCAGTAACGGCTGTCGGACGAATCGTCGCGGTTGTCGCCCATGGCGAAAATGAAGCCGGGCGGCACCACCAGGTCGCCGTTCACCACGTGGTTTTCCAGCATGTCGGCGACGCTCGGGCCGACGGGCTGGTTGGGGTTCGAAGGAAAATTGTCGCGGTAGCTATCGATGTAACTCGTCAGGTGCTTGACGTACGGCTCGTTCACCTCGTGGCCGTTGAGGATGAGCTGTTTGTTGACCAGCCGGATGTGGTCGCCGGGGACGCCGATGGCGCGCTTCACGTAATCCTCTTTGATATTGAGCGGGTAGCGGAACACGATGATGTCGCCGCGGCGGACCTCCCGGTAAGGCAGCACGTGCCGGGAAAGCTTGCCCGGGGGCGCGAATACCAGCTTATCCACCAGCACATGATCGCCGATGAGCAGCGAGTCTTCCATGGAGGCGCTGGGAATCACAAAGGCCTGCACCAGCGTGGTAGTGGCGAAAAGCAGCAAAACGATGGTGACTGTCCACTCCGCGACGAATCCGCGCTTCACATCGCGGGTGATTTCGCCGTAGCGGCCCCACAGACCGCGGCCCACGCTTTTCTCGGTTGTTTCCACAGCAGCCATTGTAGCGAATGGAGCGTGGCCGGTTCGCCGCGTCTGATACAATCGCGGACAGAAGGGGGAATTCGTTGCCCAGAGCCATTCCAGATTTGCCCTGCACTCTCGGCGCTCTTCGCCAAAGCTCTTTCCCGGAAGCCAAGCTCGGCCAGCGGTCCGTGAAGGACGAGCTCCGCAATAATTTGATCTGCCGCATTCAGCGCGGCGAAGAGTTGTTTCCGGGAATCGTGGGCTACGAAGACACGGTCGTGCCGCAGATGGTGAACGCCATACTTTCCCGCCATAATTTTATTCTTCTCGGCCTGCGCGGGCAGGCCAAAACGCGGCTGATCCGCATGCTCACCATGATGCTGGACGAATGGACGCCCTACGTGGAAGGCTGCGAGATTCACGACAATCCATACCGGCCGGTCTGCAGCCGCTGCCGCGATCTGATCGCCGAGCAGGATGCCGCGACGCCCATCGCGTGGCTGCATCGCGATCGACGCTACGTGGAAAAACTGGCGACGCCGGATGTGACGATCGCGGATATGATCGGCGATATCGACCCGATCAAGGCGGCGCGGCGCGGGCAGGATATTTCCAATGAATTGACGGTGCATTACGGGCTGCTGCCGCGCGCCAACCGCGGCATTTTCGCCATCAACGAGCTGCCCGACCTGGCGGGGAAGATTCAGGTGGGCCTGTTCAACATCATGCAGGAAGGCGACGTGCAGATTAAGGGCTACCCGGTGCGTATGCCGCTCGACTTGATGCTGGTGTTCACGGCGAACCCGGAGGATTACACGGCGCGCGGCAAGATCATCACGCCGCTGAAGGACCGCATCGGCAGCGAGATTCGCACGCATTACCCGGCGACAATCGAAGAGGGCATTGCCATCACCGGCCAGGAATCGTGGCTCAAGCGGCCCTCGCCGGTGGAAGTGCGCGTGCCGGATTACATGAAGGAAGTGGTGGAGCACATCGCGTTCCTGGCGCGCGAGGATAAACGCATCGACAAACGCTCGGGCGTATCGCAGCGGCTGCCGATATCGGCGCTCGAGAACGTGGTATCGAACGCCGAGCGGCGCGCGCTCAGGGCGCACGAAGGCATGGCCGTGCCGCGCGTGCTCGACCTGTATTCGGCGCTGCCCGCGATCACCGGAAAGCTGGAGCTGGAATACGAAGGCGAGCTGAAGGGCGGCGATGCGGTAGCGCGTGAATTGATCCGCACGGCCGTAGGGAAGGTCTACACGCATTATTTCGAGGGCGCGAACGTAGCCCAGATTGTGCAATGGTTCGACCTGGGCGGGTCGTTAAAGCTGGATGAGAACGTGGATTCCGCCACCATGGTGCAGCAGCTCAGCGGCATCCAGGGCTTGATGGAGAAGGTGAAGAATCTGGGCCTCGGCGCGAACGAGCCGGATGCGGTGCGGGCGGCCGCGGCGGAGTTCGTGCTGGAAGGGCTGCACGCGCACCGGCGGATCAGCCGCAACGAAGAGCGGGGATTCGGGGCGGAAGAGAAGCGTAGGGAGCCGCGGGAGCGGGAAGAGAAAGAGAGCAAGGGCGAGCGGCCGAACTTCAGAAGGCAGTATAACTAGGGGCGGGGCGGGGAACTTGACGCAGAGACGCGGAGGCGCAGAGATCGGCGCAGAGAAGCATCTGAGAGTTTTCTCTGCGTTTTCCTCCGCGTCTCAGCGCCTCTGCGTCGAAAGACTTTTTCAAAGACTTCTTCCATGAAATACGTCCACTATTCCAAGTACGCCGAAGAGGACCTCGGCATCGGCGCGGAGGAGCTGCTGCAAGCGCTTTCGGACTTTCTGCTGGAAAGCGGGTTCAATACGCAATACTCGCCGTTCAGCCAGCGGAACGAGCACACCCTGGAAGATCTCAAGCTGGCCATCCTGCAGGCGCTGGAGCAGGGCCGGCTATTCGACAACGACCGTCTGCAGGAGATGATGGAGCGGCTTCAGGCCATGACGCCGGAACAGATGGATAAGCTGCTCGATAACCTGGTGCAGAAGATGGCCAACGAAGGGCAGATCACCATCGAAGAGCCGGGCGAGCCGCAAGCGCCGGCGGCCGGCGTGGGCAGCGGCAGAGACTCCAAGGTAAAGTTCGAGGTGACGGACAAGTCGCTCGATTTTCTGGGCTTCAAGACGTTGAAAGACCTGCTGGGCTCGCTGGGGAAATCGAGCTTCGGACGCCACGATACGCGCGACCTGGCTACGGGCATCGAAACGTCGGGGGCGTCGAAGCCTTACGAGTTCGGCGACATGTTGAACCTGGATGTGAGCGAGACGCTGTTCTCGGCCATCCGGCGCGAGGGCGCGAAAGTGCCGCTCGATATGGACTATTCCGACCTGCGCGTGCACCAGTGCGAATACCAGAGCTCCTGCGCGACGGTGCTAATGCTCGATTGCAGCCATAGCATGATCTTGTACGGCGAAGACCGCTTCACGCCCGCCAAGAAGGTGGCCATGGCGCTGGCGCACCTGATTAAGACCCAGTATCCGGGCGACAGCCTGCGGTGCGTGCTGTTCCACGATAGCGCCGAAGAGCTGCAAATCAGCCAGTTGGCGCGCGTGCAGGTGGGTCCCTACTACACCAACACGCGCGACGGGTTGATACTGGCGCAGCGGCTGTTGAGCCAGGAGCGCAAGGACATGCGGCAGATCGTAATGATCACCGACGGCAAGCCGAGTTGCCTGACGCTCGAGGACGGACGCTTGTACAAGAACGCCTTCGGGCTCGATCCGCTGGTGATCAGCCGTACGCTGGAGGAAGTGAATCGCTGCAAGAAGCAGGGGATTCTGATCAATACGTTCATGCTGGCGAGCGATTACGGGCTGGTGAATTTCGTCCGGAAGGTGACGGAGATCTGCCGCGGCAAGGCGTATTTCACGACGCCATATACGCTGGGGCAATATCTGTTGATGGATTATATGAACCGCAAGACGCGGACGGTCCACTAACTCAAAGAGCCTTGCATAGACTGAGTGACAGCCGATGTGGGGCAGGTTGGCAAAACCTGCGCGGCGGTTGGGAACCGCCGCTGTCGCGTATTCAGCGAAACTCGATAACTGGCCCAGGTAGCCGGCGTTTCTCGATCAGCCATCGGAGCCTCGTCAGCCGCGGCCCGCCGCGTGTTCCATGAAGCGCGCAACTCAGTTGCGCTTCTTCATGAAGGCCGCGAGGTCTTCGTACTGGTCGGTGGCGATCAGGTTAACGCCGGCGTCCAAAGCGGCTTTCCAGCGGGCCTCGACGGCGTCGCGTGAGCCGAAATTGTAGCCGTTGCCCCACCCGCCAACGTCGCCGCCAGGGGCGAAGCCATCGAGAGTGTAGAAGCGAATCCAATAGCCCATCCGGTGCGCGTGGTCCACCAGCGCGCGCAGGCGGCGGTCGTCGGCGGGCGTCCAATCGCCGGCCTCGTGCTGGCCTCCCTCTTCGACCACGAACCAGGAACTGTTCCACCAGCGGCGGTAGTTTGTGGGCTTGGCGGCCAACAGCTTTTCCGGCGGCAAGGTGGCCAACAGGCGGTTGTGCTCCTTGCCGGCTCCGGGAACGGGTTCGGTGTGGGCGGAGCCGAACAGCCGCAGTTTGGAGCCCACCGGAACCTCGCGGAAGAAGACTTCTTCCTGGGCGTCGGAATCCTCGGTGATCACGAGCAGCGGCTTGGGATCGAACGGGGACAGCTCACGCGGGTCGGCGGTTTTCGAGGCGGTGGTGATCCAATCCTGGTATTCACCCAGCAATTGCCACACGGCGTGCAACAAGGGCGCCTGCACGTCCTTGAAATCGAAGTGCAGAACGATGATGGGCCAGCGCGAGCGGTCGTTGCTGCGCAGGGCTCCTTCCACGATCGGCCTCACCCGCTCGAAGAAGTAATCGCGCAGCAGGGGCTCGGACCCGCTGGTTTTGGCCTGGTGCGACACTACGACGCGTTGCTGCCCGCCGTCCGGGCCGGCGTACCACGCGAGATCCTGTTCGATGATTACCGGAAAGCCGGTGGAAAGCGCACGGTCGATACGGTCCTTCCACTGGCCCTCGTAGGGATAGCAGTTGTGGGCGTCCAGGACCGGGCGATTGTGATTGAGGTAATCCAGAGAGTTGCCGGCCGCCATGGTAGTGAGCGCCGCCAGCAGCGTGAGATGAATCAGGCGCATGGTCAGCGGGCCCCCGCGATTTTGCAGATGGAGACTTCGCCCGCCAGGCAACTCGCCGAGAGCCGCTTGGGAATGCGGAGCGTCAGCTTGCTCCGCTGCAACTCCGGCCGAGTCCACGGGCCAGCCTTCAGGCAGAGTGACACGGATGCCGGGGGCCTATCGATCAGGAAATCCGCCATGGGCCGCCGCTGCACGATAGCGTACCGCTCGCTCTTACTCGTCGGGACAGCTTCGGCGCGGACGTAGCCGGTGGGCGGGCTGTCCAATATTTTTCGGATGCCGGATCCGGCGCGGAGTTCTTTCTTCTCGAGCTTGGAAATACTACCGGCGCTCCGCGGGCGGGCGCCGTAGATGGCTTCGCCGCTGCGGCGCAGCCAATTGCCGATCTGCGTGAGCCGCTCTTCCATGGTCACAGGGATCCTGCCGTGAGCGCCGGCGCGATTGCGCAGGCTCCTGAAAGATCGCGCCGTAGCAATTCTCACCTCATCACCACGCTAAGACGTATCCGGCTCGAATGTCAAACCGCCGCCGGAAACTTCGCGCTTCTTCGAAATCCGGAGGGGCCTCGTTTATCCGTGGCCTCCGAAATCACCACGCTCTGCGTGGAAGCGCGCCGGAACGTGGAGATCGGAGAAATGGGATGGTTCACGCCTTGATTTGAAACTCTCCCTTGGCGTGTACGCGATTTAGTGCGCGCGCCTCTTTCCGCGCCGCGCGGGTTTCGACTCTCCGCCGTGGACGCGATATCGGCCGTCCATCGCACTCTTTCGTATAGGCGGATCCGACCCGCAGGTCGCGCCTTCAGTGGCAGGAGATGCGGCGTTGCTTGCCAATCGGTTGCCAACCGCCGCTGTCACCGTCTAGCCCAGCATGCTTTCCCGTGGACTGAAGCGCAAGACCCATCCAGCCCAGCCATTCGGCGGCACGCGCTCCCACGGATTTTATTGCACCGGTGTTCTCAGGCCCGGTGCTCCGCATCGGCCCACGCCTGGGTATCTCATTGGCCGTCCGGCTTTCGCTGGCCTAGCAGTGGAACCTACGAGGCCTGGAAACTACAGAGCTTGGAAACTACAAAGCCTTGCCGCGCCGCCAATGGTCCTCGAACAGCCCTTTCATGGCTTCGCCCATTCCCTCATGGTGGAATACCACCGCGGTCCACGAGGGACGCGTGATCACGGGGTCCAGCAGCGCGATCATCCCGTGCTGGCAATCGAACAGCGCCAGCTTCATGGGCAGCGACTCCGCCATGCGGACTTCGATCCCCGCGGCCACGTAATCGTTCAAGCGATTGCGGTGGCTTTCGTCGAGCGACGCAGCTTCCAGAAGCAGACGGCAATTCACGCCGCTCGCCCGCGCCTGCCTTACCAGTTTTTCGTCCAGCGGATCCACTGCATACGGCGGGCGCGAAAACTCCACGTACTCCTGTTTCACCTCGGACAACATGCGGCGGTACTCGGCCCCGGTCTGCGAAGGCTCAGTCACAATTCGCAGGAAATCGAGCGTGCCGCGTCCGCCTTGCCCCTCGGAGTACAGATCCTTCAGGTCGTCGATCAGCGTGTCGCCGGCGCGGCCGTTGTCGGCGAGTTCCTGTTCGAGCACCTGCCGCTTGCGGCCCAGGTATCCGGGAATCGCCAGGCTTGGCTCCACGGCTGAGAATAGCTTGGTCTTTTCCTGTACCACTTGCGCGAAACCCTTCTCCACCAGGCTGTCCAAAACTTCATAGATTTTCTGTCGCGGTACGTGCGCGCGCGCCGCCAGCTCCAGGGCTTTGAATTTGGGATGGCCCAAAAGCACCAGATAAGACCGCGATTCATACGCGTTCATACCTAGTTGTTGCAGGCGGCGCCAGAAGCGCTGAAAGTCCACTTCCGCCAGTTCTTCGCTCATGTTCTTATCACCTTATCAAAAGCCTGCCGCAAAAGTTTAAGCAAAACGAAGGGTTGCGCCGGCTCGCGGTTGCGTTACAATGTGCAAACGGTCTGACGCAGAGTGGTACAGGGTGACTGGCGAATTCAGGTCAACATCTTAGCCGATCGAGGTTTTGCAATTTGACTTGGTACTAGTAGGACTCTACAATTAGAAATAGCGAAGCCGCCTGGGGGTGTATGGCTGACAACAACGCTACATTGAATGGGCCTGGATCCGGGTCTGAAGCGACGGTGAAACCGAAGATTCGAATTGTCGTCGCCGACGACCATCCGATTTTCCGCGACGGTCTTTGCAAGCTCCTGGCCCTTGAAGAGGATTTCGAGGTGGTGGCCCAAGCCTCCGATGGGCGCCAGGTTCTCGATGTCCTGCAGCAGTACGAGCCGGACGTGCTTCTGCTCGATCTGAAAATGCCCGGCCTCGATGGGCTGGGTACGCTGCAACGCCTGCAAGCCACTAAGAACAAGACGCGGGTGATCGTCTTAACGGCCTCCGACGACAAGCACGAATTCGTTCAAGCGATGAAGTTGGGAACGTCCGGCATCGTACTGAAACAGACCGCGACGGAGCTGTTAATCAAGAGCATCCGCAAAGTGCACGCGGGTGAAATCTGGCTCGATTCCCACACAACCGCCGCGGTGATTCGCCAGTTTGTGGCCAACGACGAACCGCCCGCGCCGCCGCCGCCGCCGCCGGCCGCTTCCGTGCGCGAGCGCGAGCGCTCTCCCTTGAGCCAGCGGGAACGCGAGATTGTGGCGCTGGTGGCGCAGGGGTTCAAGAATAAGGAAATGGCCGAGAAGATGTTCATCAGCGAGCAGACGGTAAAAAACCACCTGCACAACATCTTCGATAAGTTGGGTGTTTCCGACCGCCTCGAGTTGGCGCTATACGCCATCCACAACAACCTGCATACGGGCAGGTAACGCAACAGTAGGACAGACCATCGTCTTTCGTGGTCTGTTACCGAGGGACTGTCGTGCGTTGGCGCCTGAAATAGAACGCTAGCGAAACCCTATGCGCCAATTCCGTACTCTTTTCCCCCGTACTCCTTCAATTTATTGTGGAGCGTCTTCAGGCTGATTCCCAGAATCTCGGCCGCGCGCGTCTTATTGTTACGCGTATGCTCCAGCGTTCGCAGAATCAAGCCCTTTTCCGCCTCCTCCACGGTGGTACCCACTGTGAACCGGATCGCGCCCTCCTCCTCCAGCTGGGGGTAGGCGGCAACCGGAGCGGCAGTCGCAGGCGCGGCCGTGGCAGCGGAAGCAGCGGGACGCGACTGAAGAAACGCCGGCAAATGCTTCAGCTCGATCGATCCCTCACCGGCCAGAATCACCGCACGCTCAAGTACGTTGCGCAGCTCGCGCACATTGCCCGGCCAGTCGTGCCGCTGTAGCGCTTCCATCACGATCGGAGAGATTTCCACCACCCGGCAATCGTGCTTGCGGTTCAAATCGCCGATGAGCGCTTCGGCGATCGGCTGCAAATCCTCCTTGCGCTCGCGCAGCGCGGGTAAATGGATATGAAACACGTTGAGCCGGTAGAACAAATCCTCGCGCAAGTGTCCGCCGCGCACCGCCTCGTCCGGAATCTTATTCGTGGCCGCGATCACGCGCACATCGACTTCGAATTCGGTCTTGCCGCCTAAGCGGCGGACCTTGGAATCCTCCAGAATTCGCAGAAGCTTGGCTTGCGTCTGGAGAGGCATCTCGCCGATTTCATCGAGTAGCAGCGTGCCATGCTGGGCTACCTCGAAGCAGCCGGCCCGGCGCTCGGAGGCGCCGGTGAACGACCCTTTTTCGTGGCCGAACAATTCGCTCTCGATCAACGATTCCGGCAGGGCCGCGCAGTTGATAGCGAAAAACGGCCCCTGGCGCCGCGGACTGAGCGCGTGGACCGTGCGCGCCACCAGTTCCTTGCCCGTGCCGCTCTCGCCGGTGATCAGCACGCAGGCTTTGCTGGGCCCGGCCTGCTGTAACAGCGCAAAAATCTCCTGCATCTTGAGCGATGTGCCCACCATTTCGCCCAAGGCGCCTTTGTAGACCAACTGGCGCTCCAGATTGCGGTTCTGCGTTCGCAATCCGGCGTGGCTGCCGGCGCGCCGCAGCAGCACTTCGAGAGTGGCGGGCTGGATGGGCTTCTCCAAAAACCAGTACGCGCCTAATTCATGAACGGTCTTGACGGCGGTCTCGATGTTGCCATACGCCGTCAGCACGATCGCTGGCGGCATATCGCCCGAATCGCGCAGGCGCTGCAGGAAACCGAAGCCGTCGAGACCGGGCATATTGAGGTCGGTGATAATCACGTCGGCGGGAAATTCGCTGAGTTGAACTAGAGCGTCCTCGCCGTCGCTGGCCATCTGCGCGGTCATCCCCCACGCGGAGACCATGGCCGCAAGACCGCTCCGTTGGCTGGTTTCATCGTCCACAATGAGAACTTTTAGCGGCTGGTTCAAGTATTTTTCCTCTGCAATGCGGGCTATTTCTCTATTGTAAGGCTGCACGACCCCGCTTGGCACGTCGTTTGCACGGGATGTGCCAAGCGGATTCGTGCGCGCAAGACCGCCGTTTCACCTGAAAATGCTAGTATTAGAACTACATCTGAATTCCGAACGTCCAACCAGTGTGTGTATGCGATCGCACGAGGAAAAACTGTGCATGAGTTAATCCGCCGGGCCAGGCGGCGCTGCCTGAACCAGGAGTTGATTTCCCAAGGGGCCAATACGTTCTCCGCGGGCTTGGCGGCATTCATCGTTCTGCTCCTGTTGGGAACCGAAGTGCTGAACTGGTATTGGGCCGCATTGATTCCGCTGGCCGCCATCGGGACCGGCATATATCGCGCCTATCGGCGGCGGCCGTCTTCCTATCGCGCCGCGCAGATTGTCGACCATCGCCTGGCGCTCGCCGACACGCTCTCCACGGCCGTGTATTTCTCCGGACAGCTGGATGTGCAGCCGGATGTGCAGCCGGATGTGCAGCCGGATGTGCATCAAGATGTCCAGCCGGATGCGCAAGAAGTGGTGCGCAGCCAGCGTGAGAGCGCCGAGCGGGCCGCAACCGGGGTCGATTTGCGCCGGGCCATTCCGTACAGCGTGCCCCGCTCCGCCTACATTGTGGCGGCGCTGGCGCTAGTGGCGTCCAGCCTGTTCGCTCTGCGCTACGGGTTGAACAAGCGGCTCGATCTGCGCGCTCCCCTGGCGCGTATGATCCAGGAGCAGTTTTCACCCCGCGACCGCAAGGAGACCGCGGATAACATGCGGCGCATTCCGCGGCCCTACGAAAATCCGGACGGTACAAACGACAGCGCGGACCCCGCCGCGGATCAGGATCAGAAGGGTCCGGGCCAGCAGGACGCTAATTCCCCCGATGCCGGGCAGCAGGGCGACCAGCAGAACGCGGAGAAAAGCGGCGACTCGAAGGACGACGGCAAGAAGTCCGGCGATCCGCAGAATCAGGACGGCGACGCGCAGAACCAACAATCCGACGACCACGACCAGCAGGATAGCGGACAGTCCAATTCCAGCTCGCAAGGCCAGGACAAAAGCAACCAGGACAAACAGGCCGACGGAAAGCAGCAGTCGAACAACGCCAGCGAGAGCGGCAGCCTGATGAGCAAGCTCAAGGATTTCGCCGAAAACCTGCTCTCGAAGGTGAAGCCGCAGCCACAGAATGGCTCGACGCCGCCGCAGCAATCGGCGAATCAGAATTCCAAGCAAGGCTCGGGAAAGCAAGACGGCAAACAGCAGCAGTCGAAGGAGGGGCAACAGAACGGCTCGCAGCAGGCCGACGAGCAGCAGGGCCAGAGCGGCGACGCTCAGAAGGATGGGCAGGATTCGCAAGGTAAGGGGTCGGGCCAGGACAAGTCCCAGCAGGCCACCAAGCAACCCGGCAGCGGCGTTGGCAGCGAGGACGGCAGCAAGGAGATCCGCCAGGCCGAACAACTGGCCGCCATGGGCAAGATCAGCGAGTTGATCGGCAAGCGTTCGGCGGCGGTTACCGGCGAGGCGACAGTGGAAGTGCAGACCACCAGCCAGCAGTTGCACACGGCCTACGTGAAGAGCGGCGCGGAACACTCGCAAGCCGGCGCCGAGATCGATCGCGACGAGATTCCCGTGGCGCTGCAGCCTTACGTTCAGCAATACTTCGATCAGTTGCGGAAGCTGCCCGCGGCGGCCGTGGTAAAGAAACAGTAGCCGCCTGGCGAGCGCAAACGTCTTCGGGATTTTCCTTGCTGCGGCCGCGAAATCCCGCTCCCTGACGGTCGTAAGGGAGGCGGTCACGGGCTCGCGAACATTAGCGACCGGGCGAGGGTGTCTTCAACAGCGCGGTCATTTTAGCCGATGCTCAATGGCTTCCCTCACCAACCCCGCCCGCACGGGCTTTCTCTCGATCCAGTTCCGGACTTTTCGAACTCCCCCTTATGGGCGCCAAACGATCATAGCTCTCTTCCCGGCAAACGGGGTTGCCCGTCAATGCCAACGAATGCCAACGTCGCGTTGGCCCGCCTGGCTGTGATGCCTTTCCCCGATTTCGCCGGTTTCGCAGCCGGCATATGAACGGGGCTCGGGATGATCGCGACTGCATGTAGGCGATCGTGCCTGGCGAAGCCTTTCACGGCGGACTCGAAAGAGCAGGCGGAACCGCTCACTTGTTTTCAAGGCCGCGAATTTTGTTTCCACAGAGAGAGAGAGCTTTGCAGGACCGATCGCCCATCCTTGCCGGAAGGTTGTAAATACATTGCATCTATTTCTATTATTGATTGAGGCGACCTTGCGCCGGTTATCGCAGCGCGAGGATCTCCGTCAGCCCGGGGTGTAAGAAAGGGAAAAACCTGACACAAAACATTGCCTTCCGCGAACCGCTTCGCCGCACGAAAACGCCAGCCTCCATTATTGCCGCCATTGTCATTACCCTGGGATTGGCGTTCAACATTTGTCTTGCGGTATTCAACCGAACAGGCTGGGGCGTCGACTTCAATCAGTTTTACTCCGCCAGCCGTCTCGCCGGTACAGGCCATCTTTACGATTGGGACGCCTTGCGGAAGATCGAACGCGAGAATGGCCTCGAAGTGCCGACCGGCCGTTTGCCCGTAGTGATTTACGGATTCAAGATTCTCGCCACTCTCCCGTATGCCGTGGCGCGATCCATATGGCTGGCCTGCAATATCGCGGCCCTGGTGGTTTTCGCCGCCTGGCCCGGCGCCCGGCGATTGCTCATGATGGGCGCACTAGCATGGTCGATGCCTGTAGCCCTGGTTCTTCTGTTCGGCCAGGATGTCCCATTCTGGCTGATGTTCTTCACCGCCGGTCTGCTGTTGATAGAGAGAAAGAGACCCTGGGTCGCGGGCGTTGTGTTCTCGCTCTGCATCTGCAAGTTTCACCTTGCACTGGGGATTCCCGTCATGTTGGCGGCTCAGAAACGTTGGAGAACGCTGATCGCCGGCGCCATAGCTGTCTTGGTGTGGATAGCAGCTTGCTTTCTGATCGAAGGGCCCAAATGGCCGCTCCAATACGCGAAGATCTCGCAAATTCCGGAATTCTCGCCCGCGCCCGAGCGGATGCCGAGCCTCTACGGCATAGCTTCCTGGCTCCCCTGGACGGCCGCAACCGAGATTGTGTGCGCGGTCGCCATCGTTCTGCTCCTGTGGGCGGCGTGCCGGGGCAGCACCGATCTTGGGATGGCCGGCGCGGCGGCGGCCGCGTGCGGTCTTCTCCTCGGACATCATGCCTATGCGGGCGATTGCGCGTTACTGATTCCGCTCTCGGTCCTGACCCTTCAGCGGCAAAGTGCGCCGCCCTGGCTGAAGGTCTGGGCCGTTCTGCTGCTCTCACCCGCGCTGACGCTGCTGCTGGTCTCGCAGAGACCCTTACTGGGACAGATCTTGATTGCAGCATTTGTTGTCACCGCGATCGTTGCCGGGATGGCAAAGCCGATCGGCGGGGCAGCGCCGGCGGCTTGAATGGGCCGTTCAGCGTTCTCCGGAAATTGAGTTTTGGGAGCCACGGAACGTAATGGAGAGAGATATCTATTACCTTCGACTTACACTTGTCCTTCATCCGGACCTACGCGGCCGATGCCGCCTAAGGGCCGGCCTTGGGGCATCCGAACAAACGGATATAGCGATTTGCGAAGATCGGTTTCTCCGTCCAGACCCAACTGCCATGGCTGGCCCACACTCGGTCGGTATCCTTAGCGATCATTAACGCGGCCGGAATATTACGGCAGACATCCGCAATGCTCCGCGAATCCGGTTTTGCCGGGACGGAATAGAAATCCAGTAAACGCGACACCGCCGCCGCGCAGAGTTTGGGATCGCCGCCAAAGGCAATATTGCATCCCATATCGGATGCGACGAAGCGGCGATCCGAGTACAGCATGGCGGTGGCATCTTGAATCGCCACATTGGGATTGAACTGGATCGCGGCCGTCGCCGGCGTTACTTTTCGTGCCCATTCGTAGGCGTAACGGCTGGCATAGGTGCGTTTGCCGAATTGGCGGTCGGACGACATCCAGTAGAGCGGAGGGACGATTCCGTCGTCCGCCAGTACCGGAAAGAAGCGATTGATGGCCAAATCGTAGACACTGCCGGCCGCACCGAGAACGATAAAGACGGTGAGCAGCCGTCTCTCGTCGACGAGCGGCTTGCAATCCGCCAGAACATCGACTGCCCAGAGCAGCAGGATGAACTGCGCGATCAGGAGACCGCGCCATCCCAGGTCGTTGTTATCGATCACGCTGGAACGAAGAAATGTGCAGATCAGGATGCTGATGGCCACCATGATCACGGAGGCCAATTCCTCGCGGGAGAGGCTGCCGCCACGCTTGCGGAACTTTCGAACCGCAAAGAGGCCAACCAGAAAGAAGAACCCAAACTCCAACAGGTAATTTAAAGGGATCATCGGCCCGTTGGCCAGAATCAGACGCCACCCCGGCGTCATCGCAGACCAGCCCGGCATGAGGTGCGCGAAGGCAAAAGCGCGCACCGTGAGTTTCAATGGCGATCCCCCCCCGGAAACCGGTCCCGGGAGCACTTCTCTTAAGTATGGATAGATCAAGACTACGCACCCCAGGCCTGCCGAGACCAGCGCCGCCGTTTCCCTGTACCACTTCTTCCAGACCGTGACTCCTGTCCAGGCAATCAAAAAAACGGCGAATACGAAGGATACATAGACCGAAGCTCCAATCGACGAAGCCAGCGCGAGGGCGGCCGGCAGGCTATACCGCAAGATGCCGGTCCAACCGCGTTCGGCAGGCGCTTTCGAGAGCAGCAAGAGTCCGATAAAGCACGCCATCATGCTGTAAACGGCATGAGTGCTCCCAAAAATCGAAAAGACGAACCAGGCTACCTGCTCATTCCAGAGTTCCACGCTAGGCAGAACGAAGTGGATCAGGCCCTTGGCATAGAGGACGACGAGCAGCAGGGTGGGAATAATGTCCAGGCCGGTGATGCCGAGCAGCAGGATGCCGGTCAATGCGCGGCGGCGGAAGCGCGCCGGATCGCCGGCGGCGAAAAGGCGAAGGTAGAGCGCGACCAGCGCCATTAATCCGATGCCGCACCAGAAGATTCCGCCGATGAGAGCCTGTCGCGGGCTAACGGCGCCCAGACCCGCGCGTTCCACAAGGCTGCACATCAGCAGCCAGAAGTAGTGATAACGCAAAGTAGCCGGAGGCCCCGCGAGATAGAACGGGTTTTGCGGCGGAATTCCGGTGGTGCTGATGGAGTGGATGAATTCGGCGTGAACCGAGTTATCATACGCATTCGCCGGATAATAGAGGCGGTCTCCAATCTGCATGTCTATAAGGGAAAAAAGCGCGACGGCCAGCCACACGGCGGAAATAATTACGAAGATACGCAGGTCTTTCGGAATGCCTAACCGCCGCGGAATCCCTTTGCGTAACTGGCCGATGGAGACAGCCAGGAAGTATGCCGCCGCGACGGCATAGAATACCCACACGGCATTCATGGAACCGAACCGGCCGGTCAGGTAGGTCACAATCGGGCAGATCGCCATCGAAAGCGGAATGCTGAAGGCGATGCGAAAAGCGGTGGTGCGCCGGCGAAACTCAAACAGGCTGAGCAGCCACGCGATCGCATACCCGGGAATCAATACGAATAGCGGAAACAGGCCGATGGCTTTCAGGCTTCCAATCAGGTCGTCGATCATGAAGTTGTGAATCGCGACCTGACTGGCGAAGATACTGAATGCCATACTCAATCATTAGATCAGATTGGTTTGCTATGAGCCGGAGAAACCGCGGCCAGCGCAAGGAATCCGGCGCCACACCGGATCAAGCCGCCGATCCACGCATGCCGCGCACCCACGAAGGCGCCGCCGGCCACATCCGCCATGCTGCACGGAATCAACAGAAGTAGTGATAGCGTGCGGCTGGGCATGGCCGGGGAAGAAGAACGGATGGCGGCGCCCGACTCATGGCTGGCCAGATGGGGAAGCATTTCACCGGCTGGCAGGCTAGACGCGCCAGTAGCGGCCGAGGGAATGAAGTCTCCGAGGGCGTCCCGCATCGTGGCTCTCGTAGCTAAGCGGCGCGCCGCACGCCCGATGTCCGGTCTGGACGGAGGGTCAGAACCAGGGTCAAAACCAGGGTCGAAACCAAGGTCGAAACCAGGGTCGAGGGACGCGGAAAAGGGCGCGGACACAAACCTGCCGCGGTCCGTCTTCCTTGACACTCGCCTTCGAATCGTTTCCCATATTCTTAATGCGATCGCTTCTCCTGTTGTTTTGCCTGACCTCGGCCCGGTTCCTCCCGGCGCAGACTGCGGACGCCGACCGGACTCAGTTTGACGGCCATTGCGCCGCTTGCCACGGCAAACAGGGCAACGGCGGCGAACTCGGTCCGGCCATCGTAATGCGGCTGCCGACCTATAACGATGGAGAGCTCGCTACGCTGATCCACACCGGCCTGCCCAACTCCGGCATGCCGGCTACCGACCTCAACGATCGGGAGACCAGGTCTCTGACCGCGTTCCTTCGATCCTTGAAGCCCTCGGGCGACAATGCAGTCCCCGCGCGCGTAAAAGTCGCGCTGGGCGGCAGCCGAGCTCTGGAAGGGCTCGTACTCAATCGGAGTTCTCAGGACATGCAGTTGCTGACGGACGATCTACGCATCCATCTGCTGCGCAAGGATGGCGCGGGTTACCGCGAGGTCACCAGCCAGTCCGACTGGCCAACCTATCACGGCCAGTACAGCGGAAATCGTTACAGCGCGCTGGAACAGATCTCGAAAGGCAATGTGGCGCGCCTCGCGCCGCAGTGGATCTTCTCACTTGTCAACACCGCTCCACTCGAAGTGACTCCTGTCGTGGTCAACGGTGTCATGTATGTGACTAGCGTCAACGAGTGCTACGCTCTGGACGCCGGCTCGGGACGGCAGATCTGGCATTACCAGCGGCAGCGCACGCGCAACCTGGTGGGCAATGCGGCGGGCGGCATCAATCGCGGAGTGGCCGTAGCCGGCGAGCGCGTGTTCATGGCGATCGACAGCGACCATATCATCGCGCTGAACCGCGCCACCGGAAAGCTTCTGTGGGACACCGAGATGGCCGATTGGCGCCAGAACTATAACGCCACCTCGGCCCCGCTGGCGGTTGGCAGCCTGGTGATCTCCGGAACCGCGGGAGGCGATGAAGGAGCGCGCGGTTTCGTCGCAGCTTTCGATCAAGCCACGGGAAAGGAAGCGTGGCGTTTCTGGACAGTGCCGAAACCGGGTGAGCCCGGTTCGGAGACATGGAAGGGGGATGACATCAATCACCCTAGCGCGGCAACCTGGCTAACTGGAACGTACGACCCCCAACTCGATACCCTCTATTGGCCCACCGGCAACCCCGGCGCCGATCTAAGTGGAGACAAGCGTATTGGCGACAACCTCTATTCCAGCTCGATCGTCGCTCTGGACGCGAAGACCGGGAAACTCAAATGGTATTATCAGTTCACTCCGCACAATGTTTGGGATTGGGATGCGCAAGAGCCGCCCGTGCTGGTGGACACTAACTGGAAAGGCCAAAACCGCCATCTGTTGATCCAGGCCAACCGGAACGGCTTTTTCTATGTGCTCGACCGTACCAACGGCAAGTTCCTGCTCGCCAAGCCATTCGTGAAGAAGTTGACGTGGGCGCGCGAAATCGACGCGAGCGGCCGTCCCGTGATGAATCCCGACCAGGAACCGACTACCGCCGGAAACAAGATCTGCCCGTCTCTGGAGGGAGCCTCCAACTGGTTCTCCACGGCCTTTCTGCCGGCCACCCGCTTATTCTACGTGCAGGCGCTGGAGAAGTGCGGCATTTACACTAAGACTCCCATGCAATGGAAAGCCGGCGCCGGCTATTTCGGCGGCTCCTTCGAGGCCGCGCCGGACGAGACGCCGCGGAAGGTTCTGCGCGCCATCAACATCGAGACCGGGAGCATTGCCTGGGAACTTGCGCAAACCGGCATGGCCAATTCCTGGGGAGGAACTCTCGCCACTGCCAGCGGGCTGGTCTTCTTCGGCGAAGACAGCGGAGCGCTGATGGCCGTGGACGCGTCAACCGGTAAGCCATTGTGGCAGTTCCAGGCCAATCAGACCTGGAAAGCCTCGCCGATGACCTACATGTTCGACGGCAAGCAGTATATCGCGGTCGCCTCCGGATCGAACATCGTCTCCTTCGCGTTACTCCGGTAAGATATGTCCGCAGCGGCAGCGAGTGAGGCGCCGTTGTGGGGCGGGCAATCTTGCCCGCAGCCGCCTTTCAGGCAGCTCTTTCCGAACATGCGCGAGTCTTCGCACCCGGCCACGCACTGGCTGAAAGCCGGCGGCAGCCGGGATTGGGCTACCCACAATTTGCGCTGATGGTCACGGAGATCCAAAGTAAGTGGAAGTGGGCGCCAACCGCCGCTGTCACAGTATCGGCAAGACTCGATAGGTAAACGGCAGTGTGACGACGGCCGCGGTGAAATCCGCCGGTGTGACATGAAAATCTCTCTTCGGTTATTTAGTTCTCTGACGGCCGCTCGATATGGTCGACGACCAGATAGTCTACCGGAGCCGTACCCGCAATCAACTGGAGCCCTAGATGCTTCAATGCGTCGGCGAAGGTTCCAGCCGACGGCGAGTCGGGTGATCTTCCCTCGGGCTTCGCCCGCGGGTCTTGCAGAGTATCTCCGGGCCGCTTCAAGCTAAAGTTGTAGAGTCCTTTAAGTCCGGTTTGATCGACGACGATACGATCCACTTGCCCCGACAGGAATCCGCTGAGCCGCATCATTTCCGCGTTGCGGAATACAATCTCATCCGGGCCGCAGGACATGGCAAAGGTTCCCTCCGTTTCTTGTGATTCTTCGAGTTTTGGCCCGCCGTTCGCAACGGCCAGTCTATACACAGGATCTGTCTTGGCCTCCCAGTGCACCTTCAACTTGAAGCGCTCCGCCAAGAGAGACTGAAGCATCAGCCGCAGTTGATCCTTCGGTACTGCGTGGTCCGCCTTGGCAACAATATCGTAGCCTTGTGCAAGGGATCCCCACACAGCCTCTTTCGTAAGGGAACCCGGTCCCACGATACGCCCGCCGGTGAAGTTATACGCCTCTCCAATAATGAAACCCAGGGAGCGCCCTCCAAAGTCGACTCCTTGAGGACTATAGGAGGTGTGTGAATTGCGAGGACCCACCCCATCATCCTTATAGAGCTTGACCGAGGCCACTTCAAAAGCCGGCCGGACGGCGGGCTCAGATTGCGCACGGATGGCGGTCGCATTGACGACGCCGATCGCAATGGGACCAGCGAAGGCAGTTATTGCCGCGAGCGCCAGTAACAGCTTTCGGCTAAAACCCAATTTGAGAGCGGCGCGATATCCCATGATGCCCTCGATTCGCTTCTTGAGATTCGAGCCCGTTACCCCGGCGGCCAAGACCGGCGACGGCTGTAAACAGAACCTGCAGACTGCGAGAATTCCATTCGCATAGACCTCCGGCGAGCCGATTACGCGCAGCACTTCTTCATCGCAGGCAGTTTCGCGTTCGTCCATCAGCCGCTTCCCAATCCAATACGCCGGCGGATAAAACCAGAAGAGAGTTTCCACCACCATATGAACCGCGGCTGCCAGATTGTCGCGGCGGCGAACGTGACAGAGTTCGTGCATGAAGATGGTCTCCAACTGACGGGGTGTGAGCCGCTCTCTGATTCCATCGGGCAGGAGCAACACAGGCCGAAAAATGCCGAAGACACAAGGTTCGAGAAGCGCCGGAGAGCCCATCACTCTTATGGATGTGCGGCCAATAGGCTGGTCCGCTTGCAAAGGCGATGCGGTGCGCACCGCCGCGCGAATGCGCAACCAGGCGCGCGGCCAGCAAAAGGCGCCGAGCGCAAAGCCGCAAAGCCAGATACCAAACAGGACAGTTGGAATTTGGCTCGGCGCTTGGGGCACTGCCGCCAATAAAGGCGCTGGAGGCGGCGCCGCAAAGGGCTGGCTGATCTCGCCCATCAGGGAAGAGATCTGAGCTTGAGCGATCGCGGGAGCAGCCCGCCATTCAAATTGGCTACCGAGGCTGATCAGCAACGAAAAAGGGATGAGAAACTTCACCGAGGCGGTGAGTCACAGCCAATACCGCAACGAGGCCCGGTTTTTTCGCAACACGAGGGCCATCAGTCCCGCTACGCCGGCAAAGAGACTCGATCGCCACAGGTGGTTCGCCAATGGCAGTAAACACGTGGGGATCATTGGGATTTGTCCTTTCTCGCGAGCTTTCGGACAGCGTGTTCGGCCTCCTTGACGTCGTCCAGCGTCAGCTTGCCGGATTCGATGAGCCGCGCCATCACCGGTTTCACTCGACCGCCAAACAAACCCAGCAGGTCGTCAATCAGCTTGTTTTCCGCCGCACGGCGAGAGATGGCCGCCTCGAAAATATTGGCGTTGCCGACTCTCTTGGCGATGCGGACCGCCTTTTTGCCTTCGAGCCGGTAGACAGTGGTTTGGACGGTTGTATAAGCCGGCCGCCCATGCTCGGGAAACGCATCTTGAATTTCTCGAACAGAGCACGCGCCGCGCGTCCAGAGCGTCTCCATGATCTGAAGCTCAAGCTTGGTCAATTTTGGACGGGGTATGTTGAGTCAACCACAATACACCACTATTAGACTATATACATAGTTCACCTGCAAGGGTTTTTGGGGGGAGATCCTGCTACGTACTATGTGGGAATCCGCCGCCCTTAGGCAAGCCGTCGCCCGCCAACAGTTGGAAGGCGGCAAGGCCGGCGTCGAAGCCACACCCAGTTTCCGGAAGTACGCGGGCCACGCTCATCCGGCGTGGCTCACGCCGCTATTTACACGCTGGGACCGTCACCGCCGCAGCCGCTAGCGGGCCCAGTTTCTGTTTCGCCAGCTCGCCGTTCAAATTCCCCAGGTCGGTCTTCATCAGATCGTTCCAGCTCTGCGCAGCCGTCGCCAGATCCTTGCAGTATCCCTCGTACGCCGTCTGCATTACCGGCGTTGGCGCCGCGTCTTGCCCATCCACCACGCTCGCCAGGGACCCCAGGTTGCGGTTGAGCGGGGCGAAGGCCGGATCCTGTCTGCCGCCCCGTCCACCACCACCACCACCGCCGAATCCGCCTTCCTGTCCTTGCAGCCGCTGCGCCTTCTGGTCGAACTCCTTGAGCGCCGTCACAGCCGCGGTACTCGTGGTCTGCTTCTCCAGCTCCTTCTGATCGCCGGCGATGTTCTGGCGCAGCAGCAGCGCTTTGCGGTAGAAGTCATAACTGTCCGCAACCAGGCCGATAATCTTGCGTTCCAGATCGAGTTGCTGCGTCAGTGCTTCGCTCGAAACATCGACGCGCGGATCTATCCCCACCACCAGCGGCTGCTCGAAGCTCCGGCTGTTTACAGTAAGCCTTACGCGATAGTTGCCGGGCGTCACCATGGCGCCCAGTGGCAGGCCGGGCGTGTTGCCATAGAGCGCGGAGATGGGATATTCATGGCGCAGCACCGGCGGCGCGGCATAGCGCAGGTCCCACACAAAGCGGTTATGGCCGGCGCTCCTGGTGAGTGGTTCCGCATGCCCCACCCAATAATCGGGAACGTTCGGCGGCGGCTCGGCGGAGCCGGGCTCGGGCTTGGTGGAATACCGCCGCACCAGTTGCCCCGCGCTATCCAGGATTTCGAGCGTGATGTCCTGCGCGGGCGCCGCAGCGAGATAGAAATCGACGATCGCGCCATTCGGCGGATTCTGTCCAGCCGGCATTTCCGGCGGCAGCGGCGTATCCTGATTCAAATCGAGCCGCACGCGTAGCGACTTTTCGGGCTTGAAGAGCAATGTCTGCGCATTGGCGGCCGAGCGGTCGATCTGGCGCAGCGGCGTCACATCGTCCAGAATCCAGAAGGCGCGGCCATAGGTGGCCACCACCAGATCGTCGCCATGCACCACCATGTCGCGGACGGACGTCACCGGCATGTTGAGCTGCAGCGAGCTCCAATGATCGCCCTCGTCGAATGAAACATAAGCGGCGTTTTCCGTTCCGGCATAAAGCAGGCCCTTACGCGCCGGATCTTCGCGCACCACGCGCGCGAAACTGCCATCGGGAATGCCGGCCGAGGTCTCCCGCCACGTCTTGCCGGAATCGTGCGTGCGGTAGAAGTGCGCGCGGAAATCGTTCTCCTCATGGCGATCCACCGCGGCATAAGCCGTCGCCGCGTCGAAGTGCGACGCTTCCACCATGCTGATCTGCGAGAGCGCTCCCAGGCCGCCCGGCGAGACGTCCTGCCAGTTGGCGCCGCCGTCCTTCGTAAGCTGGATCACGCCGTTGCTGGTTCCCGCCCAGATTTCGCCCGCCGCCACAGGCGAGGGCGAGAAGGTGTTGATCGCGGTGCGATTGTTGGGCTGAATGGTCTCCTGCTGCTCTTGCGCACGCGGTCTGGCCGGCGGCGTTACGCCCGATTTTGCGGGCTCCGGCTCCGGCGCTGGCTCGTGGGACGCAGGCTCGGAACCGGCAGCCCGCATCGTCAAGTCCGGGCTGACGCGCTTCCAGTGGATGCCGCCATCGCGCGTTTCCAGCAGATACTGCGAGCCCATATATAAGATGTGCGGGTCGGTGGGCGAGAACCCGAGCGGCGGATTGGTGGCCATGCGATATTCGGTATCTCCGCGCACCACGCTGGGCGAAACCGTGGCAACCTGCCGGTTGGTGCGGTCGATGCGGACCAGGCCGCGGCTCGGGCCGCCGGCGTATACCAGGTTGTTGTTGAGCGGATCGGGCACAATGTAGCCGAATTCGTAGCCGCCCACCGGGTCCCAATCCATGAAGGTGATCTCGCCGTAATCGCCGCGGCTCAGCGTGCCCACCGACCCGCTATCCTGCTGCGTGCCGTAGACCCAATACGGGTAGCGATTGTCGGTTGACAGGTGGTAAATCTGGCCGGTCGGCTGGTTGTACCATGAGCTCCACGATTTGCCGCCGTCCATGCTGATGGTCCCGCCCTGATCGCTCGCCATCATCATGCGGCTCGAATCCTCGGGGTCGATCCACAACGCGTGGTTGTCGTCGCCGCCGGGCGCGCCTTTGTATGAGCTGAACGTCTTGCCGCCATCGTCCGAGCGGTAGAGCGACGTCTGCGCCACGTAGACCACGTCGGCATTCTTCGGATCGAGAAACACGCGGCTGAAATAACCGCTGCCTTGAATGCGCGAATCCTGCGTGCTGCGGCTCCAGGTCGCGCCGCCGTCGTCGGAACGGTAGAGTCCGCCTGCGCCGCTTCCGCCTCCGCCGGCGCCACCGGCGCCACCGCCGCCCGCTACGATGGCGAACACCTTACGCCCGTCGGAGTTGACCGCCAAACCGATGCGGCCGAGGCGCCCGCCGGGCAGCCCTTCGGTCAGTTGGGTCCAGGTGTCGCCGCCATCGGTGGTCTTGTAGACGCCCGCCGTGCCGGTGGATTCGATGGCCGCCCGCGCGCCGGGCCGGGTGTAGTGCTCCATCAGCGCGACGTAGCCTATCTTCGGCTTGCCGTGCGCGAATACGATATCGATAGCGCCGGTGGTGTCGTCCTTATAGAGGACCTTCTTCCACGTCTTGCCACCGTCGGTGGTCTTGAAGACGCCACGTTGTTCGCTCTTCGAATAGGTGCGGCCGAGCGCGGCGACCAGTGCGACGTCGGGATTATTCGGGTCCACCCACATGTTGCCGATGTGCTCGGTGTCGTCGAGCCCGATGTGGCGCCACGTCTTTCCCGCATCCTCGGACTTGTAGACGCCGTTGCCCATGTTCACGGAGCCGCCCACCATGCTGACATCGCCCGTGCCCACGTAGACCACGTCGGGCTTCGATTCGGACACCGCGACCGCGCCGATGGATGAGACAGGGACCTGATCGAAGATGGGCGTCCACACCATGCCGCCATCGATAGTTTTCCAGACGCCGCCGCCGGGAGTTCCCATGTAATAGATGGCGGCGTTTCCGGGGATGCCCGCGACGGCGGTGACGCGGCCCGCGCGGAACGGCCCGATCTGGCGCCAGCGCATGGCCTGGTAGAGGTTGGGGTTAAACTGCGCCGTAAGGGCGGCGGCGCAGAGTAGAGCGAGCGCGGAGGTCTTCGGTGGCAGGCGGAACGGCATGGATAGATTGTCCAACGGATTTAGGGGGATGGGCAAGCGGGGCCGGGCTGGGCGCGCTGGGGCGAAGAGCGCCGACTGGAAAGCCGGCGGCAGCCAGGATTGGCTGCCCCACAAAGCAGGCTGCAAAGAAACTGGCCTGTAGTGGTCCAAAGCAGGCCGATTAACAGTCGACCAGGAGCGGCTGAAAGCGCGGCGGAGACAGGCCGGGAGGCCTGGCCGGGAGGCCTGGCCGGGAGGCCTGTCTCACACAGAGCTACAGGTTCCCTCTTCGCTCCTGCTCGCGCTCAATCGCCTCGAACAGCGCCTTGAAATTGCCCTTGCCGAAGCTGCGGCTGCCTTTGCGCTGGATCACTTCGTAGAACAGGGTCGGCCGGTCTTCCACGGGACGCGTGAAGATCTGCAGCATGTAGCCTTCGTCGTCGCGATCCACCAGAATGCCCAGCTTGCGAAGCTCGGCGAGGTTCTCGTCAATCGGACCCACACGAGAGAGTAAGTCGTCGTAGTAAGTCGATGGCACGCGCAGAAAATCCACGCCCTGCCGCTGTAAGGCGCCAACGGTTTCGACGATGTTGTCCGTCGCCATGGCGATGTGTTGCACGCCGGGGCCGCGATAGAACTGCAGATACTCCTCGATCTGCGATTTGCGCTTGCCCTCGGCCGGCTCGTTGATGGGAAACTTCACGCGCTCGTTGCCGTTCGACATCACCTTCGACATCAGGGCCGAATACTCGGTGGAAATGTCCTTGTCGTCGAAGTGCTTGAACATGCGGAAGCCCATCACCGCGCTGTAGAATTCCACCCAACGGTTCATCTCGCCCCAGCCGACGTTGCCCACCATGTGGTCGACGTACTTCAGACCAACGGGGCGCGAAACTATATCCTCGCTTTCCACGGCTGCGAACCCCGGCAGGAAGGCGCCCCGATAGTTGCGCCGCTCGACAAAGCTGTGGATGGTATCGCCGTAGATGGCGATGGACGCGATGCGCGCTTCGCCGTGCGCATCGCGCAGCGTCTCCGGCTCGCGCACGCTTCTGGCCCCGCGTTGGGTGGTTTCGCGCCAGGCGGATTCCGCATCGTCCACCCAAAGCGCGATATCGCGCACGCCATCGCCGTGCAGGCGGACATGGTCGGCGATGACGGTTTCGGGCGCGAGCGGGGTGGTGAGCACGAAGCGGATTTTGTTCTGCGTCAGCACGTAAGAAGCGCACTCGCGCGTGCCGGTTTCGGGTCCGCGATAGGCCGTGACGCGGAACCCGAACGCCGAGCGGTAGTAGTGCGCGGCCTGGCGCGCGTTGCCAACGTAAAACTCGACGTAGTCGGTTCCGTTGAGCGGCAGAAAATCCTTTTCAACTTGTATGGACTGTTCCAATACTTGCGGCATATGTTTTCCTTAATGCATCGATGCAGAGGCGGTTGTCGTCGTCGAGGCCGGTGGAGATGCGGAGGCAATTCGGCAAGCCGAACGCCGCCAGCGGACGGACCACTACGCCTTGCGCCAGCAGCTCTTCGAAAATGCGCGCGGCGTCCGCTTCCGAAGGCAATACGGTCATCACGAAGTTGGCATTCGACGGCGGCGCAGTGAGGCCCATATCCTCCAGGCCTTCGGTGAGGTATTTCAAGCCGCGCGCGTTGACTTCAAGCGAGCGGTGCAGAAACTCTTTGTCCTGCAGCGCGGCGATTCCGGCCGCCTGGGCGGGCGTCGATGGCTCAAACGGCAGCTTGACCTTGAGCAGATTGCGGATCAGCTCCTCATGCGCGAAACCATAGCCGATGCGCACGCCGGCGAGACCGTAAATCTTCGAGAACGTACGCAGCGTGATCACGTTGTCGTAACGGTAGTGCATGGAATCGGGATAGAGCGGATTGTCCTTGGCGTATTCGAAATAAGCTTCGTCGAGGATGATCAGCACGCGCTCGGGCACGTGCTTGTAGAATTCGTCGAACTGGCGCCGCGTGAAGATGGTTCCGGTGGGATTGTTGGGGTTCGCCAGATAGACGATCTTGGTATTGGCGTTGATCTGCTGCGCGAGCGCGGCCAGATCGTAATGCCAATTGGCGTACGGCGCGGTGCGGTACTTCACGCCGCGCGATTTCGCCAACACCTGGAACCCGATGAATGCGGCTTCGGTGGTAAGCACCTCGTCCTCGTCGCACAAAAAGGCGCGGATGATGTTCGACATGATGCCTTCCGACCCGCTGCCGGCGATGACGTTGTCCACCTTGAGATCGAATTCGCGCGCCAGCACTTCGCGAAGCTCCAAGCCGCCATCGGGATAGCGGTTCAGGCCTTGCAGCGCGCGCGTCATCGCCTCGACCGCCTTGGGCGACGACCCCAGCGGATTCTCGTTCGACGCGAGCTTGGCGATGTGGGCGAGGCCGTATTGCCTGCGAACGGATTCAATGGTGCGGCCGGCCTCGTAGGGGCGCAACGATTCGATATATGGCGGAACCAGCGGCATCGGGCGGTGCGACCTTTATTGGCGAAAACCAGCGCCACTTTCATTTTACTTGGTGGGCTGTTTAAGTAGGAAGCCGCTCGTTCCTTCTCACGCCTTCGATGAGTTGCTGGAACGAGCCGAGTTGCTGGACCGAGCCGAGTTGCCGGACAATCAGCGGTCTCGGGAGCTGGCCGTGCGGGCGCGCCTGATGGGGCGGTGTTCCGCGGCTTGATGAATCGTAATTCAAAGCGGGTGGCGGCGCTTCGCGATGCAGAGGAGCGCCACGCCCGCACCCAACAGCGCGCCGGCAACCGGCTCGGGTACGACGCTCGTCCCGGGAACGGATTCGCTTGGGTTCCCGTATGTCAATGGAGCTTCGCCCGAGTCCGGATTGCCGGTCACAGGCGGCAAACGGCTGGTGGTTGTGGCGGGCGGCCCCGGAGCGTTGAATGGCGGCGCCGGATCCGGATCGTCGCCCGGAAACCTCTCTACGCCCGTAATTACGCCGGGCAACATTGGCAGACTCACCTGAGGAACCTTTAAAACGGTCGTGAAAGCCGCCTTCTGCTGGAACGTCTGCAAGGTCAGTTGAAGGCTGGATTCGCTCGGTTCGCCGGCTGATGCAGGGGGATAGTCCACCGGAGGCGGAGATGGGGGAGCGGGCGCCGGCGGGGCCGAAGTGCTTGCGGGATTCCTGCCGACGGGCGCCGAATAAGCCGCAGCCTGAAACGCCGAGGCGCCTGGGCCTCCTGGAGAAGCCGGGGCGGCAGACAACGGCACTCGCGGAAATATCTCAAACGCCAACGCCGAAACGGGCGGCGCAATCGGCGGGCGCACAGCCAATAGCCGATCGATTGCGCGCGTATCCGCGGCGGGCGCTTCGTTTAGATCGGGCGTCTCGGGCGTCTCCATTTCCCTCTCCATCGGTTCCATGCGAGCGACTGGTTCGCGCGGCGAGTCCGAGAGCTGGTTGCCGCATCGGGCGCGGGCGAGGCTGGTTCCATCCGTGATTAGCGATTCCCCAGTGGCGACGTGGACCGGATGGCTGGTCCAATAGACGGAACTTCCCATCCGATAGGAGGCATACTTCAGAAGTGGCCCGGGCGCATTGGTCATGCGCAAGCTATCGCGATGGAATCCGGCGTAGTGGGCGGACGCGACGAGATCGTTGTCGAGAGCGGCATCCAACTCCGCGATGGAATAGGCTCCCCCACGAATCACCGAATAGGGATAAACGGACCGCGAGAGCCGGTGATCCACCGCGGGCCGCACCGGGTCCGCGAACGTGGCTTCCGGGACCGGAACCAACTCGGGCTGCGCGAAGCGGCTACGCGATGAGAAGGCCCGATAGACCAGAGCGGTGGCGGAAAGAAAGAGTGCGATCGCCAACCACCTGAGGCGCGCGGAGCGCCGATGCCGCCGCCGTTTCCTGCGAATCATGTCAGCCGCCTGTTGCGAGCGCAATTCGCTCACAACATCATTTCGGCCGAAAGGGCTGAAACTTGAGCCGCGGCTGCTTAGCTGGCGCCGTGACTGATAAAGGTTTCATC
>PLDF01000509.1 GCA_003135055.1 Bryobacterales bacterium | reverse complement strand
CTTCTATGTCGCGCACCCTGTGGGGCCGGGAACTTGGATGGGTTGCAAGAAGCTGCGAAGCCGGGCCAGCGTAGTTGGATCAGTTGCGTTTGGCCGCTGGCATCCGTGGCCGTATAGCGGACGAAGCCCACTCCCTGCCGCAACCGTTGCGGAAACACAGCCAGAATACGATTCTTCGCATGCATAGCTTACGCTGCCATAGGCAGCGGCCTCCGGCTCTGCCCGAGGATCGTTTACCGCACAGGCGGTCCAATGTTTCCGATGCTTCCGTGCCCCTCGCTCCCGATGAAGGCGCGGAGTTGGTTATAAGCGCGGTGCGGGTTGTTATTGCTCTGCGCCGAGCGGATCCAGCTCTGCTGATACCAGCGGTCGAACGGCGGGTATTCGCCCCGCGAGAATTCCGTTTCCAGTTGCTCCAGTTGCGCGCGCGCTTCGCCCACCAGTTGCCACATGCGGGCGGCGTCCGGCGCGCGCAACGCCTCCTCCAGTTTGAGCGCCGCATGCGTCTGGCGTTGGGCAATCAGCAGGCCCAGACCCGCATCGATAGACAAGAACCGCTGTTGCGAGAGCGACAGGCCGGCCTGCGCCTGCGCCTTCTCCTCCGCCGCCAGCGCGTCGTCCAACTGCCCGGCTCGCGCCTGCAACTGGGCCAGCGTGTCGGCGTTGAATGGCGCGGGCGTTTCGCCCCCTACCTTGCGATACAGCCGGCCGATCAAATCCTGAATGGTAATCATCGCCGTCCAAAGGGTGTTGGGCTTGTCGAGCAGGGCGAAGTACTTGCTGTAGGCAGCCTCGGCGGCCGGCGCGGTGCTCGCCCCGCCGAAGTATTCGCGCGCCCACCAGGCGGTATAGCGCTCGGCCGCGTTGGGCGTGGCATAGATCGCAGGGGCGTCCCAGGTGATGTCCGCGATCATGCGGGCGCCCATCACGTAGTCGCGCAGCTCCGAGACGTTGACCAGCATGTACTCGGTGGCGCCGGCTTTCACGATCTTGTCGAACTCCTGGGCCACCACCGCGGGGGTCTCGGTATGAGTGGTCTGCTTGCTCAGGTTGCCGCCCAGATAAGCCAGGTGGTAGTAGACGCCGTGCTTCCATTTCCCCACCGATGCCGGCAGGCCGCGCATGTGGCCGTCGTTGTCGTCCGGCCATATGATCATCACATCGCCGGGCAAGTCGAACGCCGCGGGGTTCTTTTGGTAAGCCGGCAGCATCTCCGAGTACATGGTGAAGTGGAAGAGCGGAGTCTTGTCTTTGGGAAGCGCTTCCCGAACCATCTTGACCTCCTCGTTGATCACCTCGCGGAAGGTGGCTGCCTTCTGCTCGTCCGTGGTCCCCTGAGGGAAGGTGAAGGGGCGGTCTTCGGTGCCGCGCATGCCGACGGGCCAGATCACGTCGAGATCCTTGTTCTCCGTTACGCCGCCGCGCCAGAACGTGAGCATGCCTTCGCGGTTGGTAAACCAGTTATAGTCCGGCTTCACGCCGCGCTCGGCGGCCAGGTTGAACCGCGTCAGGCCAAACGGGTTCGAGACCAGAATGTCGTAGTGGTGCGAGGTGTAATAGAGCCCCCAGTCGCTGGCCAGCTTTTGCACTTCGTAGCGCCGGTGCACGCGCGTGTAGGGAGCCACCATGTTCATACGCAGACGCAGCGCGGTTTCAAAGAACCTCTTGTACCAATCGAGCGGGACGTCGCCGGTCTGCAAAGGATTGCCGTTGGCGTCGAAGGGCCGCGGCAGCAGATCCTCGTCGTCGTGGAAGAAGCCGCGATAACGGAAGGCCGGCGGACCCTGTGCGAAGCGGGTGCGCTTGAGCACCAGCGGGTCGCGATGCTCGGGCCGGTAGCCGGACCAAATATAGATCGGATCGATCCCCAGCCGCTCCGACAACGTGTACGCCGCAAACGCCGTGCCGCGCGGGTTCGAACCCACCAGCCATACGTTGCGGCCTTCGGTGGCGATCCGGTAGCTCTCCCATTGACCCTGCATGGCGCTCGCATCGATGGCGGCCGGCGCTGGTCCCATAGCAGCTCCGTGGCCGAGAGTCGCCAGCCGGATGTTGACCTTGTCGTCGCTGGCAGTCTTGACGATCGCGGGACGCATCCCGCTGATCTTCTCGATGTCGCCCGCGAGAAACTCCGCAGCTTGGTGCACTGCCGCGTTTTCGTCGTCGGCCACGACGATCTGACCCACGCTGTCTTTCGCCGCCAGGGTCACATCCTCCTGGCCGGCTGGACCGGTCTGAACCCACGACCCGCGAACGGTAGCTGTCCAGGGGGCGCTCTGAGCGTACGCTGGAGTGGAAGTCAAGGCGCATAGCGCCGGTAGGAGACAGACAATCATGCAAACGCGGCGTAATGTCATGGGGTCACCTCAATAGTTCAAACTAACAACAAAATACGTTAGCAATTGTAACCCACGAGGCTACGGGCCGCGGAAGCGGGGCCGTCGCTCCGCGCGCGGAGAGCGGCGGCCTACCGATATTTCCGGGTCGATATCGCCGCGTATGGTTCGGCAACCGCCGAAGTTGGGCTAACGGTAGCTAAGGGCGCCGATCCGGACAACCCGGCGAAGGCTTTGCGGCTGGCGCTGCGGAGGCCAACTCACGGCCATCCGGATGCGCCGCCGAATGCGCACCGCATCTCACGAAACGATCATGGCGGCCGTGGGTTTGAGGTCTGCGAATGGGTCCGCCTCGTACCGAAGGAGCGTGAGGCACGCCCGGCATCGCGTCCGGGCCACGGTCATTTCCACCAGCACGCCATGGAACGGCTATCCCACGACTTCTTCGTAGCTATGCCGCCAGGCGATTGCGCCAACGGACTGGAAAACGCTAAGAGCCTGCTCGTAAAGGTCTCGCGGGATTTCGATGCCTCCTTCCCAACAGCCCAGGCCCTGGTAGCGTTTCACGGCCGCGGCCAGGGTCTCACTGGCTACGCCAGGGAAAAATGGGGCTTCTTTCGCCGCGACCTCTTCCGCTGGCGCCGTCCGGACCCACTCTCTGGCGCGACCATATGTCTTCAAGAATGTGCGGTAGCCCTCGGTGTTCTGGTACGAGCGGGCGCAGCACAGACTGCTGAATGCTACGGGAGGCATGGCGGCGCCCACTGACGCAATGACTTCACCGGCGGCCACGGGACCCTGGAGATGCACGTAATCCGCGGCGCCGGCGCGGAAGGCGGCCTCCATCTTGTCCGGCGTGCCGGCATCGATGACTTTGATCTGCTTCCAATCGGCGCCGTTATGCTTAATGGCGTATTTCAGCATGACTAGCGGCTGGAGGCCATGGTCGGCAAGCAGAGTCTTCCCTTCGAGTTTCTTCCACTGGAATTCAGTATCCGGCTGCCTACCGGCGATGAAGAATCCGTCGCGCTGGTTGATCTGCGCGAAGTGCACCGGCAACGGCTCAATCCCCTGCTCCCGTGGCTTCCAATTCGAAGAAACCGCCGACTGCATGATATCGATCTCCCGGTCGCGCAGCAACGCATAGCTCCGCTGCTGGGGGCCGAGCACACTGTATGGAACCTCGTGCCCTTCGTCTCGAAGGAACCCGATGCAAGTGAGCAACGGGCTGTAGAAAGCGGAGTGGCGCGACGCCATGATGCGGATGAGCATGAGCCCTATTGATATCGCATCGAACTGCCGTTCGTCCACTCGTCATCCCGAGCGCGCCAGTTCCGGTCCATATAAATACGGTATAAATACGATCTCGTATTTCGTGAAGACCACTCCCTCACGGTCGTGGCTCCGAACGGAGCCGGTGGCTGAGCCAGGGGCCACAAGAATCAGACGGCTCTCAGCAGATTCTCCGCAAACGGCCATTCGTTATCCGCCCACCGCATCTCCGGGTGAAATCCGGCCGCGTGCGCCATTTCGCAAACCTGCTCCAGGCGGAACTTGTGGCTGGCTTCGGTGCAAATGGTTTCGTTGGGTACGAAGTCCACAATCAGGTCGGCTTTGCGAATGCTGACGATCTGATATTCGCGCGACCGCAGGTGCATCTCAATCCGCTGTAGGTCCTGGTTGTATCGCGCCACATGTTCGAATTGCCGCAGGTCGAAATCGGCTTCCAGCTCGCGATTGATGCGCGCCAGAATATTTTTGTTGAACGCCGCCGTGACGCCCACCGGGTCGTCGTACGCCGCGAGCAGCTCCGGGGCCGGCTTCACCAGGTCCGTACCCAGCAGCAAGGCGTCGCCGGGCGTGAGGCATTGGCGAATCGCGTGAAGGAAATCGATGGCCGCTTCCGGTTCGAAGTTGCCGATGGTGCTGCCGAGAAACAGAATCAGCAGCGGTTGTCCAGGGGCCCGCCGCCCGGCTACTTCGCGCAGTCCGTCGAGATAGCTCATCTCCAGCGGGAACACTGCGCCCAGACGGCCCAGGTCCTGGTTGCACTTCGCCAGCGCCGATCCGGAAGTATCGATCGGATAGTAGACTACAATCTGCCGCTGCCGCAGTTTTTCCAGAATCGGCCGCGTTTTTGCGCCGGTTCCGCTGCCCAGTTCGGCCACCACCAGGTTGCGCGGCAGCCGGTCGACGATCGCCGCCGCATGTTTTTGCAGGATGCGCTCGTCGGCGCGTGTCAGGCCGTATTCCGGCAGGTTCGTGATGGCTTCAAATAGCGACGACCCCAGCTCGTCGTAGAAGTAGCGGCAGGGCAGCGTCTTCTGCCCGGCTCGCATGAGGCCGGCGCGCACGTCGCGCGCGAACGTGTCGTCAAGAGCGCGGGCGTACATCATGGTTCAACCAGCCGGAATGTGGCGTAAATATACGGATAGGACGGGCGAAACCAGTTGCGGAACGAGGGCCGCGCCAAGCGCCCAGCCGTGCGCGGCGAGGCGCCTTTGAGCACGTAATGCCGGCCATCGAAAAACGGCTCGGAGTAATTCCGATAGAACGGAAACGGCGTAAAGCCGGGAAACGGCGCGAAGACCGTGGAGGTCCACTCCCATCCGTTGCCGACTAGTTGGGATGGTGTCTCTATTTGCGAGCGCGCCGCCAATTGCGAAAGAGCCTCCACTTGCGAAAGAGCCTCTACTTGCGAAAGAGCCTCTACGGAGCCGCGACCGTTAGGGAGCGGATGTTGGCCGTCGGCGGAGCCGACGTCCGCTGGCTGACGCGCGCGGCTCCGTGAGTCGGCGTGCGCAACGGCGCCGTTGTGATTGGCATGCGCCGCGGAGCCGCTGTCGTTGGCATGCACGGACACCGGTTCCCAGCGGCGGAAATCGAAATTCGCTTCGGACTCCTTGTGCGTAAGCGACGCCGCGCGGTGAAACTGCGCCTCCGTGGGCAAGGCGCCGCCGCGCCATTTCGCATAGGCTTCCGCTTCGCTGTGCGTCACGTAAACCGGCCAATCGAGGGGCAGCGGAATCTCCGCAAACATGCCGCGATAGCGCCAGCGGCCCGCGCGCTCCACCCAGAAGAACGGCGCCGCCGCTCCCGCGCGGACAAACTCCAGATACTCGCCGTTGGTGACCTTATGCTTCGCCATCGAAAACGCCGGCGTGTCCACTGCGAGCGCTTGAAACTCGTTGTCCCAGCCGAACGTGGCATTGTCATCGAGGCTAGTGTCATCGAGCCCAGGGCCATGGAGCCCAAGTTGCGCCGTTCCCGTGGGAATCTCGACCATCCGCGGCTGCGGCGGCCGAGCCGTCTCCATTTCCGGGGGGAGCGCGGGCGCCACCTTCCGCTCGTAATCGAGCTGGTGCAGAATGTACGCAAACGTCTCCGCGTGCATCAGCCGGTGTTCCAAGGCCACATGCAGCAACTGCCCGGGAACCTCATCGATCAGCTCGTCGATCTCATCGCGCACGCGCTGGTTGTAGCGGTCCACTTCGGCGAGCGACGGCCAGTCGGACGGGCGATCGGAAGGCAACTGGCCCGGCGGCGGGTCGATGCCGAACGCGAACAAGTGGTCGAACCCGGCGTGAAACGGACGCCGGTCGAGCGCGTAGCGGCCGATCAAATTCCAGTCGAACGCTTCCACGTGTCCCAGATAAAACACGATGCGATGCCGCTCAGGTATCGGCCGCTCGTAGAACGAATCGGGCCGTACCGCGCGAAACAGCGCATCGGTCTGTTCGCGGGCTTCTTCGATTGCATGTCCGAGCTCGGATTGCGTTCGCATAACCGTTCTAAGAGTCTACCGAAGACCGATGGCGCATGGCGTACAAATATTCGATTAGAATTTGATCAGACTGGCTTCAAGAATATCGGGGTTCGAAGCGCCAATTTGCTCTAAAACAGCCGCTCCGGGCTCCGTTTCCAGATGAATTCGCGCCACCGCCGCTTCCGCGCCCTCGAAGACGATGTTTTCCATTTCCTGCACGTTGATGCGTGCGCCGCTAATCAAGTCGAGCACGCTGGCCAGCACGCCCGGACGGTCGAGATGGCGCACAATCAGCGCGCATGTCGCGGGAGTCTGTTTGGCGAGGTTCACCACGTTTGGAACCTTGCCGGTCTCCTTGAACGTTCGTACGATGCGGACGGTCTCGGCCGCGATGGCCTCCTGCGCCTGATCCGTCGACGCTCCGATGTGGTGCGTGCCATAGACCAGCTTTGCGATCTCGTCCGTAAATTCGCCGGCGCCGCCCGCCGGCTCGTTGGCGAACACGTCGAGCGCGGCGCGAATGCCGCGTCCCTCGATGGCGCGCTTCAGCGCGTCCTGGTCGATCACCTCGGCGCGCGCGGTATTGATGAAGCAGCTGCCCGGCTTCATGGCATCGAAGAACGCCGCGCCCAGAAGGCCGCGCGTGTGCGCGTTGAGCGCGACATGTACGCTGACGATATCGGAAGCCGCGGCCACTTCCGCCGGCGATGCCTTATGCTCGATGCCCCATTCCTCAGCCTGTTCCGGCGTTAGGCTGCGGCTCCACGCCGCCACCCGCAGGCCAAAGGCTTTCGCGCGCGGAAGCATTTCACGGCCGATCTGCCCCAGCCCGATCAGCCCCAACGTGCGCCCGAAAACGCCGCGCGCCTTCGAGTATTCGCCCTTGTTCCACTGGCCCTGACGCAGCGCGGCAACGTTGTCGGCAATGCGGCGGTCGAGCGCCAGAATCAACCCGAACGCCAACTCCGCTACGGCGACGGAATTTTTCCCCGGGCAATTCGACACATAGATGCCGCGGCGGGATGCGGCCGCTACGTCGATGGTGTTGTATCCGGCGCCGGCGCGCACCACCAGCTTAAGCGAGCCTGCGGCCAGTGCGGCTTCGGAGACCTTGGCAGAGCGGACCACCAGCGCTTCGGGCTGGAACTGATGCACCGCGATCGCGAGTGCGGCGTCCTTGGCGGTTGGCTGATAGGACACTTCGCATCCGGCGGCGGCTAAGCCTTCCAGGCCGGACTTTTCGAACTTATCGGCTACGAGTACGCGCACGGAATCAGTGTCTCACGAGCGGGGCACAAACACCGGCGGCAAGACCGCCGGCGCTACCGATGCACAGGCACCGGCGGCAAGACCGCCGGCGTTACCAAGAGGGCCGCGGGGGGCGCGCTGTGTCCGCCGACAGTCAATTGCACCTGCGCCATCCCCGCTTCGGTTTGCGGCGGAATGCGGAAATCGAAACGGTAAATGTTCACTTCGCCGGGCGAGCCAAGGTGCTGCGGGACCTCCGCCCGACGCCCATTCACGCGCAAGTTGGGGCGCAGAATCGATTCCGCAAGCGGACTGTGAGGGAATGCTTCTCCGGGGGGAACTTCCGGGTCCGTCGGTCCCAGGTCCGCCGCTTTTGCGATGATGTGGTCGCCGGGATGCGCGGGGTGGTTAGCGCTAATGACCTGCCAATCGCCGTCGAAGAATTCCAGGATGGCCGGATGAATCGCCACCGCCGGCTGCGGGAGTTCGGTCAATTTCCCCGAGCGATAATCGAACACGGCATCGTACCCCTGCATCTGGCGCGGGGACGGGCGCTGCGGCATGGTCTTCGCGCGATCCACTGTCAGGCTGCGGTCGCGATAGGTCAAACGCACCAGGAAATCCATGTCGTAGACGTCAGGCAGCATCGGGTCGTCGAGGAAGAGCAAGCGCGCGTCGGGAGGTAGAGTCGGACGCAAGGCGCGCATTTGGGCGGCGAGGGACATCCACTCTGGCGATTCCACGGTCATGCTGACGACGCCGCTCATTCCCACTTTCTTGTAATACGTGTAGAGTGGCCACGCGATGGCAAGCAGCAGGCACGCCGCCACGGCGCGCTCCGCCCAGTAAGGCGACGTTTGGACAGCGCCGCGCAGCGTTTGGCCAATGCCGCGCAACGTTTGGAAAGTGAGGCGCGGCGTTTGGACGATGTGGCGCAAACTGGCGGCGATGCCCGAAATCGCGCAGCCTGCATACAGCGCGCAGCCGAAGAATGGGATGTAGTATTGCGGTCCGTCCCGTGGCGGCAGAAACGCGATGGGAAGGGCGGTGATCGCCGTGAACGCCCACGCGAAGATCAGCGGCCTCGATTTCGCGGCTAATGCGACGACGAGAAGCGTTCCGCAGAATGCCAGCGTGAGGGGAGGAGCGAACCAGCCATTCAGCACGAAGATTTCGTTCAGGAAGTGGCTAGTAGTTGCCATGAATCGAGTCAAGCCGATTTCGGGACGGTAGGCTGGGTTCGAAACCAACGACCCGGCTCTGCCCACCATGAACGCGATTGTCATTACGCCGGTGATCGCTATCAAGCGCACAGAGCGGCGCGGCCCATTGAGCAATCCGTAGAGCAGCTCGTAGAGCGCCAATACGGCCGGCAGCGCAATCGCCATTTCCTTCGAATTCAGAGCGCAGACGAAGAGAGCCAGCAGCGCGGCGCTGGCGGCGATTCCGGGCGCACGGTTCTTCTGGCGGATGGCGATATACCACAGCAGCGCGGCGAAGGTGAAGAAGTAACAGAGCACGTCGTAGATGTAGCCGGTATTGAAATAGAGCGGCGTCCAGCGCCGTTCGTAACTCAGAAGAAGCGCCGCCGCGAGCGCCGCCAGCCTGGAGCCGCTGAGCCGCCGCGCAACGGCGTAGGTCAGAAAGATGTTGGCGAGCAGGATGGCCAGGCCGGCGGCGTGGAACAGAGCGCCATGGAAACCCGCGAAATAGAAGATAGAGCGATACCAAAGGCTGCCTATGGGGCGTCCGAAATCGGAGGGCAGGAAAAACAGCAGATTGGCCTTGATCAGGGCTCGGAGCGGAAAGTACCAGGAGCGGTGCAGGTTCATCAGATCGTCGCTGCTGAAGCCGGTGCTTAGCGCGTGGCGGGTGAGGCGGAAGAAGTAACAGCCGATGAGGAAGAGGCCGATGGCGGCTAGGTTGCGGTCTTGTTTTGCGGAATTGGGCGGAGTCACCAAGTGACTATGGTAAGGCTTGGTTGGGCTTCGCCCATGGTCGGGCATGTGGAGCCGACGAGTCTCGATCACGGAAATGCGAGCGCACAAACACCGGCGGCAAGACCGCCGGCGCTACCTAGTCGGCGTGGCAGCTTCTGCAGGCTGCGTGGGATTCTACCGGGTTTGCGCTCAAGCTGATTGTTCGGACGTTTCTGGCTTCAGGGCGCCAAGCCGCGGCCACCCATACCGATGCCGCCGCGGCGGCCGCCAGCAGCAGAACGGTCTTCACCGGGCGCCGGCGCGGGTTCGCCAATGGGCCCGGTGTTTGGACCAAATGCCACAACCGCTCCGGCGCTTGCACAGGGGCCAAGCGGTGAGCCAATTCCAATTCGAGCCATTCAGACATGCCTGTTCCCCTCATTTGCCAGGTGCGAAAGCCGCCGCCCCAGCGCCTTGTGCGCGCGATTCAGGCGCGATGCCACGGTCCCCTGCGAGCATCCAAGCACCGCCGCGATCTCCTCATACGATAACGCCTCGGTGTAGCGCAGCACGATCACCATGCGCAGCGCGGGCGAGAGCCGGTCCACCGCCGTGCGCACGCTGGTGCGGACCTCAGAGCGCAACAGATCGGCCAGACTGTCGGCCGAGGCGCGCAACGTGGCCAGGAAGCCCGCCGCCAGCGGAACCAGGCGGCGCGCGCGGCGCTTATGATCGAAACAACTGTTGACCACCAACCGGTAAATCCAGGTTTGAAAAGCCGCATCGCCACGGAACTGATGAATGGAGGCGAAGAGCTTCAGGAACGTATCCTGCGCTATATCCATGGCGGCGGTTTCATCGCCGGAGTAGCGGAGCGCGATGGAATAAACACGGTCGCGGTAGATTTCGAACAGCGCGCGAAAGGCTTCGCGCTCTCCGCGCCGGCATGCTTCGACGAGTTCCCGCTCCGAACCTTCCAGCACCATCGTGATCAGGTTACTCGCTTTGGACGAATGAAGGGTGGAGATTCTTCCAGGTTTTTTGTGGGCGGGCTTGTGACCCGGGTGAACGCCAGGAATGGCTTGGCTTGGGGTGCGCAGGCCATGTGCCCCATGTGGGCCCACCCCACGACTCTAACCGTGGCGGATCACCAATACATCGCCATCCTTCACCACGTACTCCTTGCCCTCCAGCCGCAGCAAGCCCTTCTCGCGCACGCCGGCGTAGCCGCCCAGGTCCACCAAGGACTTCCAGTTCACTACTTCCGCGCGGATGAACTTCTTCTCGAAATCGGAATGGATGGCGCCGGCCGCTTTCACCGCCGGACTGTTCATGGGAATGGTCCAGGCGCGGCATTCGTCTTCGCCCGCGGTGAGAAAACTCATCAGGCCCAGCAGCGAGTAGGTGGCGGAAATGAGCCGCTCCAGGCCCGATTCCCGCAAGCCGTAACTGGCCAGATACTCGGCCTGCTCCGCGCGCGGCAACTCGGCGAGCTCCGCTTCCACCTTGCCGCATACCGCGGTCACGCCGGTGTTGCGCCGCCCGGCCAGCGCGCCTTCGGAGTACTCCCGCTCGCGGTCGCGCAGCGCGCCGGCATCGGCCTCGCCCAGATTCAACACATAGAGCATCGGCTTCTGCGAAAGAAACTGAAATCCGCGGAGACGCTTCTCATCGTCGGCGTCGATTTCCAATTGGCGCAGCGGATGGTTCTCCTCGAGCGCGGCTTTACATTTTTCGAGCAGCTCAAACTCGCGGTCGAATTCCGGATTCTTTACCCTTTTGCGATCTTTGTCGAGCCGCTCCATGCGCTTCTCCACCACCACCAGATCGCTGAGCATCAACTCGGTCTCGACGTCCTCCAGATCGCGCAACGGGTCCACCGAACCCTTCTCGTGCGGCACTGTTTCGTCCGCGAACAGGCGCAGCACGTGCGCGAAAGCGTCGGCGACGCGCAGGCTGGCCATATAGCCGGGGTCGCGCAGATTCTCCTTCGAGATAGAGGGCATGTCCACGAATTCCACCGTCGCGTGCGTCACTTTGGGCGGCTCGAAGAGCTTCGCCAACGCGTCGAGGCGGTCATCCTGCACCTTGGCCACGCCGGTACGCGCCACCGTGGAACCGATGCGCGTTTCCTGATGGACGCCGGTGAGAATCGTGAACAACGAGGTCTTGCCTACCATGGGCAGGCCGATAATGGCTGTCTTCATATGGGGAGCGATCTAGAGTGGAACTTCCACCTGGCTGAGAATCTCTGCGATGATGCGCTCGCCAGCGCCGGCGATTCTGGGGGCGAGCGTAGTGCGCGTGTCGATCACCACGCGATGCGCGAACACCGGTCCGGCCAGGCGTTTCACGTCGTCCGGAATGGCGTATTCCCGCCCTTCGACGAGCGCCAGCGCCTGCACCGCGCGGTAGAGCGCCTGCGAGGCGCGAGGGCTCACGCCCAGGGCCAGAGCTTCGTTGTTGCGCGTGCGCTCCACGATGGCGAGCATGTAATCCACCAGCGAGTCTTCCACGCCGACGCCGCTCACGGCTTCCTGCAACTGGACCATATCTTCGGCGGTGGGGCCGGAGTGCGCCGGAAGCGGGTGACGAGGCTCGGAGCTGCGCAGAATCTCGCGCTCGCTGGCGGCGTCCGGGTAGCCGATGCGCAGGCGCATGAGGAACCGGTCGAGCTGCGATTCCGGCAGCGGATACGTGCCATGATGCTCCACCGGATTCTGCGTGGCGATCACCATGAAAGGCCGGGGCAGCGAGTGCGAGTGGCCATCGATGGTTACCTGCCCCTCATTCATGGCCTCGAGGAGAGCGGACTGCGTCTTCGGCGTGGTGCGGTTGATCTCATCGGCCAGCAGAAAATTGGTGAAAATGGGGCCCGGCTTGAATTCGAAGGTTTCCGACTGCATGTTGTAGATGGTCACGCCCAGAACGTCGCTGGGGAGCATATCGCTGGTGAATTGCAAACGGTGAAAACGGCACGAGACCGAGCGGGCCAACGCCTGGGCCAGAGTGGTCTTCCCTACCCCGGGCACGTCTTCGATGAGCAGGTGCCCACGCGCCAGCAGAGCGACCAGCGACATGCGGACGACTTCGGCTTTGCCGCGAATCGCCAGGCCGACGGCGGACTCGAGCTCGGCCAGCTTGCCCATCAGCCGCGGCGAGAATGCGGCGGTAGAGGCAACCGTTAGTTCCCGCTGGGCCATTCTTTTCATGATACTAGAATGGCGGGGCCGGCTTCAGCTTGCCCCGATCGCATCCGATCGCATCCATGCGAATCCGGTAGGATGGAAGTCACGCCATGGAGCCGGCCATTTTCATTCAAATCGACGAGAACCCGAATTGCGACGCCATGGATGGGCTCGTCTTTCAGCCGAAAGCGCCGCCGCGCGAAGTGAAGCGGGTGCGGGTGGCGCGGGATGGCGCGGCGGTTTGGTGCGACATCACCGGCCTCGACGAAGGCGGCGAGCAGTGTGCGGCGATGGCGTCGCCGATCGACGATTCGGGCGATGGGAACTGCTATCTGATCACCGGCGGCTCGTGGGGACTTAGAATGCGTACCGAGTCCGGAGAGTTCGGCGAACCTTACATAGTGCTGGGCGGCGATGGGAAGGATCTGGAATTCCGATAGAGGCCGAGGGAGAATCTTCCAAGTGAGCGCGGCCAGTTGGACTGTTTCATTTCCGCCTCGTGAGAAGCCAGCGCCGAAGGGACTCATGGCTTTCACCGGACCGCCAGCCCTTCAGGAGGCTCTCCACGCTGATGTCCTCGTCCAACTCCGGCCAGTGAATGCCGGCGCCGGCGCCAATGAGGCGCCAGTTGGCTCGCTCCGCCGGCGATCCGTGCGTCAGACGCGGGAACCACGCCAGTGGGACTGCGATCGTCCTGCCATCGGCCAGATCGACGGTCAGCGCTTCGTCGCTCGCCGTCACGCCCTGAGCAAGTGTTTCCCTGAGTTCAGTTCCCGAAAAACTCATGCCACGCCCTCACCAAAAGCTCCTTGTGCTATCCGACTAGAGCCACGATTCGCCGAAGTTCGATTCGCGCAAAACCGTAACTCCATTTCAGGCGTACTGGACCGAGCCAGAACTTGACCTCGGACTGCTCCCGCTCCACGTGGATATGGGGCGGTTCATCTCGATCCGCCGAGTAGAAGAAAAACCGGTATGGCCGGATCGAAGAACTGGCGGCAACGTTCCCAGTATACAGAGCGGGGTGCTACGCTTGCCGCCGCAATTCCACGATGCCGTTCTGCCGCTGCTACGCGATGCGTACGCGGCTTGCAGTGGCCATTGTGGCGCGGTCGAGTCCGGAGAGTTCGGCGAACCCTACATAGAACCGGGCGGCGACGGGAACTACATGGAGTTCCGGTAGGAGTAGAAGCGGCGAGGGAATCTTCCCAGTGAGCGCTCGCGGCCCGCTCATGGAGCGGTGCGTACTGCAGGATCTCAATACGCTTCGCCCCGGTTGTCAATTCCGAGGACACGGATCAAGTCGGGCGGTTCCACGCTGAAAAAGATGCGCCACTTGCCGACCCGCAGGCGCATATCGCCGGTCCGGCCATTGAGGGACTTGACGTCGCCGTGGCCTGTTGGGATGGGCGTTCCGCCCGCGAAACTTCATGAAAAACCCGCCGAGGCTCGGGGGATTTCCCGATATGCCAGGTGGTTTTTCGCCCCTGTCGTGACGTAACGTAACGTACCAAGGCGGCATCAATACGCGCCTGGACGACGCGATCAAGCCGCGAAGTCGCGGACCGCGGCGGCCCGAAACACGACTCGGCGGATCACGGCCTGAACCGGCGCCGTACTTCCTCTATAGGGACATCGTCACCCGGCTCCGCGCGAGCCAGATCTAGTTTGGTTGCGGTCTCTGCGTCGATGATTTCCTATCGCCCAGTTTCGAAAGGAATGGCTGCCGGTATCTCAGTGTCTGGAAGGGCATCGACGAGCGCGTGGAGCCGATTGCGATCGGAGGACATGGTTCAATTATAGTTCCACAGCGGGCAGTCGCCTTTGACTCCGAGCGGGTGGCTTGCCGATTGAAGCGACAGCATTCCACGTCCGCTCAGCCGCATCGCCAAATCTTGGCGACGCCTTTGCTCTCAGGCGCTCTCCCACAGGCCTACTTCAATTCCCGCCTGCCGTAGAATCTCCTTCACCAGCGAAGAGTTGAGGGTTCCGCTTTTGTGTGGGTTGGGAATCCGTACTTTCAATTCGCCCTTTTTCAATGAACTGATGCCGGCCGCCTGAAATCGGACCCTCAAACCCAGGAACCTTCGGATCAGCTCTCGTCTGGAAACCGGACGCACCATTCTTCAAGCGGCTCTCAGCGGCAACGCGGCCCGGCCGATGCGGGGAATTGGATCGTTGTCGCGAATTTTCAGGACGAGCCACTCCTCCAGAACCTCCTGAAGCTGGTCCCGGCACTTGTCCAATGTGCGCGCACTCGCCCATACTCCTGCAAGTCCCGGAATCCGACCAAAATAGTCGCCGTTCTCTTGTAGCGAGCCCGCTTCATAGCCTCATGAATGTAGCGAGTGAGCATCGACTCGATAATAGCAGGACGTCGGTTTTGACTTACTCCCGTAATTCCACGATGGTCGCTCCGCCGCCGCCTTCCTGCTGCGGGGCGGGATAGAATCGCGCCACGTGCGGATGCTTGCTGAGTAATTCCTGAATCGTCTTACGCAGCACGCCCATGCCGAAGCCGTGGACGATGCGCACGCGGCTTGCGGTGGCCATCACGGCGCGGTCGAGAAACTGATCCACCGCGTCCCGCGCTTCTTCCGCGCGCTGGCCGATCACGTTGATCTCCTGGTGAACCGGGCTTAGCTCCGGGCCGGGTTTGTAGCTCACGCCTTGCGGCAACTTACTGGAGGCGCCGCCGGCTTCGGGCAGCACTTCGATCACTTCGTCGACAGAGACTTGCATCTTCATGAAGCCGGCTTCCAGTTCTATAATGCCGTTGCCCAGCAGGCGGCGCACGCGCGCCGGGTCGCGCACGTTCTTCACTCTCACGCGCGCGCCCACTTCGATGCGCAACGGTTGGGTGCGGCTTTTTTCGCCACTCCCCTGCTGCGAATCGTCGCCGGCGGCGAGGACGGTGGCTTCGAAATCTTCGCGCAGCTCGCGCTTGGTCTTGGCCACGCGGCGCTGCGCTTCCTGCTCGGCCTTGCGGCGGTCCGCGGTTTGCGCGATCTTGCCGATAGCCTCCTGCGCCTGCTCTTCAAACTTCGCTAGCGCTTGCTCGGTGCGCCGATCGAGCTCCTTGATCTTGGCGGACCCGCGCTTTTCCCACTCGCGCGCCAGTTCCTTTTCGTGCCGGTCCAGCTCGGCGATCTTGGCGCGCAACTCCCCTTCAAGCGACTGCGTCTCTTCGATGCGGCGATGCAGCTCGGAGAGGAAGCGAGTGACATCGCGCTCGCGATCGCTCATGGAGCGGCGCGCGCGCAGCATAATGTCTTCGGGCATGCCCAGGCGCGTGGCGATTTCGAGGCCCGCCGATTTGCCCGGCAGCCCCAGTTGCAACTGATATGTCGGCTCGAACGTCTGCTCGTCGAAACCCATCGAGCCATTGACCACGCCTGCGGTGGATGCGCCGTAGATTTTGAGCGCCATCAGGTGCGTCGAGATCAGCGTGAAGGCGCCGGCCGCGCGGAAGTGGTCGACGATCGCCACGCCCAGCGCGCCGCCCTCTTCGGGATCGGTGGCGGCGCCCAGCTCGTCGAGCAGCACCAGCGAATCGGGTGTTACGTCGAGCGCCATCTCGCGGATGTTCGAAACGTGCGCGGAGAATGTGCTCAGATTTTCCTCGATGGATTGATAGTCGCCGATATCCGCCAGCACTTGCGCGAACAGCGGGAATTCGGCTTCGGCGGCGGGCACGGGCAGCGCCGATTGCGCCATCAGACTGAGCAGTCCCACGGTCTTCAACGTCACGGTTTTGCCGCCCGTGTTCGGACCGCTGATCAGCAGCGTGCGGCAGGCTTGCGTCAATTCGAGGCTCACCGGAACGGCCGCCTTACGCTTGCGGCGCAGCACGTCTTCGAGCAGCGGATGGCGCGCGTCGCGCAGCCAGAGGCGCTCGCCGAACCGCGGAATGGCGCAATCGAATTCATTGGCGAAGCGGCCCTTGGCGAAGACGATTTCGAGCTCGGCCATGGCGGCCAGCGTGGCGCGGATGGAATCGGCATGGCCGCGCAGGCGGCCGGTGAGCTCGCGCAGGATGCGGTGGACTTCGCGCGCTTCCTCTTCGGCCAGGCGCACCAACTCGTTGTTCAAGTCGATGGTTTCGAGCGGCTCGACGAACAGCGTGTGGCCGCTGGCGCTGGCGCCGTGGATCACGCCGCCCAACTTGCGGCGTTGTCCGGCGATCAGGGGCACCACGAAGCGCTCGTTGCGGATGGTGACGAATTCCTCCTGTAGCACGCCTTCTTCACGATGCGCTTTGAGAAACCGCTCCAGCGATTCCTGGATGGACTTTTTCTGCCGCTCGATATCGCGCCGCAGACGGCCCAGCGCCACGCTGGCGTGGTCGGCCACGCTGCCATCGGGCAGAATCTTGCCATCGAGCTCCTTTAGCAGCTCGCGAAAATCGCCGATGGATTGAGCGCGCTTGCCGAGCCGCGGGAATCGCCCGGCGGCCGCGGAAAGCACCGACTTCGCGTCCGCGGCGCGGTCCAGCAGCGCGAAGACGTCGAAGATCTCCTTCGGATCGAGGCTCGCGCCTTCGATGTGGAGCTTGTGGACGGCGGCTTCCGTGTCGGGCAGGCCGCCGAAATCGACGCGGATGGCCGCGCCACGCGCCGCGGGCTGGGGGCGCGCGGCCAGACGCAGATATTCGATGGCTTCGCCCGCTTCGGCAAGGTCCGCTTCCAGCTGCGGGCGATCGGAATGCGGCTGGATCTTCGCCAATTCGCGATGGCCCATGGGGCTTGAGACATAGCGGCCGAGCAGTGCGCGCAGGGATTCGAATTCCAGGACTTCAGAGCTGGTGCGCATATGGGAAACCACCGGCGGCTAGACCGCCGGCGCTACCGTACTTCCGCCGTTCGCGAAATGCCTTCTCAATTACGCCGAGAGTGCCTTCGGTGATTTGCAATTTTGTCAGGCCTTTGCGCAGGACCCACTCCACGCGACACACATCGTCGCCCGCTTGCAGCGCGCCTCCGGTCACGCGGCAGATGTAATCGATCAATACGTAATGGTATTCCAGCACGCCGGCGCTGTCGCGCATGATGCGCTCGAAGATTTCGATTACGCCCAGCGGCTCGATAACCAGTCCGGTCTCTTCCAGCACCTCCCGCCGCACCGCGTCCGCCAATAGCTCGCCCGCCTCCAGCGCGCCGCCCGGCAAACTCCACCAGCCAAGCAATGGCGGCTTGCCGCGCTGCGCCATCAGGATGCGCGGGCCATCGAAAATGATCGCGCCCACCCCGACCAAGGGCCGCTTGGGATACCGCCGGTCGTCTTCGGTGATCAATACAACCCTTTCACGTCGAGCCGCGTGCGGTACACGTTGCCGCGCGCCGTGATGAAAAACATCATGCCGTCGGGGTAGCCGAAGGCGCAGTTGGACGCCCGCTCGCGCACTGCGATCGCGCCCGCGGGCGTGCCGTCCGGGCGGTAGACCCTGATTCCGTTGGCGGCCACGTAGAGGTTGCCCTTCTCGTCTACGCGCATGCCGCCGGGGATGCCCTCGATCTTCGAAACCAGGACGCGCTCGTTCGAGGCGTCGCCCTCGCGGTCGATGTCGTAGGCGCGCACGTTGTGGTCGTCCGATCCGGAGACGTATAGCACGCGGCCGTTGGGCGAAAGCGCGATGCCGTTGGGGCGCGTGGTCCACTTCGCCACCAGCTTCATAGGGCCCTTGGGCGGGATGTGATAGACGCCGTAGAAATCGAGCTCGCGGTGGTCCTGCTGCTCGCCAAATGCCGGGTCGGTGAAGTAGACGTGGTCCGATTTGCTCACCACGATTCCATTGGGCGCGTTGAAGCGCTTGCCTTCCCACTGCGCGGCCAACACCTCGAGCTTGCCGGTTTTATCGGTGCGCGTCACGCGGCGGGTGCGGGTCTCGCAGGTGTAGAGCCGGCCTTGCGCGTCGAAGGCGTTGCCGCTGGGGCCGTGCGCATCTGTGCGGAAGACCTCGGGTGGATGGCCGGGCGCCCACTTGATGAGGCGGTCGCTGGGGATGTCGCTGAAGATCAGATATTCGCCCGCGGCGGACCAGGCCGGCCCTTCGGTAAACGTGTAGTCTTTCGCCGTCAGCTCCAGCTTGATTTCGGAGAAGTCCTGCGCGAAGAGGCCCCACGCAAGAACGCACACAGGCAATAGCGCCTGAATGCCAAGACTTGCGCAATGCCGGAAAGAGCCGCCCGAAAGGCGGCTGCAGCCAGGATTGGCTGCCCCACTTAGCATCATTTGCCCGCGGTGGGTTCTTTCAGGTTAAGGTTGTTGATCACTTGTTTGACGCCCTTTACCGATTTGGCGAGTTTGGCCGCGCGCTCTTTTTGCCTGTTATTTTCCACCATGCCGCCCAGCGTGACTACGCCCTGCTTCACGTCGACGTTCAGGGCGCCGCCCTTCACTACGGTATCGCTCGCCAACTTGATGCGGACGTTGTCGTAGATCATGTCGTCCGATATGATCTTGTCGGCCGCCAAACAAACCGCGGCGAGCAACAAGACGGTCAGAAGGGCCGCAACAATTTTAGAAATCATCTTTACCCGACATTGTACGCCAGTCGAGCGCGTTGAGAAAAGCGGCCTTGTCCCGCCACCCGGGCTGCACGCGGACGGCGAGGCCAAATAGAAAGATCTCCTCTACCCCGCGCGCGCCAGTGTACCGATCTGCTTCAGGATCGCGCCCTTGGAGCTGATCAGCGCGCCGGCGCCGCCTGAACTCTAGTCCAGATGCGGCACCAGCTCGCACCTCCATGGCCACTCTGAGCGGCGGCCCCTCGGGCCTCCCTGAAACGAGTAGAAGGACGAGCGGTCGGAAATTTGCGGAAACGAAGTCGCCGGCACTGGAAGTAAATAACTTAATGGTTGTCAGCTCCAATAGCCGCACATAAAGGACGTTGTTCCGTTTGGGCCATTTCAGAGAGCCTGACTCGGTACGCCTTGTGGTACAATGCGCCCCAGGCGCAGCGAAAGGAGTCGTTAGCGCGTTGCCGCCCTTTCCAGGGTCGCCGTCTGTGATAGGGAAGTTTCCGGCGGGGAGAGTGCGTGGAGTATGGTGAAGCAGCATCCAATCTGGTCGCCGCTGTACCTAACAGCGGTGATCGTGACGATCCACTCGTTTCCAGCCTTGGGCGCGGGAAGCTCGCCGAGCCTCTATGACGAGTGTCTGAGCCACCGCAAGAGTGCCTGCCAAGAATTAATAAGGATCGCGACAGACGACAAGGGCGATCCAGAGGACCGCCGCACGGCACTGCGAACCATATCCGTCCTGATCAACGAGGGTTTCCTTGCGGGAACGGCCTACGCTAGATCGCTAGCGGACATTGCGTTGCATGACCCGGACGCTCACGTCCGCAGTGCGGCTGTGAGATGTCTCTGGTGGCATGCGGGCCCACGCCCGGTCGAAGGACTGTGGAACGTCAAGGGGAGGACGAGGGGCGACGTGACCTTGCTGGCGAAGATCGCTACTGAGGACACAGACTCGGGCGTTCGGCTTGTGGCAGTCGACGGGGTTGGGGCCTTTAATCAACAGTCCACGTTGGCCAAGGCGGCGGTCGGGGACAACGACTGGGCTGTCCGCAGTCAGGCGGTTAAATACCTCAGCGACGAGGCACTGGTGCAACAGATCGGCGTGAACGACAAGGACAACCGCGTCCGCCGGGCGGCACTTACAAATATATTTGTCAAGACGCACAGGGCATACCTAGGACCCCAACTGCCTCCCGATCGGGTATCGATCCTCCAGGTGGGTCGCGGCCTCCATGTGCTTGTCGACGGCCTCGCTTGGTTCAATTCAGGGAAGAGCCCGGTGACGCTATTCCTAACTCCAGGTCAGCACAAACTGGAGTTCTCCTTACTCTATACCACCGGCTTGCAGTCCAAAGACCGGTCGGAGGAAACCCTTCTCACGATGGGAGGGAGCACATACGCCGCGACGTTGGTAACTCAGTACACCGGAGAGACAAAATCCACTGTACCTTGGCAGCGTGGTACGGTAGAGCACGGGACTTGGAGGGTCGAGATCCACTAGCTGCCAAGTCCCAGGCGTTCCCCGTCCGCAAAAGGCCCGCAGAAACGGCCTCCCATCAGACGACGAGCCGGCAGAACACCCGCAGTCTTTCCGCCGTGGTCCAGAGGCTTCGCCGACATTGCTTGCAGTCGCTTTCCAGATGTCTGCCTCGAACATGGCTCGCCAACTTGATGCGGACGTTGTCGTAGATCATGTCGTCCGATATGATCTTGTCGGCCGCCAAACAAACCGCGGCGAGCAACAAGACGGTCAGAAGGGCCGCAACAATTTTAGAAATCATCTTTACCCGACATTGTACGCCAGTCGAGCGCGTTGAGAAAAGCGGCCTTGTCCCGCCACCCGGGCTGCACGCGGACATGCAGGTCCAGATAGATCCTGACGCCGAAGATCCGTTCCATCTCCGCGCGCGCCAGCGTGCCGATCTGCTTCAGCATGGCCCCCTTGGAGCCGATGACGATGGCCTTCTGGCCGTCGCGCTCCACGCGGATGGTGGCGAAGATGCGCGTGAGCCGCGGCGTTTCTTCCCACTTGTCGACGGTGACGGCGACGGAGTGAGGCACCTCCTGCCGGGTGGCCAGCAACACCTTCTCGCGCACAAGTTCGGCCGCCAGGAATCGCTCCGGCTGATCGGTGACGTGATCTTCGGGGAAGTACGCCGGGCCTTCGGGCAGACGATCGAGGATGGCCGCCCGCAGCTCATCGAGCCCTTTCTTCTTGGTGGCCGAGACGGGAACGTAATCGGCGAAATCGTAGGCCTTGCGGTAGGTGTCGATCAACGGCAACAGGCGGGCCTTCTCTTTCACCAGGTCGATCTTGTTCAGGACGAGCAGCACGGGCGTATCCGTGCGGCGCGCGATATCGACGGCACGGCGATCCTGTTCGCCGAAGTTTTCGTTGGCATCCACCACGAAGAGCAGCAGGTCGCGCTCTTCCAGAGCCGCGCGCACGGTGTCCATCAAACGCTTGTTGAGCTGCGAATCGGCTTTGTGAATGCCGGGCGTGTCGATGAAGACGATTTGGGCGCCGGGCAGCGTCGCGACGCCTTGAATGGACGTGCGCGTGGTTTGCGGCTTATCGGCGACGATGGCCACTTTTTGGCCCACGAGCGCGTTGAGGAGCGTCGATTTGCCGGCGTTGGGACGGCCGATTAAGGATACGAATCCGGAGCGGAATTTGGTTTCACTCATAGGGTGGGACAGACCATCGACTTATGTGGTCTGTTGTTGCCTCGCGAAAGACAGACGACATAACCCGATCGTCTGTCCCACTTCTGGCTTGCTGCAGCCAGGATTGGCTGCCCCGCAAAATCACTCATGCGCCACCGCCAGCGATTTGGCGATGCGGACCTGGCCTACGCGCAAGTCGTCGCTGGCCAGCACTTCGACGCGGATGCCGTCGCGCTCCACGGATTCGCCGGCCTTGGGAACGCGCCCCAACCATTCGCTCACCAAACCGCCCACCGTGGTGGATTCGATGTCTTCCTCGAGGTGGAAGGAATCGAAAAGATCGCCGATACGATCCAAATCGAAATTTCCGGATACAATGTAGCCTCCCTGGCCATCTTCAGTCACGTCGCTAGCGGGCTCGTGCTCGTCGCGAATTTCGCCGATGATCACTTCGAGCAAATCTTCCATGGTGGCAAGGCCGGCGGTGTTGCCGTACTCGTCGATCACGATCGCCATCTGGGCGTTTTCCTGCTGCATCTGCCGCATGAGGTCGTGTACCGGCTTGCTCTCGGGCACGAACATGATGGGGCGCACCAGCTCGCGGACCTTGCGGCCTTCCCGCTCGGCTTCGTCCACTTCGAACATGTCGCGAACGTGCACGAAACCGGCGATCTGATCGATATTCTGCTCGAACACGGGGATGCGCGAATATTGCTCGGTGATTACGAGCTGGCGCAACTGCTCAAGCGTGGAATCGGCCTGGATGGCGACGATGTTCGGGCGCGGCGTCATGACTTCGCGCACCACTTTGTCGCCGAACTCCATGACGGATTGGATGAGCTTGCGGTCGTCTTCTTCGATCAATCCTTCTTCGGCGCCGGCGGAGATGAGCGCCTCGATGTTCTCGGCTGGCGTGGGCTCCTCTTCGGGGGAGGACTGGTCGTCGGTGAGATCGATCAGCGATTGGAAGAAACTCAGCAGCGCCTCGCAGGGTCTGGCGATCCACGCCAGCGCGCGCAGCAGCGGGACCGCGGGCAGCACCCAACGGCCGCCGGTGCGGCGGTAGAGCAGCTGCGGCAGCGCGTAACTGGCGGCGATCATGGTGAGCCACGCGGCCAGCGCCGCTTCCCACAGGTTGTCGATCCACGCGCAATAGAGTACCGCCAATGCGACCAGCAGCGAATGCTTGATGAGCGAAAACGACCCGGCGCCTTCTTCGGTTTTGAGGCCCAGCTTATCTTCCAGCTCGTCCTTGAAGAATTTGAGCGAGGGCAGATCGCGGGTGCGCAGGCGCAGGCTTTCGAGATACAGAAGCTGCACGAACGTCACCAGGCCCAGCAGCGGGATGGCGATCAACGCCGCGACCACGATGGCCCACATCATGCGCGCACCCGCTCGATGATGGCGCGTTCGATGAGAGACGCGGGAAGGCCCAGACGCGCGCGCCAGCGTTTTTCCGCGCGCGCCATGCGGCCGGCGTCGGTTTCGTGGTCGAGCCCGGTGAGGTGGAGAATGCCGTGGAGCATCAGGATGCGGATTTCGTCTTCGGTGGAGTGGCCTAAGGCGCGAGCCTGGGCGCGGGCGCGCTGGAGAGAGATGGCGATCGATCCTAGAGACGAACGGGCCGGGAGGCCTGTTCCACTGGGGAACGACAAGACATCAGTGGCTTGATCTTTGGCGCGGAACTTTCGGTTCAAACGCCGCAACTCGGCGTCGCCAGCGATGAGGCATTCGAATGGGCGGCCCTTGGCGACCTGATTCTGTAGCTTGCATGCGAAGCGCTCCACGGCGCGCTGCGGCACATCGGCGGGAATGCGCCGGAAGATTACGGAAACCACTCCCTTGCGGTCGTGACTCCGATGGGCGGCATTCGAGCGGGCGGCGGACGCGGCGGTCTTCAAAACGGAGGCGGCGGTGCTCACGGCGGACATGGCGGCCATTAAGCTTGCGGCGCGGGCTCGGCCTGCTCGATGGGCAGAGTTAGCTGCCGGCCGGCGCCCATGCACTCGTTGTACCGCTCATAGGCTTTCACGATTCTCTGCACCAGCGTGTGCCGCACCACGTCCCTCTCATCGAACTGCACGAAGCTGATGCCTTCCACGCCCTTGAGCACTTCGATGGCATCGATCAGGCCGCAACGCCGGCCGGTGGGCAGATCGATCTGCGTTATGTCGCCGTTGACCACCATTTTGGAGTTGAACCCCTGGCGGGTGAGCACCATTTTCATCTGCTCGGAGGTGCTGTTCTGCGCCTCGTCGAGAATGATGAAGCTGTCGTTGAGCGTGCGGCCGCGCATGAAGGCGATGGGCGCCACCTCGATGGTGTTCCGCTCCAGCAGCTTTTCCACGCGCTCGCTTTCCAGCATGTCGTAGAGCGCATCGTAAAGGGGGCGCAGATACGGGTCGACTTTTTCCTGCAAAGTACCGGGCAGGAATCCGAGGCGCTCGCCCGCTTCCACGGCCGGACGCGTGAGAATGATGCGCGAAACCTGCTTGTTGATCAGCGCGGATACCGCCATGGCGACGGCCAGGTAGGTTTTGCCCGTGCCCGCGGGCCCGACGCCGAAAACCAGGTCGTTGCGCTCAATGGCCTCAAGATAGCGGCGCTGATTGACGGTTTTCGGCGCCAGCATCTTCTTGCCGAAGTTGCGCTGCTTGCCGCTCTGCACCAGCTTGTGCAGCGACACTTCGGGGTCGTTGGTGACTACGCGCAGGTAGCTGTTGAGGTCGCCGTTATTGAAAATGTGGCCCTCGCGCAACAGCCGGTTGTAATCTTCCAGGATGTGTTCCGCCCGCGAAACGCAATCGGGCTCGCCTTCGATTTCGAGGTTGTTATCGACAAGCTGCGCGTGGACGTTGAGGCCGGCTTCGATCAGCCGGATGTTTTCGTCGCGAGTGCCGAACAGGCTCTCGACGCCGCGAGTTATGCGTACGCTGGATTTCATCAATTGATTACTGGGCGCCTCCGGAAAACGGGACAGGGATTTACGACGCGGTGGGAAGGGTTCGAAGCTGCGGCAACCCGCCAGAGCGGGCGGCTGAAAACCATCCAGTTCCGATTATAGCAGCCCTCAAAATAACAAAGTTATGACAAAATAGGGCCGCCGGCAGGGTAGTGTCCAAGAAAGGCGCGGGTTTCCCAAGCCGCGCGTGCCCGCCGCCAACCCGATGTCCCAGGCCAAGGCGCTGCTGGGCCGGTATCTCTTCTACGACAAGAGAATGTCGGTGAACGGCGCGCAATCGTGCGCGTCGTGCCATCGGCAGGCACTGGCGTTTACCGACGGGTGCGCCACCGCCCGCGGCGCAACCGGCCAGGACCACCCGCGCAGCGCCATGAGCCTGGTGAATGCGGCCTACGCGGGCGCGCTTACCTGGAGTAATCCCAACCTGCGCTCGCTCGAAGAGCAGGCGCGCATCCCCATGCTGTCCGAGCACCCGGTGGAGTTGGGTTTGCGCGGCAGAGTGAATGCCTTTTTGGGCCAACTGCGCGCCGACCCGGTTTACCGCGCGCTCTTCCGCAAAGCCTTCCCGGAGGCGCAATACCCGTTCAGCCTTGCGAATGTTGCCAAGGCGCTGGCCGTTTTTGAGCGGACCATTATCTCTGTCCGCTCGCCTTACGACCGGTACCATTTCGGCGGAGACCGCGGCGCAATTCCAGACTCGGCACAGCGCGGCGAAGCCATTTTCTTTGGCGATGCGGTGGCCGGCTGTTTTCGCTGCCACGGCGGATTCAACTTCAGCGACGCCACGGTCTACGAAGGCCGCGGCAACCCGCCCATCGAGTTTCACAATACGGCGCTTTACAACATGTCTGGGACGTTCCCCTATCCGTGGCCGAACCTGGGCATTTACGGGCAAACCAGGAAACGCGCCGACGTCGGCAAGTTCAAAACGCCGTCTCTGAGAAACGTGGCGCTGACCGCGCCGTACATGCACGATGGCAGCGTGGCGACAGTCGAAGAGGTGCTGGACCATTACGCCGCCGGCGGGCGCACTATTGCGAGCGGCCCTTATGCCGGCCGCGGCCACGACAATCCCAACCGCGCCGCGCGCATGACTGGAATTGCGCTGACTCAGCAGAATCGGAAGGACCTGCTGGCGTTTTTGCGCAGCCTCACCGATGTGGAGCTTACGTGTGACTCGAGATTCTCGAATCCGTGGTGATACGCGGCAGCGGGGCTCGGTGGAAAGTAGCCAATGCGTCTTTAGCCCGAAGTTCTTGAAAACAGAGTCGACGTCTTTTGTTTCATCGCTTTCGCCTTCCCTACATGCCTACCGTAGGCATGTGGCCACCTTGCAGAATCAATATCTTTCGATATGAAATCCAAGAACTTCGGTTTAGCGCTGAAGCAAGGGCCGAGGCTGCGGACCGGCCTCCTGGCCGGTCCCTTGGTAAGACAGACCATCGCCTTTCGTGGTCAGGTTTCGCTAGATGCTAGTGTAGTGTCCAACAAATAACTAAACATGTCTGCCAGTCTGGAATTATGGCGCCAGGTCGAGAAAGCGGAAGAAATGGCTGTCTAGTTATTTAGCAGACACTACACTAGAGTACAGCCCGCCTGACAGACGACAAAAAACGATCGTCTGTCCCACCACACGCGACCTTACATCCGACTTGATCAGAGTGTAGAATCGGCGTTCCTCTGGCAATGTAGGTGAAGCCGGCAGGCCGATCGAGAATCGGCCGCAGGTTGCATGAGCCCAAGATCAGTCATAACAGACGGATTTAGCGAACTACCGGATTCCCCGCTTCACTCAATCTGCATCGTGATGTACAGCAGCCGTCCGTCGCGCTCCACCAGCAGCGCCAGCGGATCGGTCTCCTTTAATTTGTCGAGTGCGGAACGCAACGCGGCCACGCTCGACACCGGGGTGCCGTTCACTTCGTAAATCACGTCGCCCAGATTCAGGCTGTCGCCGGAGTATGGCGATTCGCCCGCGCGCGCGGCCACCACCACGCCGATCGAGCGGCGCAAGTCGGGCAGCAATTGCGTGACGTTCTTATCGATGGCGATACCCAGAATTCCCAACTGCGGCACGATGTTCTTCACCGGATCCACCATGTCGGCGAATCTCTGGGGGTCGTCGTCGCGCTCGCTAACCGCCACGGGAAAGGTAAGCTTCTCGTCGCCGCGCAACACTTGCACGTTCACCTTGTCTCCCAGCTTGTATCGGTATAAGTTCACATCGAGCTGGCGCGCATTCTCGATCGTCTTTCCGTTGAGACTGAGAACGATGTCGCCGTTCTTCAGGCCGGCTTTGTCCGCGGGCCCATCGGGCGTCACGTCGGACAGCATGACTCCCCAATCTTGCGGAAGCGTCAGCGCGGCAGCTAAAGGCGGCGTGATGGTTTGCACGAATACGCCAATTTCGCCTCGATGCACGTGGCCGGCGTCGCGAAGCTGTTCGAACACGTTCTTGATGATGTTGCTCGGAATCGCGAATCCCAGTCCTTCGCTGCCACCGGATTGCGACAGGATGAACGTATTGATGCCCATCACGCTGCCGTCGGCATCCACCAGCGGCCCGCCGCTGTTGCCGGGGTTGATGGGCGCATCGGTCTGGATGTAAACCATGAAATCGTCCGGCTTGATCTGCCGCGCCACGGAGCTCACAATCCCCATGGAAACGGAGTTCTCGAGTCCGAGCGGATTGCCGAACGCCATCACCAGCTGCCCCTGGCGGAGCGTGTCCGAATCGCCCAGAGGCAAGGTGTCGAGCCCGGTCTTATCGATCTTTATTACCGCCAGGTCGGTATCGCGATCGATGCCCACGATGCGCGCGTCCAGAATCTTCCCGGCCGGTTCCAGTTTGGAGTGTCCGGCGGATCCTTCGGCCGCTAGCCGCACGCGCACGCGTCGGGCATTCGTCACCACGTGTCCGTTTGTGAGGATATAGCCATCCGCGCTGAGAATCACGCCTGATCCAGTGGCGCGCTGTCTGGTGATCATGGCGGCGGCGCCGCCCGATTCGCTCGCTTCGCTCAGTGCGTAGCCGGTGGCGAAGATCTGCACCACGGAGCGGCTCACGCGGTGAGACAGCGCCTCCAGGTTGGCGCTGAGATCGTGCAGAGAATCGAGCTTTCTCGCCGCTGGTTGAGCGGAAACGCACTGGACTGTCACAGCCAGACAGAGTATGAGTCGCATAGCAGCGCCGCAGGAGTCACTGCAATTACTTGGCCATAAACGATGTCCAGGGGCGCGAATCCATGTCGTGCAGAATCGGCTTATACCAGGCGTACTCCGGATGCTTCGCCAAGTGATCGGCCGCTTTGTAATCGATTCCACAGGCGTGGCCTAGCGCCGCGGTCAGAGACATGCGCTCCGCGCCCGCCGCATCGGTCACCTTCGACTGCACGGCGCCGCACGGCGCGTAAGGTTTCTGCCATGTGGGCATGCCGCGCGGCGATAGCTCGATATGGCCACACAGCGTGCGCTCGCTGGGGTCGACCTTGCCTTCAAAGGCGTCGTAGTGGTCGGCCAGGAATTTCTGTCCGGCGGCAACGTCGATTTTGCCCTTGTATTCCTGCATCAGCTGCAGCCAGCGCTTATGCCGGGCATTTTCACTTTTTCCGGCATCGTTGACATCGAAACTGGTCTCCTCCTTGATCAGTTTGGGGTCGGCGGGGAAGTTCGAGCCTACGAAAAAGCCGTCCTTGGTGCGCAGCAAAGGGGTGTTCTTGAGGCCCAACTCAAGGCTTGCGGCTTCGTTGTTCTTGCGGTCGGCCACCAGCCAGTTGTTGGCGTAGCCACCGGTGTTGCCATCCTTCATGATGCGCGCGAAATCGTCGATGGAGTTGGAATATTGCATGGCCTTGCGCGCGCGCGCGAATTCAGGAATGCCGTTGGGGTCGAAGCTGTTGAATTCGCTGATGGTGGTTTCCGTGATGACGATGCCGGCCGAGTTCACGCCGAAATCGTCGCCGCTGTGGATCAGGCCGGGCATGCCGTCCATGATCATGCGGTTGCCCGCGGAGGGCGAGATATCGAAAATGATGTTCCAGCGCTCGCCCGAAGAGTAAGTAGTCCAGTTGTTGTGGCCGATCACCACGCGGCCGTCCTTAGTATAACTGCCTGTGGCGACGAACGCGCTGCAATGGTCGGCTGTGCTCTTCACGCCGGGCTTTACGTGGTCGTACCACTTATCGTAATAGGGCAGCTCAAGCCACGCGTTAAGCGCGACCACGTCCCAGACGTCGAGCTTCACGTTGCGCGCCTTCAACCCATCGGCGATGCCGCTCAGCTCATCGCGGTATTGCTGCTCCACGTGCGGCCAGAAGACTTCGCGCGCGGTCTTGCGGTAGAAGTCCCAATCCTTATTGTCTTCGTGCTTCAGCTCGGCGGATATGGTGGCGACCGCATCCTGAATCTCGGCCGATAGAAGATAGCCGTGCTGGAACCCGATGTCGGAAGGCGAGCCTTCCAGGTGAACCTGAATCCAGCCGTTGCGCTCCGGCGCGCGCGAGGCTTTCTTGATGCGCGCATCGACGCGCGGGTCGCCGGAAATCAAAACGGCCGCGAGGGCCAGCAACAGAACTGCCGCGAGCAGGAGTATCTTTCGCATGCCAGCTATTATAGTAGGGATAAGCCATGGAAAACACGACCCCATATAGCGCGCGCACCAATGCATGCCGCGCAGGCGCTCGGGCCTGGCATTCCGGACGCGACTCTATAGTGCGTGCGGCGCGCCGAAATAGCCCACGCCCACATAGAGAGGTTATTTCGTGACAGGAGCCGATTCGTGACAGGGGCCAAGAGATTAACCGCGAATGTGAAGGCCGCGGGTTGTGCGGCGAAACTGAGTCCCAAGCTGCTCGACCGGGTTTTGGCAAGCATTCCACGCTGGCCCGACGAGAATGTGCTGATCGGGTTCGACACTGCCGACGACGCGGGCGTGTACAAACTGACGGCGGAGATCGCCATGGTGCAGACGGTGGATTTCTTTCCGCCGATTGTCGACGATCCGTTCACGTTCGGCGGCATCGCCGCGGCCAACGCCCTCAGCGACGTCTATGCGATGGGCGGCAGGGCCGTCTCGTCGCTGTCGATTGTGGCGTTCCCGGCCAAGGGCGATATGGAAGATCTTGAGGAGATTCTGAAAGGCGGCGCGGAGAAGATGCGCGAAGCCGGCTGCTCCATTCTGGGCGGCCACAGCATCGCCGACGACGAGATCAAGTTCGGCTATGCGGTCACGGGGCTGGTGCATCCCGAGCGCATCAAGACCAATGCCGGCGCGCGTGCGGGCGATGCGCTGGTTTTCACGAAACGCATCGGCACGGGCGTGATTTCGACGGCGTTGAAGCGCGGCATCGCGGGGGAGCAGCACGTGGCGGCATCCGTGGAACAGATGCTCACGCTGAACCGGCGCGCCTGCGAAGAGATGCTGCGATTCGATGTTCACGGCTGCACCGACGTCACCGGGTTCGGCCTCATCGGCCACGCGCGCGAGCTGGCGGTGGCCAGCGGAGTGACTTTGGAGATTACCGTGGACAGAGTGCAGTTCCTGCCCGGGGCGGTGGATTACGCGCGTCGGGGAGCGCTTGCCGGCGGCCTCAGGAACAATCGCGAATTTGCATCGTGCGCGGTGGAGATCGCGCGCGAAATTCCCGCCGAAATCGAAGACTTGTTCTACGACCCGCAGACTTCCGGCGGATTGCTGATCGCGCTGCCGGAACGCGATGCCGCGGAGCTGGAGCGAGCGCTCGCCGGAGCTTGCCGCATCGGCCGCGTGCTGGAGCGCGGGTTGAAACCGATCAGACTGATATGACTCAGATGGCGTCCTCTAATAATCCTGACTATCATAACGCCCGCGCTCATAACGCCGGCGCTCATAACCCCGGCTCTGGCAACCCCATCATTGTCGCGCTGGACGTGGAATCCGCCGCTGATGCTCGCGAGTTAGTCGCGCGCCTGGGCAGCCAGGTCAACTTCTATAAGGTAGGCATGGAACTCTATGCTGCCGCCGGAATGGAAGTGGTCCGCGAGCTGCTGGCGCAAGGCAAAGAGGTCTTCCTCGACCTCAAGTTCTACGACATTCCCGAAACCGTCAAGCGCGCCGTGGCTCAAGTGGCGAAAACGGGCGTCCGATTCCTGACGGTCCATGGCAGCGCATCCATTATGCGGGCGGCGGTGGAGGGCCGAGGATCGACGAACCTCAAACTGCTGGCGGTGACGGTGCTGACCAGCTTCGGCCCGGAGGATCTCGACGATCTTGGATATGCCTGCGAGATTGCGCAACTGGTGGAGAGGCGCGCGCGCAAAGCGGTGGAGTGCGGAATCGACGGGCTGGTGTTGTCGCCGCTCGAAGCCGCGGGCATTCGACGGATAGTGGGACCGCGGACGATTCTGGTGACTCCGGGCGTGCGTTCGGCCGGCAGCGCGAAGGGCGATCAGAAGCGGGTGGCTACGCCGGCGGAAGCGATCCGCGATGGAGCAAATTATGTGGTGATGGGGCGGCAAATCACGCGCGCGGCCGACCCGGCGGGGGAAGCGGAGCGGGTGTTAGAGGAAATCGCGGCTGCTTAGGACCACACCGGCATCCTTCGCGGGTTGGAACGGAGACGGGTGCGAGCTAGGATCGTTCAACAACAGACATGGTGACTTCGATCGGCAGCGGCGCGTCTTCCGCCCGAATTGGGGCTGCGGTATCAGCTGCTCAAGAACCAGCTCGACAAGTGGTGACGCTTCGGCTGACGTTATATAACAAGCCTGTATGCTCTGGCTCTCGGGTTGAATTCCTATTTCGGGCTGAAGCAAATCCTCGATAGCGGCAAGGAGGATCTAGTCTAGGCAGGCTACGCGAGAGCCTCTCGGAGAACCCGCTGGAGCCGGGCGCTCTATTCGGCCTCGGCTGGGTGCTTACCAGGAAGCCAGGCTATCAAGATGCGATGGCGCAGTACGATCACGTGACCGCCATCACGTCGTGGGCTTACGGCGACCGGCAGAAGTACTTGGAAGATGCGTACCTAAATCAGGCTTGCTGCTACTCGCTGCCGGGCGCCGGGGATGCTACCGATGCAGCGTATACGACAGCGCTAGCACGTTTGCAGCAATCGAAGGAGGTCGCAATCGAGCATGACCGCTTATCCGAGTAGAAAGCGAAAGCAACGAAGGAAGCGGAGTCAAAGGATTTGCGCAGACTACAAGCAACGCGCACACAAGAACTCACAGTACTCCTGACGTAAATCGGTATCAGCCGATCGGAGTTGTGGCAGAGGGCATGGGGTCGATCCTCATAACTGTATTCTATCAGCGGGCTGGGTACAAGGCAAAGCGTTTGGAGCCGAAAACAGGAGCGTGCGCTATTCCGATACACTATCGAAAGTGCCCGCCAGCCCTTTCACGCCCGCCGAACGCGCCGTTTTCCGGCGGCTTAGCACGCCCGCGCGAATTCAGCGATTCGTCGACGAGCTCACCTATAACAAGGAGCCTCACGGCCACACCTGCCGCTCCCCACGGCGTGTTCTGCGCGACCGCACGGCGCACTGCATGGAAGGCGCGCTGTTCGCCGCCGCCGCGCTGCGCCTGCTGGGACACCCGCCGCTGCTCTTCGATCTCGAAGCCGTGCGCGACGACGATCACGTGCTGGCCCTCTTCCGGGTGCGCGGCCACTGGGGCGCCGTCGGCAAGTCGAATTACTCCGGCCTGCGCTTCCGCGAGCCTGTCTACGGCAACTTGCGCGAATTGGCGATCTCCTATTTCGAGCACTTCTACAATCCGCGCGGCGAAAAGACGTTACGCGCTTATTCGCGCCCGGTGGATCTGCGCCGCTTCGACCGCATCCCATGGATGACAACCGAAGAGGATGTTTGGGCGGTTCCCGAGCGCCTCTGCGCCATCCCGCATCGGCAACTGCTCGACGCCGCGCAGATTCGCGCGCTCAGCCGCATGGACCGGCGGCTCTACGACGCGGGTAGGCTCGGCGCGGTGGAAGACTAAGGCGGCAATGGCTTCGCCCTTGATATCCCTGCGGGATGGGAGTCGAGGGAGTAAGAAGCGAAGTCAGAAGCCAGAAGGCGCGGCGGGCGATCGGATCGAATGGACTTGCCAGTCATTGGCCCGGGGCTGCCGGTGACAGACAGGGCACAGGCCGTGGGCCAAGCTGGCCTCATGGCGATTGACGCCCGAATTCCCGGCGCTCGGAGCGGCTCGGGAATCTGGCTCGCCATGGCCCGCCCCACTAGCGTTGTCAGGGGCAAGCATGCACTCTACCTCATCGCATGGCGAGGACCGTGACCCAAAAGAGGCCATCGGCGCATTGAAAGGCATGCCGCGCCCGGACCTCGGCCCCGCAGACCCGCAACGAGTAGTCGCTTCCATCCATTACGGAGGGCATGGAAATCCGGATCCCCTGGCTCAACACACACTTCAGGTTGCCGCCGATCATGTTGGCCAGCTCGCCCAGAACGTCGCGAACCACATCGTCCACCGTATCGGAGGGATCCACGGAGAGGAAGCGGCCTGCGAACCGGCAGGCCTGGCGCACGTCGCACTCCAGCAGCACGACTCCATTCCAATCGCCGGCCAGGTGGACTGCGGATGTCAACCGATCTCCGGCGGGGAACCATGGCGTCCCGCACTCGGCAGCTTCCAAGCCCAGCATGGCGGCGAATACGGACTCCACGATTTGCGCCAGTTCGCTGGACCGTATCTCTATCCTCAGTTCGGTTGGCATAAGCGTCCTCTCAGCGGGCAACGTAGACAGTCGCGCTTCCCACGGTCTGTCTTTCAAAACACTCCTCGATGCCGAACGCCGACTCGGCTCCGCCCAGCAGCAGCCAGCCGCCTCGAAACAGGGTGCGGTGGACCTCTCTCAATATGTTCCTTTTGGTTTCAGCGTCGAAATAGATCATGACGTTGCGGCAAAACACCAGATCGAAAGGCCCCAGGGCGCGCATGCTTTTGCGCAGATCAATCGTCTCGAAACGAGCCATCCGGCACACCGGTTCGCTCAACTGCCAGTCCACGCCGGAACGCCGGAAATGCTTCACCAATAGGGCAGCCGGCAAACCCCGGTTTACTTCAATCTGCTGGTACTTGCCGGCACGGGCGCGTTCCAAAACCTGCGAGGAAAAATCGGTGCCCAGGATTTGAACGTTCCAGTCGCTCAATCCGTCCCCTAAGAGAAGCATGGCCAGGCTATAGGCTTCCTGCCCGGTGGATGCCGCAGCCGACCAGAACCGCAACTTCTTCGTATTCCGCCGTTCTTCCTTCAGCCTGGGCAACAGCACAGTCCGTATGGCGTCATAATGCGCGGGATCGCGGAAGAAGTAGGTTTCATTGGTGGTCATCGCTTCGACCACCTGGCGGCCCATGTCAGTCTCGCAAGCGGCCCGGAGGAGCGCGCACAAATCGTTGATGGATCCGAGGCTGAATTGTCTGAGAATGGGCGCAAGGCGGGCTTCGAACAGGTAATGCTTGTCTTCTCCGAGCACGATGCCCGACTGGGAGTAGACATGCTCCTGAAGGAGCCGATAGTTTGCCGAGTGGATCTCCGCGATTGGCATTTGGTTAGTCATTCGTTTCCCTTAAGTTCGGCGCAGGATCTCCGGAATGACTTGATCGAGAGGCAGCACGCAGTCGGCAAGGCCCGCTTTCACTACGGCTCCAGGCATCCCCCAAACGACGCTTGAAGGCTCATCCTGCGCGAGCACGCTTGCCCCCTGCGCCTTGAGAATCTCCGCGCCGCGCAAACCATCCTGCCCCATGCCGGTCAGAATAACGGCGATGGCCGCGCCGCCATACGCTTCCCCGGCGGAAGTGAACAGTGCGTCGACGGCGGGACGGCAGGAGTTCAGAGGCGGCGACTGATCGAGACACACGCGCACTCCGCCGCCACTCGACGCCACCTTTAGATGAAAATCTCCGGGCGCGATCAGGATCTTGCCCGATTCCACCGGATCGCCATGGGCCGCTTCCGCGACCGGCAGACGGCAGATGGAGTGAAGACGCTCGGCGAGCAAGCGAGTGAAGAGCGGCGGCATGTGCTGTACCACCAGGACGGGCAACCGGAAACCGGCGGGCAAATCCGGCAGGATGGCGCCCAGCGCGGCCGGCCCTCCCGTGGAGACTCCGATCACCAGCACTTTGGGGCGTACCTTCGTAATCCGGCCGACCGGCGTGTCCCACCGGGCAGGCGGCGTTGCCTGGACATGCGCCGGTTCCAGCCTGGATGCGTCGCGGATTTGTCCCGGCACGTGAAAGAACTGTTTGATCTTCGGGACCAGATCTTCCCGCAGGCGCGTCATCGAGCGATCCAGCGATCCCTCGTTGGAAGCCTTGGTCACATAGTCGTCGGCCCCGAGGGTCAATGCCTCCATCGTTACGGCGGCGCCACGCTCGGTGAGCGTGCTGAACATGATGACCCGCAGTTGAGGATAATCGCGCCGGACCCGGCGCAAGGTTTCGAGGCCATTCATCTCGGGCATCTCGATATCCAGCGTGAGGACGTCGGGGCTGAACTGTGGGATCCGTTGCAGTGCGATCAAGCCGTTCGACGCCACGCCAACCACCTCGAGCGCCGGATCCTGCTCCAGGGCGTGAGTGACCAGGCGCCGGATGACCACCGAGTCGTCCACCACCAGCACGCGAATCCGCTCTCCGGGTTGAAGCAATCGCTTGTTCAGGGTCGCCATGTCATATTCGTCAGGGGTGGATTCCCACAAGCTCGAGCTTCTCCACCAGGATGTCTTTGGTGAAGGGCTTCATGATGTACTCGTTGGCGCCCGCCTCCAGCGCCGCTGTCATCTGGCCAAGTTCAGTCTCGGTGGTGACCATGACCACCACCAGCGCAGCAAGCTCCGGTTTCTGGCGCAACCGCTTGAGTAACTCCAGCCCATTGATCTCGGGCATGTTCCAATCCGCCAGAACCAGCGTAACGGCAGTCTTTTCAGCCTCGATCACTTCCAGCGCTTCTCTTCCATTGGCCGCCTCGCGAACCTCGAACCCGAGTTCCTTCAGGGTCTTGGCGAGAATCATCCGGACAGCCTTCGAATCGTCCACAATCAGTGCTTTAGCCATTCGTTTTTCACCTGCGTTCGTTACTTGGGTGGAGAGACGCGGCCCGGCGGATGTATTGTACCCGCCGGGCCGCGTCTCAAACCTTCGATCCGGTCAGAACGTGAATTTTGCGACAGCCCTTTGCAGCTGGGATGCCATCTGGCTCAACTCTTGCGATGCCTTCTGCGTGTCGTTGGCGCCCTGGGTGGTGCTCTTGGCCGCCACGGCCACTCCACTGATGTTCCTGGCGATGTCGCCGACCCCCTTGGAAGCTTCGGTCACGCTGCGGCCGATCTCATTAGTGGTCACCGTCTGCTCTTCCACCGCCGAAGCGATGCTGTTGGAGATGTCGTTGATCTGGTTGATGATCGTACCGATCTCCTCGATCGCCTTGACGGCGCCCTTGGTATCGCCCTGGATGGCATCGATCTTCTGGCCGATATCTTCCGTGGCCTTGGCGGTCTGCTTGGCGAGCTCCTTGACTTCGTTCGCTACCACGGCAAAGCCCTTGCCCGCCTCGCCGGCGCGCGCCGCCTCGATGGTGGCGTTGAGAGCCAGCAGATTCGTCTGCTGCGCGATCGAGGTAATCACCTTGATCACATTGCCGATCTCCTGGCTGGACTCGCCCAGCTTTTTCACGGTTTCGTTGGCCGAATGCGCCACGCTGACCGCATTCTTGGCCACCCGGGCCGACTCGTTGGCGTTCTTCGAGATTTCGCGGATGGAAGCTTGCATCTCCTCGGCGGCCGAAGCGACCGAGGCGACATTCTTCGAGACCTCCTCGCTGGCCGCCGACACTATGTTGGCCTGCGTCGCGGTTTCCTCCGCTGCGCCAGCCATCTGCTGGCTGACCGACGTGAGCTCTTCGGACGCGGAAGCCAGCGCAGTTGCGTTCTGGGCGGTGGCCTTTAGCGGCTCGACAATCGCCTCCAGCGTCTTGTTGACGCCCTCGACGATCTTGCGATAGTCGCCCTGGTGCCTGGTGGCGTCGGCGCGCGTACCCACCCGCCCTTCGGCGGCGGCTTTCTCGAGCAAGGCTGCGTCGGCTACCAGTGCATTGATGTTAGTTTTCAACAGTGACAGCCACTCGTGAATCTGGTCCTGATCGGAAGCTTTGGATATCGATGCCGTCATGTCTCCAGTGGCGATCTTGGTTATATATGCGATCAGGCCGGTCAGCCAGATATGCACATCGTTGATCGTATTCTTCATCTTCTCGTGATCGCCCTTACAGGCGATCTCGACCTTCTCCCGCAGGTTGCCGCCACTGATCAGCCGGAGAATGCGGTTGCCTTCGCCGATGGGCAGCAGGATCGCATCAAGAATCTCGTTCACGCACTATACGATTACCGCGTAGGCGCCATGGAACTGTTCGGGTTTGCCGCGTTCCGTGAGTTGTCC
>PLDF01000314.1 GCA_003135055.1 Bryobacterales bacterium | reverse complement strand
CATTATCATTTGGCGGCGACACTGTGCACACCCCCTTTGACACCCGGCGCCTAAAAGTGTTAACCTTCCACAAACTAATCCGGTATCCCTCTGGAGGATGAATTGAATAGTATGTTGACGCCAAAACTGCAACGCGAATTCGAAGATCGCGGCATCTCCCGCCGCAATTTCGGCCGTATCGCCGCCATGATTTCCACCGGCGCTGCCGCCATGCCATTTCTTAGCGAGCCCGCGTTGGCTCAACTTTCCGCCATCAGCGGCAAAATACCCGATGACGCCGTGATGATCAATTCCAATGAGAATCCGCTCGGGCCTTGCAAGGAAGCGGCCGAGGCGGCGCATGCCATGATTGCGCAGGGCGGGCGCTATCTCTTTTCCCAAACCAACGAGTTCCAAGAACTCCTGGCCGAGCAGGAAGGCCTGAAGGGGAGCTACGTCAAAGCTTATGCCGGGTCCAGCGCGCCGCTGATGCAAGCGGCCATCGCTTTCACCTCGCCCACCAAGCCTTTCGTCACGGGCGATCCCGGATACGAAGCCGGCGAGAATTCCGCGCGCAACATGGGCGCCAAGGTGATTCGCGTGCCGCTCACCAAAACCTATGCGCACGACGTTCGCGCTATGGCCGCGGCCGACCCCAACGCCGGTCTGCTCTATCTTTGCAATCCGAACAACCCGTCGGGCACGCTGACGCCGCGCGAGGACATCGAGTGGCTGGTGGAGAATAAGCCGAAGGGCTCGGTGCTGATGATCGATGAAGCCTACACGCACATCGCCGGCGCGCCGTTCTCCACGGACTTCGTCGCAAAAGATAAAGACGTCGTGGTTTTACGGACGTTCTCCAAGATCTACGGCATGGCTGGACTGCGCGCCGGCGCTGCCATCGCCCGTCCCGACCTGTTGCGGACGCTCGGCAAATATAGCGGCGGCATGATGCCCATCACCGGGATGGCCGCGGCCATCGCCAGCCTGAAGGCTAAGTACGTGGTACCCGAGCGGCGCCAGAAGATCGGCGACGTCCGCAACAGTTTGCAGGCGTTCCTCGACAAGCACGACATCAAGTACGTGCCTTCGGTTTCGAACTGCATCATGATCGATGTGGGCCAGCGTAAAACCGGGGATGTGATCAGCGGACTGCAGGCCGAGAAGGTCTATATCGGCCGCGTCTGGCAGAGCTGGCCCACCAAGGTGCGCGTCACCATCGGTCTGCCGTCCGAGATGGAAGCGTTCAAGACGGCGTGGCTCAAAGTGATGGCATAGCCAGCCAGGGTAAACCTGCGGACCGGTATGCGCAAATTTCTACTGATACCGGCCGCGGCCTTTACGCTTTTCGCCCAACAACCACAGACCGCCGCGCCAGCCTCTCAGGCTCCGGCCAGCGCCGCTGGCGGCGCGGCTGGTGGCGTAACGACAGCCCCCAACCAGGGTCAAGACGAGCTGATAAAGCACGTCGACGACCTGATGTGGCACGTGCTGCTGGGGGATATCGCGGAAATCGACAAGATCGAATACACCAGCCTTCCACCCACGCATATTCCAAATCCCAAAGCGCCGGGCGCCGGGAATCCGCTGATCATCCGCGCGTACACGTTCATCCCCAGGAATCTCGACAAGTCGAAAAAGCAGCCGCTGATCGTCTTCTGCCACCAGGGAATCCACGCCAATGAAGATACGCGCGACGCCCACGTGTTCCGCGAGTTGATCGAGCAGGGCTATTCGATTATTTCCTCGGATTACCGCGGGAGCACCGGCTACGGCCGCGGCTTCTACGAAGATATCGATTACGGCGGCCGCGAAGTGGACGACGTCTACACCGGCATGCAATGGATGCTGGAGAACCATAGCTTCCTCGACGCCAGGCGCGTCGGCATCATCGGCTGGAGCCACGGGGGAGCGATCACGCTGATGAACGTCTTTCAGCATCCCAAGGATTACGCCGTGGCCTACGCCGGCGTGCCCGCCAGCGACCTGGTGGCGCGCATGGGTTACGAATCCGCGGGATACGCCGCGCTCTATTCCGCCCCCTACCACATCGGCAAATCCGTGCGCGACGACGTGATGGAATACCGTAAGCGCTCGCCCGTCTATCACGCCAAGGAGCTGGCGACGCCGCTGCTCATCCACACCAACACCAACGACGAAGACGTGAACGTGCTCGAAGTGGAGCACCTGATCGAGGCGCTCAAGGCCGAAGGCAAGAAATTCGAATACAAGATCTACCAGGACGCGCCCGGCGGACATTACTTCAACCGCATCGATACGAAACTGGCTAAGGATTCCAGGCGCGAGGTTTACCAGTTCCTCGCCGGCTATCTGAAGCCCGATAAGCCGGTGCAATAGGCAGCATCATGGAAGGCGGAGAACGCCTCCATGAACGGTTGGCAGGCGAAAGCGCCAGCCCCACAAAAACGCAAACCTATACTCTACCGGCTCTGATCGGAGCCGCGACCGTAGGGAATGGGTTGTTGGCAAGAGCACAAAGCCAAGCGGTCATCGGCGAATTTACGGCTGGGGGACGATGCGAAGGTAGGGCTTCGGCGATTTCCAGCCGCCCGGGTATTTTTGCTTGGCTTCCTCTTCCGTCACCGACGGCAGGATGATGACGTCTTCGCCGTGCTTCCAGTTCACCGGCGTGGCAACCTTGTGCTTCGCAGTGAGCTGCATCGAATCGAGAGCGCGCAGCACTTCGTCGAAATTGCGGCCGGTGCTCATCGGATAGACGAGCATCAGCTTGATCTTCTTGTCGGGGCCAACCACGAATACCGTGCGCACGGTGGCATTGGTCGCCGCCGTGCGGCCGTCGGAGGTATCTCCGGCATCGGCGGGCAGCATGTCATAGAGCTTGGCGATTTTGAGCTCGGGGTCGCCGATCATGGGGTAGTTGACCTTGTGGCCCTGCGTCTCTTCAATGTCGCCGGCCCATTTGCCGTGGCTGGTCACCGGGTCCACGCTCAGGCCGATAATCTTGGTGTTGCGCTTTTCGAATTCGGGTTGCAGCCCAGCCATGTAGCCAAGCTCGGTGGTGCACACCGGAGTGAAATCCTTCGGGTGCGAAAACAGGATCGCCCAACCGTCGCCAATCCATTCGTGAAAGTGGATTGTCCCTTGCGTGGTTTCAGCGGTGAAATCGGGAGCCGTATCGTTTATGCGTAAGGACATGCCATTATTTTACGCCGAAGGCGGAGCCATGGCCCGGCAACTAATAATGCGCCAACGGCCGGGCGCTCGGAGCGGCTCGGGACAGGCCCTGCCATGGGCCACACCACGCCTCACGATTTCACGATGCGGGCGCGGATCAACCGGTCGAGTTGCGGAAACTCGCGGTCCAGGTACGCGTTGCCCTCTTCGAAGAGCTTGTCCTGATGGCCGGCGCGCATGCCGCCGCCGGAGCGCTCGCCGTAACCCTTGTAGAGCCGGTCCACGACATCCATGCCTTCGACGATCCGGCCGAATGGCGCGAAGCCGTCGCCATCCTGGCGCGTCATGCTGTCGTCGGTGCAGATGTAGATCTGGGTGGTGCGCGCGCCGGGGCCGGTCATGGCGAAGGCGAAAGAGCCGCGCACATTGCGGGCGCTCTCTTTGTCGTCGGGAAACTCCGCCTTACGCCAGATCTGCGCGACCGCGGGGTTGCCGGCGATTCCAAACTGCGCGAAGCGGCCCGTCACCACGCGGAAGAAGCGCGAGTTGTCATAGAAGCCCGTCTGCACCAGGTGATAGAACCGGTCGGCCCCGCGTGGCGCGAGTGAGCGCGTGACTTCCATGACGAAGGCGCCCTTGGTGGTTTCCACGCGCACGCGGTAGAGATCCGGGGCTGGCCCGCTCCATAACGGCGCTTGCGGATTATGAAGCGCGGCGGTCAGGCCGGCATGCGTACAGCCCGCCATAGCCCAGGTGGTAATAGCCCAGGCGGCTACCGCCAGAGCAACTCCAATTCTCGTGACCGTGCGATTCGGTGCAAGCATGACCGCCAACCACTGAGATTATCAGGCCAGTTGAAGCCACGGGGGCGGACGATCATGCTCGCGCGCTTGACCGATCTGGGGCACAATCGCCGAGATCGCCGGGTTAAGTTCAATCCAACATATCGAGCGCCGCCTGCATTTCGCTCTTCGCGTGCCCGTCGCCTTTCCGCGCCGCCGCATCCACGCCATCGCGGTACATGGCGCGCGCGTCGTCCGTGCGGCCCATCCTCTCGAGCGTTTGCCCGCCATGGAAATAACCCGCGGGATAGTCGGGATGGGCTTCGATCAGCGCGTGAAACTCGCGCATGGCCGCGTCGTAATCGGCCGCATTCTTGTATTCCATCGCCAGCCCATACCGCGCGAATGCGTCGTTGGGGTTCTGTTCCAGCATGCTCTTCAGGGTCTCTAACCGGGTGCTTGCCATGGTTGTGTTACGATACCTCCGAAATGTCGTGCCCGTATTTCTATCCCAGCGCGCCGCGGTCCTTGCCGTCCGATCCGCAAGCCGCCATGCTGCCGCTGGGCGACGATTGGGCCGGCGCCTGCCACGCGGCGCCCGAACATCCGTGGCAACCCGATGCCGCCACGCTGCGGCCGCTCTGCAATCTGGGCTACGCCCGCGGCGCCTGCGGCTGTTTTCCGGATGACGACGGGCCCGACGCCGTCCGTTTCACCGTCTCCGGCGACGACGGCGCCACTCTTCGACTCTACTACGTTGTCGAACGAAATCACCACCCCTTCGCGCACGGCCCGCTCGCCTGGTCGCGCGCCATCGCAGCCTTCGCCGAGCCCCCGGAGAGCCCGTCTCTGCGCCGCCAGGCCCAAGCCTACGTCGAAAGTTATTTGCGGCGGAAACCCGGCGCCTCAAGCGTCCATCCGGCATCTACATCGGTATGACCGAAGGCAAGCCCGCACGCGAATCCGCATCGGAATACTGCGAGTTGGCGCTACCCAACGACGCCAATGGACTTGGCAACGTCCTGGGCGGCAAAGTAATGCATCTGGTGGACCTGGCCGGCGCCATGGCCGCGATGCGGCACGCGCGCCGGCCGGTGGTTACGGCGTCCGTCGATAGCCTCCACTTCCTGCACCCCGTGCGCATCGGCCAATTATTGATTTTGCGGTCGTCGGTGAACCGCGTGTTCCGCACATCGATGGAAGTGGGCGTGAAAGTGTTCGCGGAGAATCTTCTGACAGGCGAGACCGTCCATACCTGCTCGGCTTATCTGACGTTTGTGGCTCTGGACGCCCATGGCAAAGTGACGCCCGTCGCGCCCGTGATTCCCGAGACCGAGCAGGAACAGCGCTGGTATCGCGAGGCGGCGGAACGCAGGGAATACCGGCTGGCGATGCGCAATCGAAGAAAATCCGAGCGTGCCTGAGGCGGCTCAGGCTTCAGGCTATGCGGCGCGCAACACGAACATCCCCCACGAACTTCGGAGGCCAGGGCATGCATTCGTTCGACGTAAATAAGAATCCCGGCGTGGTGATGCGCAACGGGCCGCGGCTGAGACAACCTGTTGCCAGCGCGCGTTAAGAGCGGTCTGGCGGAGGATGCTTCCGCGTAGACGGGCCACGTCGCGCACTCTCCACCGGCGGCGCGCGACGCCTGTCCCACTTATCGCGTCACGCTGAATACGGTGACGGCGCAGGCCATGGGCCCGCCACTGCGAACGGTATGGTGAGCTAGCTGTTAAGATTCTCTCCATGGCCACTTCGCCCGTCTACCCACCCAGTCCCGAGTTCGTTCGCCGCGCCCAAGTTCAGGGCATGGAAGGCTACCGCGCGCTTTACGAAAAGGCCGCCGCCGATCCCGAAGCCTTCTGGAGCGAGCTGGCCGAGAAGGAACTCTTCTGGTTCGAAAAGTGGACGAAACCCTTCGAGACCGATTACCCCTTCGTCAAATGGTTCGCCGGCGGCAAGATCAACGCCTCCTACAACTGCATCGACCGTCACCTGGACACGCACCGCAAGAACAAAGTGGCCATCCTCTGGGAAGGCGAGCCCGGCGATCAGCGCCAGATCTCCTATCAGGAGCTGCACCGCCTGGTCTGCCGCTTCGCTAACGTAATCAAAGCCCGCGGACTCAAGCCCGGCGACCGCGCCATCATCTACATGGGCATGGTCCCCGAGCTACCCGTCGCACTGCTGGCATGCGCGCGTCTGGGCGTGATCCACAGCGTGGTTTTCGGCGGCTTCTCGGCCGAGGCCCTCAAGGCGCGCATTCAAGATCTCGCCGCCCAACTGGTGATCACCTGCGACGGAGCCTGGCGCCGCGGCAAGGAGGTGCGCCTCAAAGACGCCGTGGATGAGGCTGTCGCCGAGTGCCCCTGCGTGCGCAACGTCATCGTTTACCGGCGCACCGGCGGCGCGATCCACATGCAGGACGGCCGCGACCACTGGTGGCACGCGCTCGATGAAGGCGTCTCCGAGATCTGCCCCGCCGAGCAGCTCGATAGCGAGCATCCGCTCTACGTGCTCTACACCTCCGGCACCACCGGAAAGCCCAAGGGCATCGTCCACACCACTGCCGGCTATCTGCTGCATGCCACCGTGACCATGAAATGGGTCTTCGACCTGCGCGACGAAGACACCTACTGGTGCACCGCCGATATAGGCTGGGTGACCGGCCACAGCTACATCGTCTACGGCCCGCTCTCCGCCGGCGCCACCACCATGATGTATGAAGGCGCGCCCGATTTTCCGCAGCCAGACCGCTTCTGGCGGCTCATCGAGAAATACCGCGTCAACATCTTCTACACGTCGCCCACAGCCATCCGCGCTTTCGTCCGGCAGGGCGATCAGTGGCCCAATGCGCACGATATGTCGAGCCTGCGCCTGCTCGGCTCGGTCGGCGAGCCCATCAATCCCGCGGCCTGGGAGTGGTATCACAAGACCATCGGCAACCGGCGCTGCCCCATCGTGGACACGTGGTGGCAGACCGAAACCGGCGCCATCATGATCGCTCCCATGCCGGGCGCCGTGCCGCTCAAGCCCGGTTCCGGCACGCTGCCCATGCCCGGCGTCATTGCCGATATCGTCGATCTGAAGGGCAGGCCGCTCCCCGCCAATCAGGAGGGCTATCTGGTCCTGCGCAAGCCGTGGCCGGGCGTAGCGCGCACGCTGTGGGGCGACGCCGAACGCTACAAGGAGCAATACTGGGCGCGCATCCCCGGCGTGTACATGACCGGCGACGCCGCCCGCCGCGACGAAGACGGCTACTACTGGATACTCGGCCGCGTGGACGACGTGATGAACGTCAGCGGACACCGCCTGAGCACCATGGAGATCGAATCCGCGCTGGTTCACCATCCGGCCGTCGCCGAAGCCGCCGTAGTGGGCAAGCCGCATGAGATTACCGGACAGGCCATAGCCTGTTTCGTGACTCTGAAGAAGGGCGATTGGAACCACGAAGAGGTCGCCGAGGAGCTACGCAAGTGGGTGGCGCACGAAATTGGCAGCTTCGCCAAGCCCGAGCAGATCCGTTTCACCGACGCTCTGCCGAAGACTCGCAGCGGCAAGATAATGCGGCGCCTTTTGCGCGAAATTGTGACTTCCCACGCAGTCACCGGCGATGTGACGACTCTCGAAGACCTGAGCGTGATCACTCGGCTGGCGGCGCAGCAGGACGAAGAGTAGGCTGTCGCGGGGCTTGCTTCAGCTTGCCCTTCGGCGATCGCTTGTCTATTGTTTGGCTATCGTTTATCGGGCGCGCCGCCGAATCGATACACAAGACGCAGTTTGAGCCGTGCCGCAACTTCGCTAAGAGATCGTATTTGTAGAGCCGTGCACGACGTTCCATCGGTCTGCTCGCACTTCAAAGTCCCATCGAACGAGGCCAATGTCAGCTTCGCGAATGTTGCCAAGGCCTTGTGCGTACTCTCGCCGGAGACTGCCGCCGTGGATAAATCTGTCACCTGCGTCCACGTGCAAGCTTTTCCGTCCAGGCCCACACATTTCAGAACTTCATGAGACGAAGCTTTGGGGGCAGTCTGCCCCATAACCTGCAAAGCCGCCATCAGACACATCACCGTCGGGATCGCGATGCTTCTCATGTGCGCCATCATATCGCCTGAGCGATTCGGAAGCAATGGGGTGACAACGAAGCGCAACGAAGCGCGGGGCCGCTCACTTCCGCACTCGCAGGTGGCAATGGATGTCCCACGCCGGGAAAACCCAAGCGGCGTGGCGCTCATACCAGCGCATGGAAGCGGAGCTGATCAGCCTTCCGGCGTTATCCAGGAAAAAATTACCGCCGAACGTCAATCGGGTTTCCACGATATCGAATGCCACCGCCGACCCCGCGAAGGAAGCGAAATCTTTGCCGCTGAAGTATTCGAAGCTGGAAACCGCCAGATGCCTCCGGTGCGTGGGATCTTGAAAGGAATTGTGAGAGCTGAAATGCGGAGTGACAATGAATACATCGGCGCCGTTTTTGCATAGGCGATGTACCTCCGACATGGCCTTCATGGCATCCTCGAAATGCTCGATGATGTGCGACATGAAGACGCGGGAAAAGCGGTCGCTTTCGAGCGGCCACGGGTATTGGTCCAGGTCCCAGACTATGTCGGCGGCCGAATTGGGCGAGCGGTCGATGCCCACCGCGGCTGCGTCCTGCTTCCGGGTTCCACAACCGATATCGAGCGTGTCTGTGTGATCGATCACGAGCTGTTAGTCTATCAGCTTAATCTGGCAGTCATGCGCGCCGAAGATGAAGAGTAGGTTAAACAACAATCCTTTACGAAAGATGGTCTCAGGCGTGCGTCTTTCACAACGGAGGAGATCCAATGCTACGCAAAGGTTTCATTGCTTTCGTTTTCGCGGCAACGCTCGCAGTTAACGTTTTCGCCGCCGATGTAGTTGTAAGAATCGCGCCCCCCGCGCCCGTGGTTGAACATGTTGCATCCCCGGGCGCCGGATATGTCTGGACGCCTGGATACCACCGCTGGAGCGGCTCCGCCTACGTTTGGACGCCGGGCGCCTGGGTTATGCCGCCGCGCCCGCACGCCCGTTGGGTGGCACACCGCTGGGTACATCGCAACGGCGGCTACGTCTTTGTCGAAGGCCGTTGGCGCTAACCGGCACATCGGAGGGGGCAATCGAAACAGAGCCGGCAGAGCAGAAGAGGTAGGTGACAGAGAGCGGCCTACCTCCCCTCCGAACCGGAGAGACTCCCGGAATCAGGCCACTCCCTCTGCAGCCCCTCTTGCATCTCTTGCAGAAACATCGACCCGCATACCGTATTGACGTGCTAGGGGGCAGTATGTGGCCCTGGCCCGCGGAAATCCTGCAATGCATTCACAAACAGCATCAAGTCCTGCCGGCGGTTACGGCATTACTGCGTCACTCTTGGGGCTTGCCTTTCGTCCGGTGAGCGGCGCAAACGGCTCGGCAAGCGCCACCCCCGTCTCACTCTTTGCGCCATTGGTCATTTAACGTCGTCGTCCTTCTTGCGCTCTTCCGAAGTGCGCCAAGCTCGCTCTTTACAGTTACGGCCGTTGCCGCCTCATGGCCGATCATCGACTGGCTAGTCACTCTATTTATTCACTCGTTGGTTTCGAAGTTGGGCAAGCTGCCATGTTACAGTGCATAGAGCATGCGAGAGTATGAAGCCCGGCCATGGTATCGTCCGCCCACTGAAGATCTTCGGTACCTGCCGGAGTGCCCGCGCCTGCTCCGGAACTTTCCCGGCACTGAGGCGATGCTCGGGTGGGTTGCCATTCAACACGGACCAGGGCGGCACGATGGCAGCCTCAACCTGCTCAACCTCACAACACGCGTTAATACGACCTTCCCTTTGAGCGGCCGGCCGGGCTTTTTTGTAGAAACTACGAGCCCCGGCGTGGTACTGGTTGGGATGGACCGCCAGTTCATCCTGGTGGATGCGCGCACCGGCGAGGCGACGAGAACTGAAATGATGGCGCCTTGCGATGAGCGAGTCATTATCAACGACGGCATCAGCATCCCCAACGGCCTCATTTTTGGCACCAAGGATCTCGCGCTCCGCGACCCCATTGCCGCCCTTTATCGCTATGACTGCACGACCCGACAGTTCCACGAGATTCGAGGGAACCAATACTGCTCAAACGGCAAATATTTTCGCCAGGACAGGAACACGGCACTCCTGATCGACATCGATACAATACCGAAGACCATCACGCGGTACCATTTTGCGAGCGAATTCCGGGAAGTGGCCGACCGCACTTTGCTGGTTCAACCAAAAGCTCTTCCAGCGCTGCCCGATGGCTTGCGTCCAACCCCAAACGGCGAGAGTGTCATAGTGGCATATTACAATCCCGCCCCGGCCGACGCTGGCACGGCGCAAGAGTTACGAGTGTCGGACGGAGAAGTGCTGACGACCTGGTTGCTCCCAGGATCGCCCCGTGTGACGTGTCCGGAACTGGTGACTATAGATGGCATGATACAGGTAATCTTTACGACCGCGGTAGAAGGCATGCCTTCTGAAGTGCAGCGGCTGGCGCCGCACGCGGGTACTTTTTTCCGCGCAGATACCTCCTTGAAGTCGCTCCCCGAACCGCCACCTCTATTCCCGTTGGAATCGCTGCGGAACGCCCGCTTGTGACGCGCGCGCCGGCCGCGCCGAAGCCGCCGGGCGCTCCGGCGGAAGTTTGCCGCGAGACTCACGAACGTCGCACACGATTCTCCCACGTTAACCCGCGCTTTGAGCCGGGAACAAATCGTAGTACAAAGGTGACACTATGCCCTTACGAATTAAGAAGCCGCTCCTTGCGCTGGTTGTCCTGGCCGGCCTGCCCTTCCTGAACGCCTCCGCTCAAACGGCACAGCCCCTGTTAGGGGAAACCGCGACGAAGATCTCCGATCACGTATGGGCCATCATGGGTTTCCCGAATGTCGCCATCGTGATTGGCGAGCGGGCCACGCTGGTGGTGGACACGGGTCTCGGTCCGCGCAACGGCGCTACCGTGGCGCGCGCCGCGGCTAAGCTGTCGGCAAATCAAAAGCTCTTTCTCACTACGACGCACTTCCATCCCGAGCACGCGGCCGGCGAAGGGGGTTTTCCGCCGAACACGATTCTGATCCGCAACGCGGTCCAGCAGCAGGAGATGGAACAGCACGGTAAGGAGATGATTGAGATGTTCAGCAGCAGGTCGGCGCAGAACAAGGAACTGCTGACGGACGTCAAGCTCCGTTCTCCGGACGTCGTCTTCGACGCGGACGCGAAGATCGATCTCGGAGGCGTGACCGTCCGGCTTTTGTGGTTCGGCGGAGCGCACACGAAGGGCGATGAACTGACCTTTGTGGAGCCCGATGGCACGCTGGTTTCAGGCGACGTCGTACAGAACAAAGTTGTTCCCAACATCTTCGGCGATGGAGGGACGCCCTCAAGCTGGATCGCCGTTCTCGACAAGATTTCGGCTCTGCACGCGCGGTACGTTCTTCCCGACCACAGCGCGCCCGGCGATGGGTCTCTGGTCTTGAAGGAGCGCGCCTTTATCGACGACCTACGGACGCGCGCGCTGGCGCTAAAACACCAGGGCGTTTCGGCCGACGACGCGGGAAAGCAACTGAGCGCGGAGTTCCAAGCGAAGTATTCCGACTGGCCCAGCATGAACGTGGCCGGTTTCGTCCGGAGCATTTACGCCGAGTAAATCGGGGCGCAGCCCGACGACAGTGAAGAACGGGTCCAGGGGGACCCGTGCGGACCAGTGGTGCGGCCCGGGGGGTCCGCCCTACTTACTTCTTGGGCAAATCCGCGAGTAACACCTTAACAGCGGCATCGAGCTGCGAATCCTTGCCCGTGTAACTCTCGCCGATGGGGCGCGAGACTTCCACGTCGACCGGCCGCGGGTGCAGCTCCATATCCTTGCCGTCCACTCCGGTGATACGCGTGCCCGGCATGCGCATCACGGTGCCATCTACCAGGGTCATCGACCCGGTGTAGATAATCCAGCCGGACGTCGGCTCGCCTACTACCTTGCCGAGCTTCAGAGTGCGGTAGCCTTCCGTGAAATCCTCGGCGTCGGAGAGTGAGTGCTGATTGGTCACTAACACAGTCGGCAGCTCGAGCGCGCGCTGCCCTAACTCGGTGCGCGCCGGTCCCGTGGGAGCGTCGCGGCCCGTCATGGTGAGATACGGCCGGCGCGACAAGACATCGAGCGCGTAAGCGTTCACGAAGCCGCCGTTGTTATTGCGGATATCGATCACCACGCCATCCTTGGCATGGTTCTCCGCGTCCAGATCGAGATACAACTGCGTCAGAGCCTGTTCCGACATATCGCGCATGTGGATGTAACCCAGGCGGCCGTTGCTTACCTTCAGCACGTACGCGCGATTGTCCTCTATCCATTTCCGGTACATCTGTTCGGCGAGCGAGGCTACCGGCAGCACGGTTACGTCGTGTCCGCCGATATCCAGCACCACGCGCTTGCCGGCCATATGGTCCAGCAGCTCATCGAGGTTCACATGCGCCCCGAGCGGCGTACCATTCACTTTGAGCAACTGATCGCCGGTCTGAATCTTCGCCAGCGCGGCGGGCGAATGCGGCAGCACTTCGGTGATCTTCAATTTACCGGATAACTCATATTCGGCTCGATCGAAGCTCAGGCCGAGTTGTCCCACGCCCTCGCCGCGTCCACCGCCGCCCGCCGCGCCAGCCGCAGGAGCGGTGATTCCCGAGTGCGACGAATTCAGCTCGCCGATCATCATGCGCAAAATGCGGCGCATCTCGTCGGGCGAGGCGGCAGCCTCAATCAGCGGGGCGTAGGTCTTGCGCACCGCGTCCCAATCGGCGCCGTGATACTTCGGGTCGTAGTAATTATCGCGCTGGCCCGCCCAGGCTTCCTCGAACACGGCCATCTTTTCCTTGGCGAAATCCACATCCATCTCGGCGTTCACGTTCACCGCGCGCACCTGGCGATTGTCCACGCCGATGGCGTTCACGCGGCCGGCTTCCAGGTAGTAGACCTCCTTGGAATCGGGCGAAAATTGCGCCCGCTGCTTGCCGCCGGGCGTAGTGGTCAACTGGCGCGCCGTGCGGCCGCCACCGCCGCCTCCTCCACGGCCGCCTCTGCCGCCGCCGCCCGCGGCATCCGTCTCCATGGGATACAGATACAGGCTCTGCTGCCCGGCTACGGTCGCCGTGAACAGAAGCAGCTTTCCATCGGGGCTGATCTGCGGATTGGAAATGTCGAGACCTAAAGGCAACATCGAGATGCGCTCGCGAATGCCGTCGAAATCGATCTCCACGGGTTTCGCCGGGGGTTTGGCTTCGGCAGCAGCGCCGCCGCGGCCTCGCGGAGCATCGGGCTTAAACAGATCGTCGAAACGCTCTTCAGCGAATTTCGGCAGCGCTGGCGTCAGATCGATACGCGCGATTTGCGGCGTCTCGGTTCGCTGGCCGGTTTCGTAAAGCAGATACTTGCCGTCGGGACTGAAGTGAATCGAGTTGACGTTGGAATTCGCCAGGAAGCTGATCTGGCGGCCCGTACCGCCGGCCGCGGGAACCACGTAGACGTTGCGCAGTCCGCTATCGCCGGTTGCCGCGTAGGCGATCCATTGGCCGTCGCCCGACCATTCGAAGACGCCGCGGTCGAAACCGCCGCCGATATAGCCCGACACCAGAACGCGGTCCTGCTTCGATTCCGGATCGATCAAGCGCAACTCGTGCTTGTCGCGGATATAGGCGATGGTTTTGCCGTCGGGCGAAAAGCGCGGACCCTGATCCGACTTGGCGCCGCTGGTCAACTGCGTCTCGGCGCGGTGCGTGAAGTCGTAGAGGAACACGTGCATGATGGCGTCGCGCTGGCTCACATAGACGATGCGCGAGGAATCGGGCGCCCACGCGACCTGCGATTCCGGTCCAGGCGTATGGGTGACCTGCAGGGCTTCGCCGCCATCGTGCGCCGACGCCGCGAAAACATCGCCGTGGCCGACCAGCACAATCTTCTTGCCGTCGGGCGAAAGGTCGAGACCGGTGAACTGATTCAGCGCGACGTGAGTTGTGCCCACCCCGGCGGACGAGCCCATCAGCGTGATGGGCAGGGCATACGCTTCCCCGTTCTTGGTGTCGAGCTGCCAGATCTTGAAGTCGCGCTCGAAGACGATGGCCTTGCCGTCGTAACCCATCGAAGGCCAGAGCACGCGCCCGTTGGTAAATTTGGTCACCTGCTTGGGCTTCGCGCCCACCGGCAGACTCCAGATGTTCTCGGTTCCGGTGCGGTCCGACATGAAATAGAGCTGCTTGCCGTCGGGGGCCCACATGGGCCAGTTATTGCGGCCGTTGAGATCGACCAGCTTTTCGTACGCGCCCGCCGTTCCATCTTTAGTCCCATCCTTGGCGCCGTCTTTGCGCAGCCAAATCTCGGATTCATCCAGATGACTATGGCCGTGACGCCACCATTGCTGGTCGCCATTGCCGCGCGCGGCGAACGCGACGCTCAAGCCATCGGGCGACGGCGCGCCCTGATATTCGTTGGTGAACCGGTCGGCGCTCACGGGCATCGGCGTGCCGCCTTCGGAGCTGACGCGGTAGATGTCGTTCTTATGTCCGACGTCGTGCGTGCCGTTCGAGAAATAGATCCACTTGCCATCCCGCGACCAGGAGTCGAGCTGGTCGAGACTGTCGTCGAAGGTCAGGCGCTTCAGCTCGCCGCTGGCCAGCGTGAGGATGTAGATATCGCCGCCACCGGTGCGCGTGGAAACGAACGCCAGGCGCGCGCCGTCGGGCGAATACAACGGGCGCGATTCCTCGGCGGGGTGGGAGACCAGCAGGTGCGCTTCGCCGCCCTTAGCGGACACGACCCAGATATCGCCGCCGGAGACGAAAGCGATCTCAGGCCGGGTGGGGCAGAGCGTGGGTTCGGTGAGATAAGGGATGCCGGCGGCGGCGGCGCTGGCGGCAGCGGCCAGGAGGATGGCTAAGATTCGCATATTGGATGGTTATACCTCATTTGCGGGGGAGAGTGGGGCGCCTTTTTCGACGCAGAGACGCGGAGTCGCAGAGAGGACCTTGCGGGGCGTCGGGGTGGATAACAGGCGGTTGGGCGCCGGCGGTTTGCGGATTTTGCCGGAACGATACCAAATTCGCGGAAGTGGGCGTGGAATGTTGGGGTTGCGGGGCAGAGGGCTCTCCGGACGCAGGCTTTTGTGGCGGAGCATCGGGGTTGGCAGGCACGTTGGCCGGCGCGTTGGCTGGCACGTTGGAAGACGACAGCGCCTGCCCTACTTTGAGCCGGAGTTCTTTGAGGGCGCGGTGATAGGCGCGCTCGCAGGTATTGACGACGCGTTGGAGACGCTCAAAGGTGGAGGAATCGGTGGCGAAGGCCTCGCCGGAAGTGCAGGTCAAAGTGACTTCGATATTCTTTACGACGAAGGTGTTGTAGGCGCTCTGCCAGAGGCCGGCTTCGACGCGGCGCATGCGGCGGAGGCGCCATTCGTTGTGAACCAGGGCGTCGACGAGAAGGCTCTCATGGGGATTGGCGGGGCTGTGATGTTCGTGGTACTCGGCGGAGAGCTCGGCGAGATCTTCAGGGTTCTCGTCGAACATGATCTGGTGGACGGCGTAGATGCCGTGCTTCAGGGCGTTGAAGCGGGATGCGGCTTTGGCCCGGGCGGTGCGCGGCCCGGTGTTTTTCTGTGCATTCAGGCGATTCGCTTGCGATTTGCTTGGCGGTTGCCATTCGGAACCTCGATTAGAGCCTAGCAGGCGTTTTTAATTACGCGATCGCCTGCTCCATCCCGGCCATCCAATTCTCGATTCGTGGGGATGCCCTCATCAGATCGCCGATCGCGTTTGTGTCCAGGAGGCAGGTCACCCTGATCGAAGCCGGCTGGGAGGAGAAACGGAAGCGTGACCTCAGGAACTTGCCAGGCGCTTATGTTCCAGTGTCCACGCAGACGCCCGCTGTTCCGCATTCCGCATCAGCCGGTGAGCTTGGGCCGTCGTCTTCCCCTGCGGCTTCGGCTGCGCCAGCCGCGCCAAGGGTTCCAGCAGATTTTCCGAGAGCCAGCGGACGACGGGCGCCACCACGGCGTCACCCATGGCTTCGTATGCGTCGTTGTAGTTCTCGGGCAACTGGAACGTATCGGGCACGCCCATAAGGCGTGCAGCTTCACGCGGGGAAAGCAGCCGGGTGCGCACCACGCCGTCTTCCACCAACACCACGGTTTGTCTGCTTGACCCGCCGCGCGGGGTTCGGAGGCATCCGGAGAGACCGTCGAACCGGACTTCAGCGCGCTGGACCCCGTTGCGAATGCGCTTGTATAGGAATCCAATATGACTTTGGCGGTCCGACTGGCGGTCCGTCACCTTGGCCCGGTTTGTATCGCTCATGAGCGATAGCAGCCGCTGCGTCTGTTCGCGCGTGTGCCATTCAACGCCCGTGGGGACCGTCTCAATGATCCTGGTTAGCGGAACCCGGCTGGTCTCTGGAACAGGAAGCTGCCACCAGCGCCACAGCTTCCGGAGATTCCCGTCGAGGCCGGCCTGCGCGTTCGACAGAGACTGCGGCGTCCATTCGGCAACGGGCTCGGAGCCGGCGAGGCTGCTGCAATCCACGTGCGCATCCACAGCCACGATGAAGATGCGCGGGCGGGATTGGGGAACGAAGCGCCGGGCGTCGACGACCAACGCCCCAAACTGCATTTCGATCGCGGCTAGCGCTTCACACAGGCCGGCGAAGCTATCCCCGTATAGAAGGCCAGGGACGTTTTCAATCACAATCACAGGCGGGCGTTCACCGTGTTGGTGCTGCCCGCACATGATTTTCCAGAAGGCCCAGAATGCGCCGCTGCGTTCCGCCGATATGCCTTCCCGCCATCCGGCCAGCGATAAATCCTGACAAGGGAAAGACGCCCACGACAGGTGCGCGCCGCCAGGCAGATCCGCGGCAGCGTACCCGGCGACGTCCCCCGGATGGAAATGGCCGGGGCCGAAGTTGGCCTGGTACACCCGGCCCTTATTCAAGTCGATGTCGTTCGCCCATACGCATTCCCACGCGTGCCCAAGCCCCATCGTGGCAAGCCCCGCGCCCGCGAAGAAATCGTAAAAACGCAACATGTGGATTCCCTATTATTGCGCCGGGGCAGGCGGTTAATGCAGCACACGGTCCGTACGCCGACGCGGGGCTTCAGGCGCTTAAGCGGATTCGGGAAGTTAAAGCCACCACAGGTTCTGTGGGGGCAGACTGTCAATCCAATGTCGCTACTTTGCCCATGATCGGATGTTCGGATTAATTGTAGGGCGGACCCCCTGGTCCGCGGCCGCCCCCCTGTCGGCCTCTCGGAGATCGCATGGGGCTGATATGGCTGAGCGAAAGGGCGGGTCCAGGGGGACCCGATCGGACCCATGGGTCCGCCCCACGATAAGCGCGGCATTCGGTTACCAACCTACCCCACGAACGCGGTTCACACGGCTTTTCCCGAATCCGGTTAAGCACCGCGGGGCTTCGCGTTGAAGGCTACGCCTCATGCCACCTGCTACCTTGGTGTGTCCGGATGATCTCTTTCTCCAATATTCATAAGCAGTACGGCAAACAGTTAATCTTCGTCGATGCTTCCTTTCAGTTGAACCCCGGCGAGAAGGTTGGCTTGGTGGGTCCCAACGGTTCCGGCAAGACCACCCTATTCCGCATGGTCGTCGGCGAGGAGTCCCCCGACGAGGGCGAAGTCTCGGTTCCCAAGAAGCTCACCATCGGCTACTTCCGCCAGGACGTTGAGGAAATGACGGGCCGGCCCGTGCTCGACGAAGCCATCGCAGGCAGCGGCCGCGCCGGCGATCTGCACCACGAGCTGGAAGACCTGCATCAGGCCATGAACGATCCCTCGCGAGCGCACGATATGGACCGCATTCTGGCGCGCTTCGGCGAAGTGCAGGAGGAGTACGAACACCTGGGCGGCTATACGCTCGAAGCGCAAGCCCGCGAGGTGCTGCATGGCCTCGGCCTCAAAGACGACCAGATCGATGGCGACGTGGGCGCGCTCTCCGGCGGGTGGAAAATGCGCGTGGCGCTGGCGCGCGTGCTGCTGGGGATGCCGGACGCGCTGCTGATGGACGAACCCACCAACCACCTCGACATCGAATCCATCATCTGGCTGGAGCAGTTTCTGAAATCGTACCCGGGCGCGCTTCTCATGACCTCGCACGATCGCGAATTCATGAATCGCATCGTCTCGAAGATCGCCGATATCGACGCGGGCGAAATTGTGGCGTACTCGGGCAACTACGATTTTTACGAGCGCGAGCGCGCCATCCGCGAGAGCAATCAGCAGGCGGCGTTCGCGCGGCAGCAATCGATGCTGGCCAAGGAGCAGCGCTTCATCGATCGCTTCAAGACGCACGCAGCCAAGGCCGGTCAGGTGCAGAGCCGCATCAAGGCGCTCGACAAGATCGAGAAGATCGAGCTGCCCAAGAAGCGCCAGGTGGTGAAGTTCGAGTTTCGCACGCCGCCGCGCTCGGGCGACCAGGTGGCGGTGATTGAAGACTTGCACAAGAGCTATGGCGCGCGCGTGATCTACCAGGGGTTCAATCTCACCATCCGCCGCGGAGAGCGTTGGGCGGTGATGGGCAGGAACGGCGCGGGCAAGACCACTCTGCTCAAAATGATCGCCGGCGCCAGCGCGCCCGATTCCGGCAGCGTGCGCCTGGGCGCCAGCCTGAGCATGGGCTACTTCGCCCAGCAGTCGCTCGACGTGCTCGGCGCCGACCTGACCATCCTCGAACAGCTCCAGCAGGATTTCCCGCAGGAGGGCATCGGATCCCTGCGTACGCTGGCCGGCGCGTTCCAATTCTCGGGCGACGATGTGGATAAGAAGATCCGCGCGCTCTCAGGCGGCGAAAAATCGCGGCTCGCCATGGCGCGGATGCTCTACAACCCGCCGAATTTCCTGGTGCTCGACGAGCCCACCAATCACTTGGATCTGGCCACTAAGGAGATGCTAGTCGAGGCGCTCAAAAACTTCGAAGGCACTATGGTTTTCGTGTCGCACGACCGCGTGTTCCTGCGCGGCCTGGGGTCACGCGTTCTGGAGCTGGGCGGCGAGAGCGGCACGGACCGCACGCCCCGGGTTTATCCGGGGACGTACACCGAGTACGTGCGGGCGCTGGGGCATGAAGCGCCGGGGATTTATGCGTGACTGTAGGTCGTGTGGCGAACATTCACGCCGGCGGCGTGGCCGATCCCTGGCTCCAGGTAGCTTCTCTTTGCGCGGTAGTGCACAGCCGTGAACGAGTTGCCGGGTGCTTTACGGATTCGGGAAAAGCCGCGTGAACCGCGTTCGCGGGGCAGGTGGGTAACCCGATGCCGCGCATCCTTTGCCCGAACTGGGAATTGCGCCAAAGGCTGTAGGGCGGACCCCCTGGTCGCCCCCTGGTCCGCGCGGGTCCCCCTGGACCCGCCCTTCGCTTAGCCATATCAGCGCCGTGCAATCCCCGAGCGGCCGACCGGGNNCCAGGGGGTCCGCCCTACAATTAATCCGAACATCCGATTGTGGGCAAAGTAGCGACACTCGATTAACAATCTGCCACACAGAACCTGTGCTGGCTACGCCTTTCCCGAACCCGCTTAAGCCCCCTGGTTGCCCGGTGCGCCGATTCGATGCGAAAATAGAATATATGCGCCCCTGGGTTCTGGCTGCTGCCTTTGCGGTCTGTCTCGCTATCAGTCCCGCTACGCCCTCGGAGACCACTTTAACCGTCAACAAGCTGGTCCAATTGATTCAGTCTTGTACGGCGCCCGAGGCCAAAGGGAAATACCCCGATAAGCAACTCGCCGATTACATCAAAACAATCAAGCTGAGCGAGCGCCTGGACGACCGCACTCTCGAAGAACTCGAGGCTATGGGCATCGGCGCATACACGCGCCATGCGCTGGAGGCGTTGCGCGACCGCTCGAAGGCGGCCACCGTTGCCGGGCCGCCCGCGGCGCTGCTGCCGCCCAAGGAGATTCCGCCGCCCACATCGGAAGAGCAGGCCGCGATTCTCGACGAAGTGCGCGACTACGCGCTCAATTTCAGCGGCAATCTGCCGGACTTCATCTGTACGCAGGTGACCAAGCGCTTCGGGGCGCCCAAGCCGGGCACGAAATATGGCGGCTCGGTGAAGGACGACCCGCGCTGGCAGTCGTTCGACGAGCTGACTATGCGCTTGAGCTATTTCAACCAGAAGGAAGATTACAAGCTCATCCTCCACAACAATACGCCCACCGTGCAGGATTATAAATCCGTGGGCGGGTCGAGCTCCTATGGCGATTTCGGAACCATGCTGAAAAAGATTTTCGACCGCTCGTCGCAAGCGCATTACGAATGGGACCACTGGGGCACGCTGCGCACCAAACGTGTGCTGGCGTTCGCGTACCGCATTGAGCAGAGCAGATCGGAATACCACCTGGTGGTTCCCGATGAGCACCTGGATTACACCACTGCGTATCACGGCCTGGTGGAAGTGGATAAGGATACGCACAAGATCATGCGCATCACGGTGGAAGCGGAGGATATACCCGCCAATTACCCCATCAAGGCCGCGAAGACCGTTCTGGACTACGACTACACGGAGATTTCGGGACACACGTTCCTGCTGCCGCTGAAGGGTCAGGTGTTCATGACGGGCGGCGATATTCTGACCCGCAACGACGAGACTTTCCATAACTACCGGAAGTATTCCGCGGATTCGGAGATCACGTTCGACGACGCCCAGATTCCACTCGACGTGCCGGCGGCGAAGACTCAGGAAACCGTCGACCCGGGCCAGAAGCCGCCGGCCAAGACCGACGATACGACCAAGAAGAAGCAATAAATGCGTAAACGAATTTTAGCTTGTGCAGTTGTTTTTTGCGCCGCCGCTCTTGCGCAAACCCTCACGGTCGAAAGACTGGCCGAATTCATTCACTCTTCGACGCATGAAATGAAAGGGAAGCAGTCCGATAAGGACATCGCCGGCTTCATTGCCAAGATGAAGCTCACTGAGCGGCTGGACGACGCGACTATCGAAGAGTTCCAAAACGAGGGCGCCGGACCGCTGACTGTGGCCGCGCTCCGCGCGCTGGGAGACCGCTCGGCCAACTTGCCCGTCGCGAAGGCAGCGCCGCTATCGTTGACTGTCGCGCCCAAACAACTGCCGCCGCCCCCATCTTCCGAAGAGCAGGCGGCTATACTCGATTCTATCCGCGCCTACGCCCTCAATTACAGCCAAAGCCTGCCCGATTTTGTCTGCTACGAGACCATGAAGGAATACCAGGCGCCGCGAGCGAGCGATCGCTGGACCAAGCTCGATAACGACGTCGACAGCAGGCTGACTTACTTCCAGCAAAAGGAGAACTATAGGCCGACTTCGGTGAACGGCAAACTGACCAGTCAGGATTACGACAAGCTAAAGGGTTCGAAATCCATAGGCGATTTCGGCAGCATGCTGCGTGGAATCTTCGAGCCATCGACGCAAACCCGCTTCGAGTGGCGGACCTGGAGCACGTGGGACAAACAGCCGTCGATGACTTTCGAATACCACGTTTCCCGGGAGCGCTCCAACTATCAGATTTTGGCCGAAGATCACCGCAGCGTCATCGCCGCATACAGCGGCTATTTCGTCGTGGATGCGCGGACGAAAGCCGTGGTGAAGCTGAATGTGACGGCCGAAGACTTACCGAAGGATTTCCCGGTGCAATCGGCGGAGAGCACGCTGGTTTACCGCGAACAGGACCTTTCCGGGCACACTTTCCTGCTGCCGTCGGATCTCGAAGTGATCATGGGAGGCAGCGATTTCCGGACCAAGATCGCGAAGCGGTTCTCGACTTACAGAAAGTACTCGGCCGATTCGGAGATCACGTTCGACACCGTGGACGATCCGCCGGTGGTGAAGAAGAAGTAGGGCGGGGCCAAGTACGGCCCTCGTTCAACCTATCTCATTCCCCGGCGCGAACGACACACCTTGGTTGGATGCTCCGAGATGCGCCAAGCCCTCCGGCGCGGGAACCCACAAAAAACGCAAGCCCTTGCGCGCTTAAGCACCGTGCTGTGAAATACCCCGTCGAGCAGGTTTCGGCGCCACAATAGAGACATGGCCAGCATCACGGAACTCGATGTCAACGGAACCCGGCGGCGCATCAGTGCCGATGGCGACCGTTCGCTGCTCAGCGTCCTGCGCGACAACCTCGATCTCACCGGAACCAAGTTCGGCTGCGGCGAAGGGCAATGCGCCGCCTGCACCGTACTGGTGGACGGGCAACCCATGAAATCGTGCATCACAAAAGTGGCGAGCGTCGCCGCCAAGCGCATCGTCACCATCGAAGGCCTTGCGCCCAAGGGCAAGCTGCATCCGATGCAGGAGGCCTTTCTCGAAGCCGACGCGCTGCAGTGCGGGTGGTGTACGCCGGGGATGATCATGGGCGCCGTGGGCCTGCTGAAGCGCTTCCCCAACGCCAGCGAGGCCGATATCGTCAAGGGCATGGACGGCCATATATGCCGCTGCGGGACCTACCCGCGCGTGGTCGCCGCCATCCGCGCGGCCGCGCGCAAAGGAGTCCACGCATGAGTCCACATGTATCGCAGCATTTATCGCGGCGCGACTTCTTTGCCGTGCTGGGCGGCGGCATCGTGGTGTTGCTGATCGCCGACGATGCCGATGCGCAGGAATCGGGCGGCGGGCGCGGGCGCGGCATGCGCGAGCAACTGCCCGAGCAGGTGAGCGCATGGCTGCACATCGGCGAAAACGGCGTTGTGACCGTCTTCACCGGCAAGGTGGAAGTGGGGCAGAACGCGCGCACTTCGCTGACACAGGCGGTGGCGGAAGAATTGCGCGCGCCCGCCGATTCCATCCGCATGGTGATGGGCGATACCGACCTTACGCCCTACGACATGGGCACATTCGGCAGCCGTACCACGCCTACCATGTGGCCGCAGATCCGCAAGGCCGCTGCCGCCGCGCGCGAAATGCTCATCGATCTCGCGGCGGAGAAGTGGAACGTGGACCGCGCGTCCATTTCAGTGACGAACGGTTCAGTGACGAACGGCCGCGTGGCCGCGGGCGCGCACTCGGCCAACTTCGGAGAATTGACGCACGGGCAGAAGCTGACCAAATCCATTCCGTCGAGCGTCGCGCTGGAGCCCGCCACCGAATGGCGCGTCGCCGGAACGTCGCTTGCCAAGGTAAATGGATCCCAGATCGTCACCGGCGCGCACAAGTATTCGTTCGACGTAAGCCGCCCGGGGATGCTCTATGGCAAGGTGCTGCGGCCGGATTCGTTCGGAGCGCAACTGGCCTCGCTCGATAGCTCCGCCGCCGAAGCCATGGCCGGCGTCAAGGTGGTCCGCGACGGCAACTTTGTGGGCGTCGCCGCGCCCGATATGCAGACCGCCGAAAAGGCGCTGGCCGCGTTGAAGGCTCAGTGGCAGCCCGCCGCGGCCCCAACCAACAGCCGCGATGTGTTCGCCTTCTTCAAGAGTCACGCGCAAAATGCGCCCAATGGCGGCGCCGCACTCACCAAATACTCCGTGGCCTACATCGCGCACGTGCCACTTGAGCCGCGCGCGGCCGTGGCCGAGTGGGACAGCGACGGAAAGCTCACCGTGTGGACCGGCACGCAGCGTCCGTTCGGCGTGCGCAGCGAGCTGGCCGCCAAATTCGGCCTGGCGGACGACCGGGTACATGTCCTGATGCCCGATACCGGCTCCGGTTACGGCGGCAAGCACGAAGGCGACGCCGCCGTGGAAGCGGCCGTTCTCGCCAAGGCGGCGGGCAAACCGGTCAAACTTAATTGGACCCGCGAAGAGGAGATGACCTGGGCCTATTTCCGCCCCGCCGGGTTGATCGAAGTAACTGGCAGAGTAAGTCCGGATGGCACGCTAACTAACTGGGAGTTTCACAACTATAACTCCGGTTCTTCCGGCCTGAACTCGCCTTACGATGTGGCGTCGAAACATGAGCAGTTCCATCAGACGCCGATGCCGCTGCGGCAGGGGAGTTATCGCGGCCTGGCCGCCACCGCTAATCACTTCGTGCGCGAATCGTATATGGATGAGCTGGCGCATTCCATCAAGATGGACCCGCTGGAATTCCGTCTCAAGAACGCCAAAGACGAGCGCCTGCGCAACGTAATCGCCGCCGCGGCCGATAAGTTCGGTTGGAAGGCCCGCAAGAAGACCGCCGGCCGCGGCTTCGGCATCGCCGCCGGATTCGAAAAGGGCGGCTATGTAGCCACCTGCGCCGAGGTCGCAATATCGCCGAAGGGCGAAGTTCAGGTGGTGCGCATCGTAGAGGCCTTCGAATGCGGCGCCATCGTCAATCCCGAGCATTTGCGCAATCAGGTGGATGGCGCAGTGGCCATGGGCATCGGCGGCGCGCTGTTCGAGCACATCGATTTCGAAGACGGCAGGATTCTCACGGACCGCCTCTCGAAGTATCGCGTTCCGCGCTTCTCGGACATGCCATTGATCGAGAGCGTGCTGCTGGACCGCAAGGACCTGCCTTCGGCGGGCGCCGGCGAAACCCCCATCGTTGGCGTAGCCCCTGCCATCGGCAACGCCATCTTCGACGCCACCGGCAAACGTCTGCGGTCGCTGCCGATGGTTCCGAAAGGTATGCCAACCGGCGAGCCGGCGGCAAGCCTGTTGTAACACGGCCTCTCGGGTCTTTGTGCCGGGCAAGCGGTGGCTAACTAAAGCGGGCGGCTATTCCGATCAAGTCGGATGTGAGGTGGGACAGACGATCGTTTTTTTGTCGTCTGTCAGGCGCCCGTGCTGCAGCGAAACATGACAGACCACGAAAGGCGATGGTCTGTCCTACCAAGCGACCAGCCGGGATTGGCCGCCTCACAACTTTTGCAGGGTCATCACCGGGATCCAAGTAAATGGCATCGGGATGGCATCCTGTCCCAGATCGGCTGTCACTCACTTACGCGAAGCTCATGCCTTCGCGAGATCGCGCATAATCGCCAACGACCGGTCGATCTCATCGGTGCTGTTGAAGATGTGAGTCGAGTGGCGCAGGGCGATGCCCGAGGAGGCGCGCGGACGCAGACGGCCGCGATTCCACATGGCGTCTTGAAGCTGAGCGCCGTTCATGCCGTCGATTCCGTAGACCGTAATGCCGGCGTTGAGCTTCGGGTCGAGGGGCGTGTAGAACTTCACCTTGGGTATGCGGCGCAGGCCGTCGCGCAGATACTCGCCGAGGTATTTGATGCGCTGCTGCACGCGCGCCGGGCCAATCTGGTTGTGAAAATCCATCGCGGCTTCCGCGCCCACCAGCACCGAAAGATTGCCGGTGCCTCGCTGCGAGAGGCGATAGCCATTATCGCTGTGGTTGTCCCAATTGCCGCTGGCGATGCTGGGCCACACCTCGGCGTTGCGTTCGGCGCGCAGGTACAGAAACCCGTTGCCCGCGGGCGCGAGCAGCCATTTGTGGAAGCAGCCGACATAGGCGTCGCACCCGATATCCTTCACGTCGATGGCGATATGTCCCGCGGTTTGCGCGCCATCGAGCACAGTCAGGATGCCGCGGCTGCGGGCTTCGGCGCAGATCTCCTTCACCGGCAGAATGGCGCCGCTGGCGGAGATCATGTGCGAAATGGCGATGACTTTGGTGCGTGGCGTGATGGATTTCCGGACAATGTCGAAAGCCTCTTCGGCGCTGTTCATGGGCTTGGGGATGACCATCTTGACGACCGTGCCGCCATGCCGCTTGACGGCGTTCAGCCACGGGCTCTGGCCGCCGGGGTGTTCCTGATCGGTGATCAGGATTTCGGCGTCGCGGGGCAGGTCGAGGCCGCTGCCGACATAGCTCATCGAGCAGGTGTTGTTCTCGGTGAGCGAGATCTCCTTTTCATCGGCGTTCAGCAGCTTGGCGATTTTGCCGCGCAGGCCGGGATAATCGCCGTAGCCGCCGATCCACTCCGGCCCGCGGTAATCCCACTCGGCGATGTCGGCGGCGATCTTGCGGATATGCTCCACCATGCGGTTGACGACCACCGTCGGCATGGCGCCGATGGTGCCGTTGTTGAAGAAGACCTTGTCGCGCGATAGCGGAAATTGGTCGCGAATCTTGCTCCAGTAGGCCGGGTCATCGAGCCGGGGAAGGCCGGGGATGGCGGATGTCTGCGGTTCCTGAGCCGCTGCTGCGGTGGAGAATAGAGGCGCGGCGAAGGCCGACCTCAGAAAACTGCGGCGGTTAGGCATGACGAACTCCTTGCGTTATTCATATCGCACGGCGGCCGTGAGGTCAACCGGGGAAAAGTGGGACGGGCTCACCTGTACGCGCGCGACCCCCGGTCGTGGCACTCGATATTTGTGGTGGAAGGGCGGACGCCCCCGGTACGGGCGCGACGCCACAGCCGTGGACAGGCCGGGAGGCCTGTCCTACATAGGAGCGGCCTCCCACCGGGCGTGCGCGACCCCCGGTCGCACTCTTGCGCTCGTCGACGTTGACGCGAACGTTGACGCGAATAGGATACCGACTTAAGTCGTCGCCACGTGGGCCCGGCCCACTGGTATACTGCCGGTGAAGGCAAACTTCATGAATCGCCGCCAATTCTTTCAAGCCTCCACCGCCGCCGCGGCCCTGACCGGCTTGGGCGAACAGCCCGCCGCCGCCGCGCCGCCCAAGCGCGCCCTGATGAAGCTGGGCTGCCAGAGCGCGCCCACCAACGAGACTCATCTGAAGTATTTTGCGCGCTATGGCGTCCGCGACGTCTGCGGATATCCCGTTATCGAGGGCGACCGGGTTTACGCCACCGTGGAAGAGCTGACCCGCATGCGCGATTTAGCCGAAAAGAACGGCGTCAACATCGAAGGCATCGCGCCGCCCATTCTGACCTCGAGCCACATCGACCGCGAAAAACACGGCGCCATCATGCTGGCCCAAAGCCCCGAGCGCGACCGCGACATTGAAGGCCTGCAGACCCTCATCAAGAATTGCGCGGCGGCCGGAATCGGCTCCATCAAGTACAACATGAGCATTCTCGGCGTGGTGCGCCTCCCCGGCCGCGCGCCTGGCCGCGGCGATTCCACATTAAGCGCGTGGCGCCTGGCGGACGCTCATCCCGCGACTCCCCTCACTCGGGCCGGGCGCGTGGATGCCGCCGCATTCTGGGAGCGCATCACTTACTTCCTGGACCGCATAATCCCCGTCGCCAACGAATACAAGATCCGCATGGCGTGCCATCCGCACGACCCCGGCATGCCGCCCGAAGGGTATCAAGGCGTGGACCGCGTGCTCGGCACCGTTGACGGACTCAAGAAGTTCATCACCATCCAGGAAAGCCCTTATCATGGTCTGAACTTTTGCCAGGGGACGGTTTCGGAAATGCTGGCCGACCCCGGCAAGGAGATCTTCGACGTGATTCGCTACTTCGGCTCGCGCGGCAAGATTTTCAACGTGCACTTCCGCAACATTCACGGCCACCGCAACGACTTTGTGGAAACGTTCCCCGACGAGGGCGACGTCGATTTCGTCAAGGCGATCCAGGTTTACAAGGAAGTCGGCTACCAGTATCTGCTGATGCCGGACCACGTTCCAGTGGCCGCTAACGATCCCAATGGGCTACAGTCTTTCGCCTTCTGTTACGGCTATATCCGCGCGCTGATTCAGGCCGTGGATCAAATGGTGTAAGTGGGAGAGTGGGACAGGCCTCCTGGCCTGTCTCTTGTAAGGCACGGCTGGACGCACTGCTGATGACAGGGTCGAAAAACCACCTCGCATATCGGGAAATTCCCTGAGCGCCACGGGGTTTTTCATGAAATTTCGCGGGCCGAAGGCCCTCGGTAACAGACGACTCAAACCGATCGTCTGTCCCACCTTGACTTGACTGTTGTGTAAAAGAGACAGGCCAGGAGGCCTGTCTTACTTACGCCAGCTTCACCAGTTGCTTGCCGATATTCTGGCCTTGCAGCATCCCGATGAAGGCGCGCGGCGCATTCTCGATGCCGGTCACAACGTCCTCGCGATACTGGATCTTCCCGTCGTGCAGCCACGCGGCTAATTGCCGGTAGCCTTCTTCGAACCGGCCGGCAAACTGCTTTACCAGGAATCCTTCCACCTTGGCCTGTTTGGCTATCAGTTGCCCCAGCCAGCGCGGTCCCATCTCCGGTTCGTCGGAGTTGTACTGCGAGATCTGGCCGCACACCGCCACGCGCCCGCGAACGTTTAACCGCGCGATGGCGGCATCGGTGATGGCTCCGCCTACGTTATCGAAGTAGACGTCGATGCCGTTGGGGCACAACTCGCGAATTTTGGCGGCGTAATCCGCGGAATCCTTGTAGTTGAAGGCGGCGTCGAAACCGAGATCGCGCGTGAGAAAGCGGACCTTCTCTTTGCTGCCCGCGATGCCAATGGCGCGGCAGCGCTTGATCCTGGCGATTTGCCCCACCAGCGACCCCACGGCTCCCGCCGCACCGGAGATCAGCACGGTTTCGCCGGGCTGCGGGCGGCAGATGTCGAGCAAGCCGAAATACGCCGTCAATCCCGGCATTCCGAGCACGGACAAAGCGGCGCTGACCGGCGCGAGCTCGGGATTGATCTTGCGCAGCGATTTCGCTTGAGCCACCGCATACTCCTGCCAGCCCAGCATGCCCTCCACGAAGTCGCCGGGGGCAAGGCGCGGGTCGTGCGACTCGATCACTTCGCCGGCTACCGAGCCCACCATTACCTCGCCGGGTTCCACCGGTTTGGCGTACCCGCTTGCGCCGCCGATTCTCGCACGCATGTAAGGGTCGACGGAAAGATACAGCCCATATACCAGGGCTTCGCCCGGTCCCGCCTTGGGCATGGGCGATTCGACCAGATGGAAGTCCGAGACTTTGGGCATCCCCGCCGGCCGCGAGGCCAGCGTGATCTGGCGATTGATTGCGGGCACGCTTTCACCTTATCAACTGTGGATCGGAACAGAACGGACGTTTGACCGATAAAGCGTACGGCTGTTCACTGACATACGGATGCGGGGCGCTCTTATTGTTAAGATATCGACATTGGGTCCCCCGCGACAGATGCGGACCGGCCTGAAAAACACACTACTGAGAGAACTGAGAGGACCGCGCGATGGCGCTTCAAACAGATCGAGAAACTCCACAACCGCATTCAACTTTCCGCGTCGATGTACAACTCCACGACCTGTTAGTCAACAAGAACTCCAAGCCGAAATCGCTGCTGCCCAACCCGGCGGAACCGATGACGCTGCCGGAACCCGAGTTCCCGTCCCGGCCCGATCTGGCGAATCTGGCCGATCCCGAGGCCATTCCCGATAAACGCTCCTGGACGGCGCCTTATGTGTACCGGGCCATGCGCGGATGGCTTTTTCCTTACGTCCGCTCGCGCGTCATGCCTGGCGATTTCCACCCGATCATCGCCTACCTCTTCACCGAGTGGAAGTGCAACCTGGACTGCCATTATTGCTGGGCCTTCGACAACCGGGTTGCGGGCATGACGGAAGATATTGCGCGGCGGTCCATCGACTGGCTGCACGATCACGGCTGCCGCGTGCTTGCGCTGATGGGCGGCGAGCCCCTGCTGCGGCCGCAGTTCGTTCACAAGGTGGTGTATTATGCGGCCAAGAAGGGCTTCTGGATTTACGTGCCCACCAACGGACGGCTGCTTCGTCCGGATGTGATCGATCGTCTGGGCGATGCCGGCGTGGCCACGTTCAACCTGGCCGTGGACGCGCTCGACATCAAGCCCGGGCTGCCGAAAGCGCTCGCGCCCATCCGCTCGCACTTCGATCACCTGGTGAAACGGCAATTCCGCTATGGATACACGGTGTTCTTCAATATGAACATCTGCCGCCACAACATGGACGATATCCGCCAGCTTACGGAGATTGCGCGGGAGCATCGCATCGCCACCGATTACCATATCAACGAATCGCCCATGATCGAGCCCGAGCACTTCGATCACTTCCACGACAACGTGACTTACATCCATAAGGAAGACTGGCCCGAAGTGGACAGGCTGGTGGATTGGCTGATCGAAAAGAACCAGTCCGGCTATAAGATGGTGAACTCGGTGCAGCGTCTGAACGAAATGCGCGAGTTCATGCGCGGCAAGCTGCAGGAATGGAACTGCCGCGCCGGCCATAACAACGTGATTATCCGCGTCGATGGCACGCTGGCGCCGTGTTTCCCCATGTATTCGGCCACGTTCGATTGGGGCGTGGTGGGCAAGCACAACTTCGAGAAGAAGCAGCTTGAGGAGATGAAGGCGGGCTGCCAGCCGCATTGCTTCTCCACGCTCAATCACAATCTGGCGTATTGTTACGACGCCACGCGGGTGGTGAAGTGGATGGGCAAGCAGGCATTGCGAGGCTTTCAGGGAGCTAGCGGCAGCTTCAGCTAGCCCTGTGACCGCGGGATTTGCGCTCTTGCGGCGAGCCGCGGGATATCGGAGGCGGGGCTGGCGCTTCGCCTCGCCAACGGCGCTGGACCTAGCGGGAGTTTACTGAGAACAGTCCCAGTAAACTCCCGCTAGCTTAGTACACTATTTCATAAATACGATCTCGTATTCCGAGAAGACCACTCCCTCACGGTCGTGGCTCTGATCGGAGCCGCGCGCGTCGGCAAGTGCCGGCAAATACGTGTCCGAACTTTCGAAACGAGGTACTTAGCGAGAGTCAAACAATAAACTGGACAAAGAGAGGGGCGATTCTCAAGGTGGATGATCAAGTCCACGCGAGGGCTGTCTGTTTCGGCAGCGGAAAGGCGATGGCTGAAGGTGTTCCGCACCTTGACTTGAATGAGTTTCAGGCGAGGTTATTCGCTGCGGACAAAGCGTTGGATTCGGGGCCGGGCGGCATTAGTCGTCTGGCGGCGTTGACGGGACTATCTAGGACGACGATTACGAAGGCCGTGGCGGAGTTGGGAAGCGGCGGAAAGTTGGTCGATCCGGGTAAGGGCAGTGTGAGGCTAGTAGACGGAGGGAGGAAGAAGGTTGAAGAAGTTGACCCAGGTGAAGGCGCCGTTAGGATCGGGCGACACTGTGATTTCGGTGGACGCCAAGAAGAAGGAATTGGTTAGGGCCCTTTAAAAATGCGTGCCGCACGTGGCGACCTAAGGGAAAGCCGCGGGAGTTGAACACCAAAGACTTCCCCAGCTTGGCCGAAGGCAAGGCGCTTCCCTATGGGATCTACGACAGCGGCCAGAACCGAGCCGTGGTTAATGTAGGAGTCACCCATGACACGGCGGGATTTGCAGTGGAAAGCATCCGGCGGACCCAGAGGGTACCCCGGAAACTGGACGGGCGAAGGACCTATCCCCCGCGCGGCGATTGCTCATCTGCGCCGACGCTGGGGGGAGCAACGGAAATCGACTTCGCGCGTGGAAGCTCAACCTGCAGCGGGTGGCGGATCAGATCCGGATACCGATCACCGTCTGTCACTACCCTCCGGGAACCAGCAAGTGGAACAAAATTGAGCACCGGCTATTCTCGTTTATCAGTCTGAGCTGGAGAGGCCAGCCGCTGATCAACTTTGAGACGATCGTCAATCTGATCGGCGCCACCAAGACGCGCACCGGGCTCAAGGTCAAAGCCGTGCTGGACACGAACGACTATGAGACTGGAATCAAAGTGTCCGGCGAGCAGATCGAAGAGATACAACTCCGCCGGCGCAAAGTTCATCCTGCAGGGAACTAGACGATCTCACCCCGCCGGCGCAAGTGATCCTTTTTTCTTCAATTGTCCATATTATTTCTTGACTTCTCCTTAGCTAGCTAGACTAGGTCAGTCGCCTGGAGTCGCTGCTAAGGACCGACGCGCGTTCACGCGATTGTGAACGCTGCACGCAGGAGTGCGTGCGCCACGACGCCTTTTTTGACCGCGTTGCCCGCCGGCGCGGTCCGCGGAGTAAAGAAAAAGCCAGCGACGGAATCCAGCGCGGTCTGTGGTTTTGATATCGGTCTCTTAAGCTTCGGCGCGGCGCCGGCGCCGGTATACGGCGAGCATCGCAAAGCCGGCGACGAACAGAACCATGGTGCTGGGCTCAGGCGTGGGCGCGGCCAAGTCATAGCCGATTGCGGTCAGTGCATCAATTTCGCTGGCTCCGTAGGCCGGGGCGTCGCCCACGCCGCCGAACGCATCCTGCACCTGCGGGTTCACCCCGGCTGGAAGAGGACTGCTCTGCCAATCCCCAAAATCGCCCCCGTTACAGGCATTGTTGAACTGTGCGATGGCCCCGGTAGACGGGCCGTAGGCAAAGTACGCGCTGGTCGGCGTCGTGCAATTGGTACTGAGCGTACGAGCGCCGCCGGTCGCCGCGCTCCACCGGAACAGGTCTTCGGGCGCGCCGACGCCGTAAAACGTGTCGTTCGCGCCATCGAGAGTGGCCCCAGGCTGACAGGCCCCGGATGGGCTCGCCGAGTCGCAGTTATGGAGCGCGGAGCCAAGCCCCAGTACTTCGTCGATCTCGTGTTCGGTGGTGGACAACAGATCGTAGTAGCTGGACGCGGGCGTATTTGGGGGGTTGGTAATTGAGGTATTCAGGCTGATGATGCCGTCCACCCTGGCGCCCGAACCGGAGAGGGCGCACTCATTCGGAACATTGCCATCGGACGCGCCATCTCCGGTGGGGGTCACGACGCACCCCGGAGCAACAGCGTAACCCAGCGCCCTGGCATTCGCCGCCTTAATCTCGATCTCGTTGAAGCCGCCCACCGGATTGACCCCGCCATTGGTATTGGGGTTGCCGCCATTGGCTTGCAGAGCCGCGATCGCCGCCGGGTTGGCATCGTCGGCCACGAGTTGGGCATAGAAACTGGTGTACGACGTGTTGTAAATCAGATCGTTGCTTTGGCCCAGCTCACCACCCTCCTGAAAGAGGATGGAAACCGTGATGGGGTTGGTATAGAGGCTTTCGAACGTCTGGACGGCCGTATTGATCACGGCCTCGATACTCGCGGCATTGGAATCGCCAGTAATGGTGCTATCAAAGGTTGTGTCGATAATCAAGCCAGCGCGGGCTGGCATAACGAACGCGAGAGAGGTTGCCAAAAGCAAGGCCGGCAGGAGGGAAAAGCTCTTCACAAATTCTTCTACGGACTGAACTTATCTTATATGAACTGGAACTTATATAAGTGTAAGGTATTTTGTGAGTCCTCACACCAATTTTCTTCGTCTAGCAGTACTTTATCTAACAAGAGGTTCCACGGTTAGTACGTTGGCCGAATCTATTAGAAGCTAGCGTAGCTAACGCCGCAGCTGAGTGCCGATCGCCGGTAGAGCGCACGCCGAATGGCCCGGCGAATCTCTTCCCCCACAGCGGGCGGTCAGGCTGGATCGAGCACGGCCTCGATCAGCCTGGGGCCAGGCTCTCGAATGGCCGCGCCGAATTCGCGGATGAATTCGTCCGCCGTGGCGGCGCGCACTGCCTGTACTCCGAAACCTTCGGCCAATTTGATCCAGTCCGGCTCCGGGTGCGAAAGGTCGATCATCTCGCCGGCACGGGGCCCCACAGCGCCGGCGCCGGTCCGCCGCATCTCGATATCGAGGATGCGGTAACGGCGGTTCGCCAGGATGACGATGGTGACGTCCAGCCGCTCTCGCGCCATAGTCCAGAGCGATTGCATCGTATACATGGCGCTGCCGTCGGCTTCGAGCGCCACCACCTTGCGGCCGGGGCAGGCCAGCGCGGCGCCCAGCGCCACCGGCAATCCCTGGCCGATCGCGCCGCCCGTCACCGGCAGAAAGTCGTGCCTTGCGGCGCCCGCCAAGTGTGGCCAGATCTGGCCGCTACAGGAAACGGTCTCATCGGAGAGGATCGCTCCCTCGGGCGCCAACGCGGCCACGGTCCTGGCGACGGCGGCCGCGGTGAGTGGCTCGCCGGTCGGGAGAGCCGGGCGCGATGGCTCTGGGGATAACCCAGGGGATAGCCCCGAGGCGGCACTCCTCCGGGGACGCGCGTCCAACTCCTCAGCCAGGCACTCGAGCGCACCCGCGCCATCCTGATCCTCGGAGGCGAGCACGTCGAAGGCGCAGCCGGCCGGCGCCAGAGAGCTTCTCATGCCGGGATAACCGAAGAACGAGACCGGCGGCCGGGCTTCGACAAGGATCAGGCGCTCGAATCCGGCGAGCAGTTCCTGCGCCTGCTCGGGGAAATAGGGAATGCGCTCGACGGCGGGGATGCCGCCCCCGCGCGTCATCCTGGCAGCGTGCCGGTCGGCAAAGATTCTTACGCCGGTCGCGGCGCGCAGGCGCTCGGCTGCGCGAAGGCCGCGGGCCTGGAGCGCCCCACCGCTGAGAAGCAGGCCGACCGCCGCCTGGCCGGAGCGTAGCGCGCACGCCGCGGCGCGAATCTGCCCGGTGGGCGGGAGGCGCCGGGAAGGCCGGGGCGCGGGGCATCCGGGCTCTCCGGCCTCACTCCAGGAGAAATCGGCGGGCACAATCAGGGTCGCCACCTTTCCGGGCGGTTCTAAGGCGGCCGCCACTGCGGCCGAGGCCGCTTCGCCCATGGCGGTGGCGCAATCGAGCGTCAGGACCCAAGCCGATACGGGGCGCGCGAAAGCCTCGATGTCGGTGGTCAGGGGAGCGTCGAAACCCCGATGCTGCGTGGAATGCTCACCGACGATGTTGACTACCGGAGAGCGTGCCTTGCGCGCGTTGTGGAGGTTCGCCAGCGCGTTCGCCAGTCCTGGTCCGAGGTGCAGCAGCGTGGCCGCCGGCTTTCCGGTCATTCGGGCATACCCGTCCGCCGCACCCGAACAAACGCCCTCGAACAGGCCGAGGACGCCGCGCATTCGAGGCACGCGGTCGAGCGCCGAGACGAATTGCATCTCGGACGTTCCCGGATTCATCAGACACAGATCTACGTCATTGGCCAGCAGGGTTCTGAGGAGACACTCGGCGCCATTCATGTCGGGTTCTTTTTATCACAGCACATGGAGTCACCCTTCCGCACGATGGCATCCGCACGATGGGTAGCGGAAGAATCCGGCGCACATTGCGACCCGGCTTTGCAGGCGGCAATAAGACCTGATATGGCGCCGGGCGCTTCGATCGAGCGCTTCCTCCAGGCGATCTGCTTCCTCCCGCCGATGGGCGCTTAAACGTTTCCGGGATTTCCTCGCTCAGCCGCGAAGTCCCGCTCCCTCACGGTCGCGGCTCTGTGTCGACTGCGTTTGTCTTGCAGATAGTTACGGAGCCGGTAGGGCTGAACCCTTATAATGCGCTCATGAAGATCGCATTTGCGTTTTGCATTGCGCTGTCGCAGCTAGCCCTGATGCTATGCACGGCGCCTTATCCGCTCCGCGCGCAAGTGCCCGTGGCGCCGGCGTGGGCGCAGCCGGGCTCCGCAACGCACGTCCAGGTAGCGCCGCCACCGGACTTTCACAGGCCCAGCAAGAATTTCGATACGCCGATCGGCATATTTGACGGTCAGTCCGATATTGGAAGCGCATTGGTGACGGGCAGCGCCAGTTATGACGCCGGCACGAAGCAATACACCATCAACTCCGCCGGCTACAACGTCTGGTATACGCGCGACGAGTTCCGTTATCTCTGGAAGAAGATGTCCGGCGACGTTTCACTCGCGGCCGGCATCGCGTACCCGGACCCGAACGGCTTCGGCGACCGCAAGGCGGTCCTGGTCATTCGCCAGGACCTCGAAGACGATTCCAAGGAGGCCATCACCGCCTTGCACGGTCTCGGCATGATCCACCTGGCGCAGCGTCCGGAGAAGGGCGTACGCGTCACGGACCTGGAGTATCGCATCGGGGGCCGCGGCCGGCCCGGCGGCGCCACCCCCGACAGCTTGGTCGGCGTGATGGCCAGGCGCATCGGCATCGAAAAGCGCGGCGACTACTTCGCGCTCTTCGTCAGCCTGGAAGGCGAGCCTATGAACCAGTTCGGCCCACCCATCAACCTGCACATCGACGGGCCCTTCTACGTTGGCATCGGCTTCTGCTCGCACCTGCCGGACAAGTCCGATACGGCTGTGCTCTCCAATGTGGTTCTCGAGAACTCCGCCGGCAAGGTCCACTAGCGGTGTGACTGGATGGTTTTGTGCTCTTGCGGAATCACTCCCTTACGGCCGTGGCTCCGTTTCGGAGCCGGTAGAGCGGGCCCGCACCGGCAGTGCATCGCTCTCCTCTCGCTCGCCATTTGGGGCACGAAGGCGCCGATGCGATTGGGGAGTTTCCCCTTCCGCCGCATCCATCGAAGCTATCCCGGGCGGTATTCCTCGATGGCGCCGAGGAGCTTCTGCTTCGAAATCGGCTTCGAGAGGTGATGGTTGCAACCAGCGGCGCCGCTCATCTCAATGTCTTGCGGCCGGGCGTTCGCCGTGAGCGCAATAATTGGAATCGCATCAGTTCCTCGTTTTAGCTCGATGGCACGTATGGCGCGCGTGGCGGTTAATCCGTCCATTACGGGCATCTGCATATCCATCAGGATCAGATCGAAACCCTCTGTGGCAACCCTATCCACCGCCATCTTGCCGTTTTCGGCGAACGTCAACCGGTGCGGGCTCCCCTTTAGATACACTTCAACCAACAGGCGGTTGTCCGCCGAATCCTCCGCAACCAGGATTCTTAGCGGCTTGACCGGCGCCGTTTCCTTGTGATTCCCAGCCCCCGGCGCCGGCTGTTCCCTGCCTTCCCGCGGTTGCATGGCATCGCACATCAAACGCAACAGCTCGCCGCGCTTCACAGGCTTGACGGCATAGCCCGATAAGCCGGCTCCTTTCCGGCGCGCAGTGTCGCCTGGCCGGGAATCGGAGGTCAGCATCACAACGGGAAGCCCCGGTGCAATCCGCCGGATTTCAGCAGCGGTCTCGAAACCGTCCATGCCGGGCATCCTACTGTCCAAGAGCACCAGGGAATAAGGCTTTTCGCCAGCCATTGCCCGGGCAAGACCAGCTAGAGCTTTTTCCGGCAAGCCGAAGACTTCGCTTTCCAATCCCCATCCGTTCAGTGTCTCGGTCAGGATGAGACAATTCGTAGCGTTGTCGTCAATCACAAGAACGCGCCGGCTGTGGAGGTCCTGCAGTTCGACGGGAACTCGCCGGCTACTCTGTGGCGGCGCCAGGCTAAACTGCCCGGTGAAGCGAAATGTACTCCCCTCGCCAGGGGAACTGGTGGCTGTGAGCCGTCCGTTCATACTCTCGACAAGCCTCCGGCTGATTCCGAGACCAAGACCGGTACCTCCATATTTGCGCGTCGTGGAAGCATCCGCCTGGGTGAAATCGTCGAAGATGGTTTCCAGCTTCTCGGGAGGTATTCCGACCCCAGTGTCGGAAACGGCAAACTCGATCTCACCCGACTTGCCGGATTCGTGGTTCCGGACAGTTAACGCCACCTCGCCCGATTCGGTGAACTTGACCGCGTTGCCAAGCAGGTTGAGCAGGATCTGTCTCAATCTGGTGGGGTCGCCGATCAAAGCGGTTGCAAGGCCGGGCTCAAGACGAGACACCAACAGGATGCCTTTGGCGCGGGCTCTCACTCCGGTCAGTTCCATTGCCTGATTCACGACCTCTTCCAGATCGAACTCGACTCTCTCCAGATCGAGGTGCCCGGCCTCGATCTTCGACAAATCGAGAATGTCGTTAATGAGCACGAGAAGACTGGCTCCGGCGCGCCGGAACACCTCCACATAGCGTGTCTGTTCGGGGTCGAGCTGCGATTCCCACAGCATGTCGGCCATGCCTAGAATCGCGTTCATGGGAGTGCGAATCTCGTGGCTCATGCTGGACAGGAAGTCCGACTTCGCCAAGTTGGCCTTTTCAGCCGCCGCTTTGGCTCTTTCCAGCTCGACGTTGTTTTCCTGCAGCGTGCGCTCAAAGCGCTTACGTTCCGTAATGTCGCGCACCGCGGCAAACACCCCCTGCAGCTTCCGATCGCGGTTGTGGAACGTGGTCGCGTTGAAAGATACAACGGTTTCCTTGCCGTCCCAGGCGCGCGCGGTAAGCTCATAGTCGGTGACCTTCCTTTCGCTCAGTACCCGCTTGATGCCTGCCTCGGCCCGCTCCGGATCCGTGAAGTAGTTCTTGAACGGCGCGCCGATCAGCTCATCGCGAGTGCAACCGGTGAGCGCCTCCATCTGCTTGTTCACGTCGGAAATGATGCCGGCGGCATCGGTGGTCATCAGCGCGTCGATGTTCGATTCTATAAGAGAGCGCGTATAGAACTGCTGATCGCGCAGTCGCTGATCGAGCTGCTTCTGCTCGGCTTCCGCCTGTTTGCGCGCGGTATTATCGGTGCCGATCAACAGGTAGCCGATGATGCCGTCGCCGTCGTCGCGCAGCGCCGTAACCGACACCACCGCTGGAAAGCGGCTGCCATCTTTACGGATGTAAGTCAGCTCATAGATATCTTCGATGCCGCGCGAGGCTTTGAAGACCAGCGCCTCGAAGCCCGGCGTAATCGGGGTCGCCAACTCGAGGCTCAAGGCTTTGGCGCGCGCGATCACTTCCCGCGGATCGGAAATGTCGGCGGGGGTGATCTTGTCCATCACCTCGAGGGCCGTGTAGCCCAGCATGCGCTCGGCGCCAACGTTGAACAGTTGGATGACGCCCCTCTCATCGGTTGCGATGCTCGAGAAATTGGCGCTATTAAAGATCGCGGTCTGCAGCGCCCCGGCCTTAAGCAGCGCCTCTTCCGCCTGCTTGCGCGCAGTATTATCGGTGCCGATCAGCAGATAGCCGATGATCCCGCCCAGATCGTCGCGCAGCGCCGTAACCGATACCACCGCCGGAAGGCGGGTGCCATCTTTGCGGATATAGGTCAGCTCATAAATATCTTCGATGCCGCGCGACGCCTTGAAGACCAGCGCCTCGAA
>PLDF01000036.1 GCA_003135055.1 Bryobacterales bacterium | reverse complement strand
CATAGCGTCACCCGTTCCAACCCTCTTGAGGTGGGGAAAGCGGCTCGCCAGACTATCGCTTTCGTCGTAAAGCTGCGGGATCGAGGCGAGATTCCGATCTGCATCTCGCGGTACGTCTGCGAGCACAAGGCGATCCCTGGCGGTGACTGGCGGCGCATCCTGCGGCGGTCGCAGCGCCCAGAAGTCCGGCAACTGAACAACAGGAATCCGGCTGGCCAGATAACTGCCGTCGGGAGCGACCAGGGCGACGAACGGCAACCGGTCGAGCGCGCCGGAAGTATCGATGCGCAGCTCCGCGGGCAGCGGCTCCAGCGGTGCGATCAGGATCGAATAAAGCTGGCCGCCCAGCGACTCAATGTCCGCGGGCGGCGAACGGGGGTTCGCGCAAAGGAGCGAAAAAGTACGCACCATCTGGTCCAGTGAATCGGGATTCACCCGGAGAGGCACCACCTGTTCCGGTTTGCCGGGTGATGCCGGACGCAACGCGACATACCGATCCGGCAGTCGAACATAGATCAGCACTTCAGAGATAGAAGGCGCATGCAGTCCCGGGAGAGGTCCTTCTGCCGCGGTCACGAAAGATCCCGACGCGGCAAAAGGAAGCTCAGGCGCAGCACGGAAATGGAGCCACGCGTTCAGCGCCTCGGTCGGCTTCTGGTCCGCCAGAAGCGAATCGACCAGAGCCAGCCAGGCGCTCCGCGTGTTTTGTTGCCAGGCGCGGCGCTCATCGCTGGTTCGGAGTCCCGCAAACGCCGTCTCAGCATATCCAGTCGCTTTCGTGGCGCTGGCGAGCGAGCAGTCCCAACGCCCCTCCGCACCTTCCAGCTGCGCTCTCCTGGTCCAGTAATTCAGTTCAATGATGAGATCGCGACTAGCTTCCACCGCAGGGAGCGCGTCGTCGAGCTGCCGGGCCGCGAGGTCGCGATGACCTTGCTGCAAATCCAGCTCGGCACGATCAGCAGACCAGTCCGCGCGATAAAGTCGCAAAGCACTACTGTTCCCCAGTTGTCCCAAGGTGGAGTCCGCCCGTGCGAACGCCTGGGCGGCATCCCGCGGCTTTCCCGCGACCGTGTCTTTTTGCCCCAGCAACTCCGTCGCATAGGCGGCAATCTGCAGATCTCCCGTACGGGTCGACGCTCGGGCGCTCTCGGCCGCGAGCTGCGCAGCAACCTCGGTCAGACCCAAAGTGCCAGCGTCCAGGGTCATATCCGCAAGAAACTGGTACTGCCGCATGGGCGAAAGCAGCGGGCCCGCCGCTCCCAGGAGGCCTGCTGTGTCCCTGTTCCAGCCTTGTTCCACCAGGCCTTCTTCTGAGAAGAAACCCGCCATAAAGCCCATTGCACGCATTTCCAGGGCCGGGAAGCCGGAGGCCTTTGCCAGGCTGAGTCCCGCCTGCGCATCGCTTCTGGCGTTCTCAAACTGTCCGACCATCGCCAGACATACACTCCTGTCCAGGAGCAGAGACGCGTTCATGTACGAATATCGCAGTTCCACCACGGCACGAAGCAAAGGCACAAGCTTCTGCAGACAATCCTGCGGTCGCCCTGTTCTTCGCAGCGCATAGGCTTCCTCGTATGCCGCTCGGAGTCCACCCGCCGTGTTCCCGGCAAATCGATAGAAGCGCTGCGCCGCAATAGAGTCGTCAAGACCGCGCCCGGAGTTCCCGCTCAGATTCTCCTCAATCGCAGCCGCAAGCGCTGCGTCTCCCTGGGCCGACTGCATGCGTGCAGATGCGGTCAGCCAGTCGGCAAGCCAGTAATCGTGGTGGCTTTCTCCGATGCTTGCGATGCGACGAAGCTCCGCCAGGTTATCAGCAGAGGGATGAGACAGCTGCCTTGCAAGCGCCGGTGTCAGGTGCTCTTCATAATCATCGCGTTTCCCGGAAGTGAAGGAACCCGGCTCGGCCTTCGATGCCGCGCCGCCAGGCGCCGGCTGATCGAGCGCGTGAAGCTTCTGTTCCATAGCACGACGCCAGTTTCTATTGCTTTCCGCATCGAGCGCTGCCCTCAGGTCCCTGCGCGCCAGATCGAGAACTCCGGTCCTTTCCCAGCAAAGAGCCCGGTCATAGAGCGCCACAGCATCGCGGCCGTTCACCGAATTCAGGAATCGGCTGAAGCGTTCCGCCGCATAGCCGTAGTTGCTGGTGTCGCCTGTGCTCTCACCGAGCTCGAACCAGGCCGTTCCGAGATCGAACTGGATCCGCGCAAGATGGGGATCGCGCACTTCCGCAATCTGGAATTGTGCCAGAGCCGATGCGGGCTCCATGGCGACGACGTCGATCCGGCCGAGGATTTGGTGCCATTGTGGACTCATGGGATCCTTCTCGAGCCCTCGTTCGGCGGTGAGCCGCGCTTCCAGCATGTCGGGCAACTCCGCGGCCCCGGCGCCGCGAACCGGTGAGTACAGCGCCACTGGCATCCCATAGGGAATCCGCAGTTCCGTGAGTCTCCGCTGGTCATAGGCCCGAGCCAGCAATCGATCGACGGAGTGGTTTGCCCGGTAGAGCCACAGCGCCACGGCGCCGACAGCCAGAACCGCGGCGACAGAGACCGGCCACAACACCAGGCGGATGCGGGACCGAGGGGGCGCCGTCTTCCCTTGCGCCGTCCGGGACACGGCAAAGAGCTCGCCGCCAACCCGCCTCTGCCAATCTTCCTGGCTGCTGGCGAGCCGGGCCAGAATCTCTCTTTCTTCCGGATCCGGATCCTGAGCGAAGACAGCGAGCGCCTCT
>PLDF01000325.1:217-6790 GCA_003135055.1 Bryobacterales bacterium | reverse complement strand
TATTGTTTGACTCTGACTTAGGGGCCACGAAACAATAAGGTGACCAAATGTTTCGGAGGTGCGCGACCGCTCCCTTACGGTCGCGGCTCTGTCAAATGCGCATACTGAGCCGCGCGCGGGAGGACCGAAGCGTTCACACGAGTGTGAACGCTGCACGCATGAGTGCGTGCGCCACGACGCCCTTTTCGAGTTGTGGCGGAGGCGATCGGCTCACCAGTTCTTCTCCCAAACCCGCACAATCGGATATCTTCCATTCTCCTCCGGCTCGTACTTCGATTTCGCGAACCACCACGCCAGCCGCGCGCGCGAATCCGCCGCGAACTTCGGATCGGCCGCTAACTGCGCCTCGAATTCCTTTCGCAGCTCCGGGAAATCGGCCATCACGCGGCGCGCAATCGGCTCCGAAAGATACTCGCCCGCGTCCAGCCCGCCGCGCCCGCCGCGCCCGCCTCCCGCGCCCTCGGAGAAGAACACGGCGTTCATCAGTCCCCACGCCGCCATCGAATCCGGCGCGGCCGGTTCCAGCAGCGCCAGAATCAATCGCGACCGCCGCTGCTTCATCGGTACGTAAAACGACCCCGCCGGCATCGCGATCTTCTCCTTCACCAGACGCGGCTCCATAGTCAGCATCACGTGGCCTTCCGTCCCGCCGCGGCCTGCCGCCACGTTCGCGAAGCGGTAGGTCTCAAAGACCTCCTCGATAGGTTTGGCGGTGCGCTCCATTTCCACGCCATGCAGCCACAGCAGATCCGCAACCGAGCTGAACGCACGGGGAATCAGGTATCCCAACGGCATCTGCGCTTCCACCGTGGTATCGATCTGGTCGTGAATCACAGTCGTAATGTCGTCCAACTCGCCCGTGTAGCGCGTCACCATCGAGCCGGTCACTTCGCTCTGGAACGGCGCGTTCTTCAGCGCGTGGTACACCAGCGGATGGCTCTTCTCAGTGCTCACTTTGCCCGCGAGATATACCGCCGGCGCGGACCGGTCGCCCGCGCGCGCCATCATTTGCTTATCGGCCTCGCGCACCGCGCGGCGCAGCCCTTCGGGATCGGCCGCGATGATGTCGAAAGTGTGCTTCATGATGTCGTAATGCGCCCAGGCGCGCGTTTTCGCGGTCTTCAGGCTGTGGCTTTCCACCAGCAGGCACGGACGGTTCTGCACCGCCGAATATAGATGCGAATAGCGCGGCGTAAAGACTTCCATGAAGAATTCGCGCTTGCCGTTCACGCTGCGCAACGCGCCGTAGGGCGCCACCAGATGCCCGTCGGCGGCCATGCGCTTATCGAGCTCCGGGACGTAGCGGTCCCGCACCCACGCGCCGGCCGGCTCGGCGATATCCTGGTTACGCGCCATGTCCCAAGTGACGTCGTACTGCATGTCGGAACCGTCGGTGACGTGGTTATCGATGAGGAAGTCGGGATTCCAGGTGTTGAAGACTTTGAGCCACGCGTGCATCTCAGGCGTATCGGCCTTCATATAGTCGCGATTCAGATTGAGGCGCTGCGCGTTGGAGCGCGTCCCGGTGGATCTCGGCCCGTTCTGGCTGGGCCGATGATACAGGCTGATGTTCTCGTGGCCATCGATATTGAACACGGGAATGATCACAAAAATGGCGTGGTCCAGCCACCCGGCGAAGCGCTTGCTCACGGTCATGTCGCGCACCAGCATCAGCACCGGGTCTTTGCCTTCGATTTCGCCTGCGTGGATGCCGCTCTGGATCATGATCACGGCCTTATTCGTCTTGGCCGCGGCATCCGGCGTGAACGCGCGGTCTTTCGAAACCACCAGCGCGATCATGGTGCGGCCCTCGGGCGTTGCGCCGATCTCGAGTACTTTCACGAACCGCGACGCGCGCTCCAGCCGGTGAGAGATTTCGACGGTTTCCGCGTAAGGAGCGGTCTCGTTAAAATCCGTCTTCTCGCCCGTAGTGAGCAGATCGCTCGGGGAATCCTTGGTGCTGGCTGCAAGCGATGCCGCAGCCTTCGCGGCGGGTGGCTCGAAAGCGGAATGGGGCGCGATGGGGTCTTGCGCGGCGGCAATGGCAGCTAGCGCGAACAACGCGGAAAAACGAAGCATCTGTAAATTGTAGAACAGCGGGGAAGGGCGCCAACCCGCGGGCGGATTGTTACATTCCGGTCAGGCCAGAGGCGGGACCGACGTGGGACAGACGATCGTTTTTGGTCGTCTGTCTTTCGCGAGGCACGACAGACCACAGAAGACGATGGTCTGTCCTACCGGTTTCTTCTGCCATCATGGCCGTAGACGCCAGCAATATTCCCAGTGCAATCCCCGTCTTACGGCTCATGATGTCTCCTTATGTCTCCGCCTTTGTGCTTCCTCAATCGCTGTAAGTGAAAACTTCCATAGCTTGCCTTCCTTGAATGCGCCTTGGATCCGCCCGCGGCTTGCCTGGTAGCGCAGCGTGCGCTCCGGTATCTGAAGCCGCTTCGCCGCGGCATGCAGGCATAGCGCACGGCCGTAGTCGGCGCCCTGTAAATTCATATGCCTCTCCCTCGCGATGAGTTACCCCTGGTTTGCTTGAGAGGCAGTTTCTAAATACGCAGAGATAGAGACGCCGCGGATGTTACTTCAGGCTGGTTAGTCGTGGATAAGAAGTGCGCTCGCGGCCGGCTGGGCGCGCCGAAATCTTCCCGCTGCGACAGAACGGCTACGAAAAGTCTTCTCGCGGGTATACAGACCGCTTCCGGGGTTAAGGGAATATCTCCTGTAGCGCCCGGTAACCTTACTCCGGCCGGGTCCACTACAAGCACGGCGGGCGACTGCGATAGAAAGTTCGTATAAATCCGGATGGTCGCAATGGGCGGCAGGAAAAAGGATCCCAGAGGCGTCCGCCCAAACGCGTCCCGTTTTCGCCGCCAGGAGCAGTGAATCTCGCATCCCGCGGAATCGTAAACGGCCGTGAATTCCCACTCCGCCGAAGCCTGCGCCACGGACACTTCGATCTTCGCGGGCCTGGAACCGGAAAGATGGATGGTGTAAATCCGGTTGCCGCTGTCCCGAGAAATATTTTCGGACGTGTCCCGCGCGTGCAGCAGATCCGGCAGGCAGACGAACGACACTACCAATCCCGCCAACCCGAGTCTTCGGCAGCCAGCCACGCGGTCTCAGTATAAGCCGCAAATCACACCGGCTTCAATAGTGGTTGCCGGAAATCTTCCAAGCGGGCTCGTCGACGGGGCGTGGGAGGGCCGAAAGCGCGTTCACACGAGTGTGNNGAGTGCGTGCGCCACGACGGCCTGCAGACCACAGGTGCGGGCCTATCGCTTGCGGCCGATCCAGGCCAGCTCAGCCTCCAGTTCCAGCACGCTGACCGCGGGTCCCCCCGCAACCGGCAACCGGACCAGAGCGGAATCCACCTTGCGCGCCCGCAGCGCGAAGTCCATTTCATCCACGGCCGCGCTGTCCCCCAGCACCAGCGTGGGCGTCTGAAAGTTCCGGGCGAAATAGACCGGCGAATGCTTGATATATTGGTCGGGGTCGTCCCAAGGCATCGCGCCCATCCAGGACGCCGCGCGGCGCAGGCCATCGGGTTGAGTCGCGATGTCGATGAGCCAATCGGCAATGGGATCGCGCAGAACCGCGGCGGAAAACCGGTCCGTGTGTCCGATGATCCAGGCGGCCACCAGGCCCCCGGACACTGCGAGATGTTTCGCGTCGATAAATCCCCTGGCGGCTGCGTAGTCGACGCCGCGAAGTAAGTCGTCGGCATCGTCGCCCGGATAACGGGTTCTTAGCAAGCTGCCAAACTGCTCGCCGTATCCGGGAGATCCCCTTGGGTTAGCGAGTAATAACGCATAACCCGCAGCCGCAAGTATCTGCGCTCTTAGCTGAAACTCGTATCCGTACATAGCGCGCGGATTGTCCTGTATGTCGACTAACAGGGGGTATTTTACGGATGGATCGAATCCGGGAGGCTTGACTATCCAGCCCTGAATCGAGTGACCGCCGGAATCGTAATGGATCTCTTCCACTGCTGCGATCCGGCGGTCGGCCAATAAGTGGTCGTTGGGCGCCGCAAGAGTAGTAACTCCGCCGGGCAGATCGGCAGCGAACGAGATCGCATCGCCGCCCTCGGTGGCGCTGGAGCGGATAGCGGCGGCGCGGCCGTTATCCGCCAGCGAAAAGTCGCGCAGCCGCTCCTGTCCCTTGGTCACCGGATGCACCGTGCCGTCGAGTCGCGCCAGATAGACGTGGGCCGCGCCGCTATCCTCGGCCAGAAAGTAGATGGTCCGCGAATCGGAGCTCCATTGCGGCCTCGCCACGTCGCGGTCGAATCCCCCGCTCAGTAGCTTGACCCGGCTGCCGTCGGGATTCATTACATATAGATGGCGCACCACGTAACTTTGCGGTTTGGCATCGGCGGAGACCCAGGCGATGCGGCTGCCGTCCGGTGAAGGCGTGGGTTGCTCGTCGGGCCCTTCGTGCTGAGTCATCTGCTTCATGGCGCCATCGGCGGGCCGGACGCTGAAGATTTCGCCGCCCTCTAGCGGGTGGTCGGGGTCGGGATCGGCCGCGGCCTCGCAAAGGATCGACTGGCCGTTGGGCATCCACGCAGGTTCGCCCAGCCAGTTGAGATCGCCGGTGGTGATCTGGCGGGCTGTTAAACCAGATGCCGCGCCGGATGCCGTTGCGCCAGATGCCGTTGCGCCAGGTAAAGCCCCGCCGGTTACAGGAATCACGAAGAGCTGCGGATGCCCCGGCGGCGGCTTGAGGAACCGCAGAATCGCTTCCGGAGCCCACGCCGCGGCGGGCTTGGCCACGATCAGCGCGGTGAAGGCGATGGCGTCGCCAGCGGAGGACCATGCCAGCGCGAGCGGCCCCTGGGCGAGCTGGCCGAGTTGGGCATCCTGTCCGGATTCGACGCGGCGGATCCGGATCTGGGCGGTGCCGGTGCGGTTGGAAATGTAGGCGATGGCATCGGAGCCGGCCGACCACCGTGGGGACGAATCTCGCCACGCGCCATCCGTAAGTTGGCGGCGCTGGCGGCCATCCGCGGAGGCCAGCCACAGGTTTTGGTAAGCCGCATTCGCCGCGCGGTGGTTCCAACTCTCCGCGTAAACCACCCAATGCCCGTCGGGGCTAATCCGGGTCTCGGAAACAGTGCGCCACAGCCAAAGATCGCCGGGCGTAAAGGCCTGCCGCTGCGCCAAAGCGCCTGGAATTAACAGGATTGCCACCAGGATCGCTCTGCCCAAGGAAGTTTTCCGATGTCGTGGGGTAGGCCCATGGCCTGCGAAGTTCCTGCCATGGCCAGCCTGGTCCCGAGCCGCTCCGAGCGCCCGGCATTCGGGGGGCAATCCGCGATTGACGCTTGCCGGCTTAGACGGACCCGCTCCGAGCCCGCCCCACAGCTTTGAAAAACGAGCGGTATTACGCTTCAGTTTGCCCATCCCGCGCCTTGACGCCGCTCAACGAATTCACAGCTCAAACAATTGATTATAAACATACTGTAGCCCGCTTTTCAGCACGGCGCTTGCACGCCCGGGCGCGATTCTTCATTTCTGGTAACGTACCCGGTATTAACCTTAGTTATGAACTGCTTACCCGGAAGATCGTCGAGTTGAGTTGATCCATTCCCACGTATGATAGGTACCAGAACTAGTAGTAAGATTCGATACGATTCATGGGATGCACGTATTGCGGCAAGGAGATCGGGACGTTGCGGTTGCTTCGCGACAACGAATTCTGCACGTCCAAACACCGCAAACTCTATCGGGACCGGCTGAACAAAGTGCTGGGCCAATCGTTGCAGAACGACGCGGCCCCAGGCAGCGTTGCGGATTTCATCACTTTGCTGTTGCCTCGCGAGTGCCTGCCGCACGCGTTCCCCGATCTTTCGACGCTCGGTTGGACTGTCGGGAATCGGCCGGCCGAGTGGCATTTCCCGCTGACGATCGATCCGGTAGCAGGCATCCTTCCGAAGCTTATTCCTGCTCAAGCTGCCGATCGCCCGGCTGCGCCTCGCATGGCCGATCAAGAGACTGAGATTGCGGCGCCAATTCCGCCTTCGCTGGCGGCTGATGCACCTTCGCTGCCGGCTACGGTCCCGGCGCTGCCGGCGCTACTGGGTATTCCCTATCCCGCCATGGCTGCGCAAGCGAATGGGAGCGTTTTGCAGCAAGCCGAACCGGCGATAGGCAAGCTGATTCCGGCTGGCGTCGCGTCGCCTTCATTCCTGGCTGCCGCCCCGCGGCTGCCGGCGTGCCTCAAGCTGGAGCCGGATTCTCCGCTGGCGCCCGCTTTGGCTATTGACAGCCCTGCGACGTTTCTTCCTCTTCACGCTTCCCACGCGGCCGATCGCCCGGCTGCAATTCGCGCTGGCGATCAAGAGATTGCGTCGCCCTTACCCTCGCTGCAGCTTAACGCTTCGGCGCTGCCGGGTATTCCCAATCCCGCAATGGCCGCAAAAGCGAATTGGAGCGATGGGCTGCAAGCCGAACCGGCGATAGGCAAGATGTTGCCTGCCGCCGCCGCGCCGCCTTCATTCCTAGCTGCCGCCCTATGCCTGCCGGCGTGCCTCACGCTCGATTCGAACTCTCCGCTGGCGCT
>PLDF01000325.1:0-143 GCA_003135055.1 Bryobacterales bacterium | reverse complement strand
TCAGTATTCCCGGTCCGGCAATGGCCGCACAAGCGGATGGGACCTTTGGGCTGCACGCCGAACCGGCGATAGGCAATGTGTTGCCTGCCGGCATCGCGCCGCCTTCGTTCCTGACTGCCGACCTATGCCTGCCGGCGTGCCTC
>PLDF01000508.1 GCA_003135055.1 Bryobacterales bacterium | reverse complement strand
TCGCTCGGCGCCACTGACATGCTGGCGTACAACCTGAACTGCTGGCTGATGCTGTTCAACCGGGAGCCGCAGGCCGACGCCACCGAACTGCGCCACACGACTTTGGCCACTTCGCGGCTGCGCTTTCTATTCGTGGCTGCCAAGATCTGGCGACACGCGGGCCGCACCGGCATCAGCTACAGCGATCACTACGAGGAGAAGGGAGTATTCGAACGTCTGATGAATCGGTTGCGAAAGATCGAGCCGCGTGGAACAGGCTATGCACCGGTGATGTTGCCAGCCTTGTGCTGAAAACCTTCCCCGCCGGCCCTTCGGTCTCTGTGCATAGAATTTTATGCACAGATTGCAAGCGCAATGAAGCCAGTAACTTCGGCGCGGGGCTTGGCGGAAACGGATTCTCAAGAAGGAGGCGAAGCAGCAGAAACTTAAACTGACTTACTCAACCACCAGTGGCATCATTCAAGAGGGATCAGCGCCCGGAGCGCTGATTGTGTGCATAATCCAGGTGTTACGGTTCATTACGGTTCAGCGTCCCGAAGTAACTCCGCCATTTCCTTAGTAAGTGAGGGAAGAACTAAGGAGCTATGCGCCGGAATGTTACTTACGGTTCCGCGTCCCGAACAGTCTTCGCCATTGCCTTAGTAATAGAGGGGGCGAACTAGGGAGAAGCTATGCGCCGGAATGTTACGGACTTTGACAGACAAGACATCGATGCATTGATCCTTGCCGGATCTGGCGGAGGGCCCGCTGTGCCCACGATTCACCTCATTCTGCAAGGGAAGGGCGGCGTCGGAAAAAGCTTGGTCTCCAGTATCCTCGCCCAATACTTCCGCCATCGCGGCGCGGACATCCACTGCCTCGATACCGATCCGGTGAACCAGACCCTTTCACAATACGTCGAATTGGCTGCCGAGCATCTGGAATCGATGCGCGACGGCAAGATTGACTCGCGCGGCTTTGACGTATTGATGGAGCCGCTTCTCACCGGCGACGGGATCTTCATCGTGGAGAACAACGTACTCGAATTGCTCCGCGCCACGGGCCGAAGACTGTGCGTTCACACGGTGGTGACCGGCCGACAGGCCTCGGTGACCCGCTCAAGGGGTTCAAGAGTCTCGCTGGCAACGCGGCCGACAGGAACATCGTCGTCTGGTTGAACGAATACTTCGGCCTCATCGAGCGCGACGGCAAGACGTTCACCGAGATGCTGGCCTACAAAGAGAGCGAGTCGAAAATCTTCGGCATGGTTCGCATTCCCAAGAGGAACCAGGATACATTCGGTCGCGACATCGAAGGGGTCATCGCGCGCAAGCTGACGTTCGAAGACGCGATTCGCAATGGCAGCGCGTCAGTGATGAGCAAGCAGCGCCTCAAAGTGGGTGCAGCGGGATCTCTTCGAGCAGTCGGACCAAATGCCGCTGCTGTGAGAGGAGAAACGCCATGCGGGACGTAAAGCGATTGACGCCCTCATGACGAGGACAAAACCATGAAGGTTCTCCGCGCCCACGATTATCGGACCCAGCCGGAATTTCGGCCGACCGTCGGAGCGCTGCGAGGCATTCTCGCGGCGCTCGCCGCCTCGGCGTTCTTTTGTATATGCGTCGCAATCGCCCTGTTGCCGGGCCTGCACCATGCTCAGCACGCGGTTCAGCCGCCGGTTCGCCGCACCCAGACCTGCGCCTGCAGGGCTAACAAGCCTGTTTCTACCAGCAAAAGTATCACCCCATCAATGAGCGGGGCTGTTTGCTTCCATCGGCGCTGAATCGAGACTGAAGTGTCACGGAAATCCGACCAGCCAGCGACGCAAAACACCTCTCGCGCCAAAGCAGTGCTCGAATTCTGGGAGCATCGGATGGGCAAGAAGCTTTCCAATCGCGAGGTGTCGGAAATGCAGGCGAATGTTGAAGGTGTAATCGCATTGCTGGCACAATGGGATCGAGCAGACCGCAACCGCAATGCGAAAAAGCCATGACGCCCCAAAAGACTGATCCATCTCAAACCGCCGTTCTCTATGCTCGCGTTTCCTCACAGGAGCAGGCCAAGGAGGGATTTTCGATTCCCGCACAGGAAAAGCTCTTGCGCGGATACGGCAAAGATAGGCAGTTCCGGATAGCGGCCGCGTTCACTGATATCGAGACCGCGAAGCGCGCAGGGCGAACAGGCTTCGACGCGATGATCGCTTACCTCGTCAAAAACACACAATGCCGCATTCTGCTGGTTGAAAAAACAGATCGGCTGTATCGCAACTTCCGGGACTGGGTCACCATCGACGAAATCAAGGGGCTGGAAGTCCACTTCGTCAAGGAAAACGCGGTCGTCAGCGACGAGTCGCGCTCATCTGAGAAGTTCATCCACGGCATCAAGGTGCTGATGGCGAAGAATTTTATCGACAATCTCAGCGAGGAAACCCGTAAAGGAATGGTCGAAAAGGCTTCCCAGGGAATCTGGCCCTCCTATGCTCCCATCGGGTATCTGAACGCCGATGGGCCCAACGGTAAGCGCACGATTGTGCCCGACTCGTCTCTCGCTCCCTTAGTGCGCCGCCTCTATGAACTTTGCGCGACCGGCCAGCATTCCATCCAGGAGCTTGCCGCCATCGCCCACCAGGAACACCTGACGCGTGGGGGCCCTATCCAAAAATCCACCGTTAATAAGATCCTTCGCAACCGCGTCTACTCCGGAGAATTTGAATGGAGAGGTGAGCGCTACCCAGCAGCATTCGAATCGATTGTCCCCCGCGATATCTGGCTTTCCGCCCAGGCGGCGCTTGATCGTCGGCTCGGCAAGCACGCGAAAAAGACCGGACATTGCTTCCCGTTTTCCGGCATGCTGCAATGCGGCTCCTGTGGGTTCGCCATGGTGGGCGAAATCAAGAAGGGGAAGTACGTCTACTACCATTGCTCCGGTGCGCGGGGCAAGTGCCCTGAGCCTTATGTCCGCCAGGAGACGCTGGAGGAGGCCTATGTCGCTATGCTCCGGCACATCTCGATTGACGAAGGTGTCGTCACCTGGATCTCTACCGCTCTGCGGGAAAGTCACGGCGACCAGAAGCGATTCCGTGACGAAGCCATAGCAAAGCGTAAAGCAGACCATCTGCGACTTCAGAAGCGACTTGATGTGATGTATGAGGACCGCCTCGACGGAAGAATTGACGTGTCGCTCTTTGAACGCAAATCGGGCGAGTATCGTCAGGAACAGGCGCGCATCCTCACTGAAATCGAAGGGTACGGCGCGGCGGACGGCCAATATGTGGAGGCCGGCATCAGGCTGCTCGAACTCACGCGAAACATGCACAGGCTGTTCGAAAAGCAGCAAGCGGCCGAAAAACGCCGGCTCTTGAATTTCGTCGTGTCGAACTCGATTTGGAAGGGCGGAGAAATTGTTCCTGTCTGGCGGCAACCCTTTGACATGATTGCGGTTGCGAACAAGCCGAGCAGCGACGGGAGTTGCGGGACTGAGCTGAAAAACGGCCTAAATGAAAGGTGGCTCCCCGGCATGGATTCGAACCACGATCTTGACAGGTTTTTGAATTCTCACAACTTGTTGATTCTACAAAGTCACTGAAGTCGTCAAAAGCCTCAAAAGCAGTTTTTTTGTAAAAATCGGTACAAAACGTCTTCGCCAAGATGGGCCCGATTTCATCGCTGGTCTGCTGCGCCACTTCAGTAACATCGCTATCAGTGCATGTGCCCAACTCTCTACAGGCGGAGCCACCAAAGCCGGCCTGTGGTTGTGCTCACCATTGGACGCTACGTCTCCATAAGCTGGGAGATGCCCCAACATGACGCAAGAACACGCGCGCCAAATGGCTCTGATCGGCAAACCCGCATAGAACGGCTATCTCACTCAGTGGTGTCTTGCCGGCTGACATAAGGCGTTGCGCCAATGCGATTCTCCGGTTCAATACCCATCGATGAGGCGCAACTTCCAGCGCGGTCCTAAACCCGCGAGTCAGTGAGCTGACCGACACGCCAGCCGCCCCGGCTATGTCGGCAAGGCTAATATCATCGGCCACATGGGTTTCAATGTACTCCAGCGCGTTCCGGATCTGACGGCTCGTCAAACCTCTCTGATCGCGCCGTGGGTTTCCCACGAACTCTCCGTAAGTACCGGCAAGGTGCTCCCGTACGGCTAGAAATAAGTGGTCCAGATAGAGTCTGCTGATCTCATGAGGACGCGCCAAGGCCGGCAAGATCGCTCGCCCCAGCGACTGCATCACCTCGTCGTAGGGTTTGTCGCGGACGTCCCATCGCAACCCCAGGAAGCGTTGATTACGTTCGGCCGCAAGTTCCTGAAAAGTGCTCACGGGAAGAAACATGGACAGATTGTCAAACGGGTCCCGCAGGTCTCCAACCCACGACTGGCGCAAATCGTAGAGAGCCAGAGCTCCCGGTCCAGTGGCGGGCTGTATGACGTGCCGGCCATCCCGGAACACGTCCGTCGGCCCCAGCGCCCGGTATTCAACCGAAACCATGATGCGATCCGCTAGAGGTGTGGGTTCGAGGAATCCGAGACCGCCCTTAGATTGTTGATATCTGCAGAAGAAAAGCGATTGACTCGGACGGTGCGATATCGAATGGATCTCTTCGATTTCGGGCCGGCTCTCGCTCAAGAAGCCCGGACGGTCGAAGGACTCCTCCAAACTTTCCCGGCCAGCGCTCATTTCTCCCTCCCGGCCTCGTGGGATCGGTCAGCGACACGGCTAGATCCAAGTCAAAAGTGTGCGAATTGTTCCAACCTGGCCCTGAACGTCCAAGACCTTTCCGAATGGTCGCAGTATAACAAAACTATGGCGGAAGGATACCTTCCAGTCCATTGACACCGCTTTCACAGGCAACCTCGCGTCGGGCTGTATTGCTTGCGTTTGGGGCAATTGGCGTGGCAGGGGCGGCGGAGCCAGGCAGTCGCCAATCCGCCCACACAAATTATGGAAAGGCGAATAAGAGCATGAACACCTTCACTACTCCGGATGGCGTCGAGATCTTTTACAAGGATTGGGGCTCCGGCCAGCCGATTGTATTTAGCCATGGCTGGCCATTGAGCGCCGACGATTGGGATGCGCAGATGCTGTTCTTCCTCCACCAGGGCTTTCGGGTCATTGCCCACGACCGTCGCGGGCATGGGCGATCGAGCCAAGCCGGCGGCGGCCACGACATGGATCACTATGCCGCAGACCTTGCCGCGCTGGCCAAGCACCTTGATCTAAAGCATGCGATTCACGTTGGTCATTCCACGGGGGTGGCGAGGTCGCTGCGTACATCGGTCGTCATGGTGAAAGCCGAGTCGCCAAAACAGTGCTCATCGGGGCTGTCACGCCTGTAATGGTCAAGAAGGATAGCAACCCAGGCGGAACACCTTTAGCCGTGTTCGATGGATTTCGTACGGCACTGGCGGCTAACAGGGCCCAGTTCTTCCTCGATGTACCGGCCGGCCCCTTTTATGGATTCAATCGTCCTGGGGCGACGGTCTCGGAAGGCGCCATCCGCAATTGGTGGCGTCAGGGCATGATGGGCGCAGCGAACGCGCATTACGACTGCATCAAGGCCTTTTCGGAGACCGATTTTACCGGGGACCTGGCGAAGATCACGGAGCCCACGCTGATCATGCACGGCGATGACGATCAAGTGGTCCCCATTGCAGATTCGGCCCTTTTGGCCGCCAAACTCGTGAAGCACGCGACGCTGAAAGTCTACAAGGGCTTCCCTCATGGCATGTGCACAACGCAGGCGGAAGTGATCAATCGGGACTGCTCAGCTTCATTCAGGCGTAAATGAAGGAGACCCATTCGAGAGTCAGTCTGCTGATGCCACGGCGGACCCTGTACTTCAGCGATTCGACGTTAGTACCGAACATGGAGAGTCCGGAATGCTAAATCCAAAATACGCTGCCTATGAGGCCTCTAGGCCTTACTTTGAGTTGGTTCGAAGGGCTCTAGGCGACCTTGTTGATGGCGAGCACTTCTTCGACATCGTCACTGACGGCGTCGTCTACGAGGTGCTCTACGACTTCCCCGGTTGGCCTCGCATCATCAAGGGGCGCGCCGATCTGATGGCCAAGTTCAAGGGCTATGGGAAGAACATAAAGCTTCAATCTGCCGATAAGTTGATTACCCGCAAAGCAGACAACGGCCGTGTTGTCGTCATCGAATACGAAGTTCATGGAACCATCCTCGCGACAGGCGTAAAGTACAACAATCGGTTTTGCTCAATCATAAAGATTGAAAACCGGAAAATCGCGCACTGGAGAGACTACATGGACTCTCTTGCGGCTTGGAACGCATTGACGCCGCACGCTCGCTAAAGGACCAGAGTCCCGAGAACATTAAAGGAATACTGCAATGAAGCAAATCCTCATGATTGAAGTAAGCCCGAGAGGGAAGGACTCGGCGAGTCGATCAGTCGCCGATACGCTCGCCTCACGGCTCACCGACCTCTATCCTTCGGCAAAGCTCATGCGCCGCGACCTGGCCGCCGAGCATCTGCCCCATCTGGACGGGATCACGCTCCGGGCCATCTCGACAAGGGACCCGGCCGAGGCGGAGAGGCTAAAGGAGGCGGCCCGCAAGTCGGATCAACTGACCGACGAGCTTCTGGAATCCGATCTTCTGGTGATGGCAACGCCGATGTGGAATTTCGGCATTCCCTCCGCCCTCAAAGCCTGGATCGACCTGGTCGTGCGGCCGGGCGGGACCTTCCGGTACTCCGATGGCGGCGTCCTCGGTCTGGCGAAGGACAAGAAGGCCATTCTGGTTCTGGCTTCGGGTGGGGTTTTTACGGAAGGCCCATGGCGCCCGTGGGATTTTGTCGAGCCTTACCTGCGTCAAATCCTGAGTTTCATCGGCATCGTGGATGTACAGACTGTTCGAGTCGAGGGGATGAATATTCCCCTGTTGGCTGCCAACGCCGTGCCAAAGGCGAACAAAGCTGTCGAGGAACTTGCTCTGTAACGACTGTTTCGTTTTGCCGTTTATGGGGCGAGCGATAGCTCGTGCTCCGCCCGCCTTCGGGATTTTGCTTCAGGACGCTGCCGCAGGTCAAATCCCAGCACCGCGGCCCCGAGGCCGACGATTTCAGGCTGAAGCCGAGAGCTCACAATCCATGGAGCGTTGAACGCTCTTTCGCCAATCGCTGCATGGATTCGATTTTCAAATCCATGCCATATGTGCTATCTACTTTATTATTAGTCATTTACGAGCGGAAAGACTTGGCACAAAATCCGTACAGCGACGCGAAAAGTTACTTCTAAATTACTGAAGCAAAAGGTTTGGCTCCCCGGCATGGATTCGAACCACGATTAATATAAGCCTAGTGGAATGTGTAACTTGCAGATTCTAAAAAGGCTGAGATTGCCCAGAAGGACACGAAATACCTACATCGGTACAGCACCGGTACAGTCCGAGCCGTGAAACTATCGGTGACGATTTGAAGAGGAAGGGCGTCACACGTTGGGCCGTTTGCGGCGCGCTCCGGAGCGTAATCCTGTCCCTTTTTTGATCTTGTCCACCAATAGTGGACAGGCTATATATCCTCAGCAAAGGGACTTACGGAAGCGGATTACTGGTTTCGCGCTTGTTTCCGGATGTGCTGCGGGGATTTCCCCGTTGCGTTATTCAAAAGCAGCAGCAATTCCTCTGACGCGGGGAATGCTCTTCGCCAGGACGAGGACTCCCGTCTTTGGACTATCAATCCTTCATTATTTCTCTCTAACGTTCGGCCTCATCTTCCTCAGCCCGGTTTGCTGAAGAGGCTGATTTGCCGCTCGCTCAATGCGCCTTGGGAAACGGTATCAGGCAGACTCATTCGATTTGGATGTATGGTGAGAGTGTGGATTTTGCGCCGCCACAGCCCGCAGATCTCCGCCTTCCCGTGAGAAGCGATGACCGCGTCTTGCAACCAAGCGCGATTCAGGAAGCGGTGTCACGCCTGAAGGAGATATCCGGCCTCGCGATCGACGAGTTCTGGCAGGAAGCGGACGCCGATTCGGTTGGTCTCGTCAAAGACGAATTGGCGATGGCGCTGCTAGCCATCGGCACGAAACACAACTATGGGCTGGCCCCTGGCGTTGAGGCCACGCGAGCGCAAGTTGGCGCCTTTTGGCGCGCGCTTCAACTGCGCGAACTGGCTCTGGCGCAAGCTTGTGCCCTTGGCCGCGATATTGCGTGGCAGCGGTTTCTGGCGGAATATCGGGAGCCATTGAGGCAAGCCGCGATCGGCATCACCGCATCGGTAACCACCGGCACGGAGCTGGCCGATTCGCTCTACTCCGAAATCTTCGGCCTCACCGAGCGCAACGGCCAGCGCCAATCGCCCCTCGCATCCTACTCCGGACGGGGATCGCTCAAGGGATTTCTGCGCGCTACATTGGCTCAGCGGAATGTAGATCGTTATCGCCGTACGTGCCGCGAGACCTCGCCGGTAAACGAAGATTGGCCGGCGGCATCTCCGGCGCCTGTTCCCGCATCCGATGTACTCTCGCGTTTGGGTGAGTCTTTGACGGCTACGCTGGGCGCACTGGGACCGGAGGAACGGTTTATTCTTTCGGCCTGGTTTCTCGATCGGCATACGCTGCTTGAGATCGCTCAGACGCTGCGCGTGCATGAGGCGACTGTGAGCCGCAGAATCAAGCGGTTGACAGCGAAGATCCGCAAGGAACTCCTCAAGAGCCTGCAGGCATCCGGTATGAGCAGGCCCGCGGCTCAGGAGGCGCTGGGAACGGATCCGCGCTACCTTGATCTGAATCTCCGACGTTTGCTGCAAACTTCCCAATCTGCCGCGTTCCTTCCAGTAGCGGGTTTAGCGGACCCGGAGCAAATATGAGCGGACAACTAAATCCCGGCGCCCATCCCGGCCCGGATTCGCTCAACGCCTTCCTGGAAGGCGCGCTGCCGGAGCACGAGCGCCTGGAGTGTCTGACGCATTTCGCCCAGTGTCCCAGTTGCCGGGAAGTCGTCTTTCTCGCGCAAGAGCCTCCGCCTGCTTCGGTTGCGCCGAAACCAACTCCCTCATGGCGGGGTTGGTTTACTCCGGTTGCCGTACTGGGCGCAACCGCCGCCTGCGCCCTCGTGGTCGCAGTCTCGTTATATCCGCGCCATACGCCTGTAGCGCCAGCCCGCGAGTTAGTCGCAAGCGCTAAGCCCGAGAGCCAAGTTCCCTCTCCGCCTCCAACGGTATCGCAGCAGAAGGCTGCGGCCAAGCCGCGCGTCGAACCCGCAGAGTCTGAAGCGAAGATAAAGCCGCCAGCCCGCAAGAATTCTCCCACCGTGGCGCAAGCAACTCCAGTTTCCCCTTCCATCCCCGTCCCGCTACCGATGATGGCCCGTAGCGCGGCGCCGCTAAGCGCGACGCCGCTAAGCCCGTCCACGCCAATTCCTTCGCCGCCCCGGTCCGAAGAGGCTCGAATCCGGCCCGACCTCAGTCGCGATGCAGCCGCGCCGCGGGCATCCGTGAGTGTTCCCCCCGCGGGGCTTGGTGTGGTACACACGCAGCCGTCCGCCGCTCCAGCCGCCAGCCCTCTTCGTCTCAGCATCAAGCATGACGGCAGCCCGGTGGACGGCCGTTCGGAAATCGCAGGCTCTGTCACCGATCCGGCCGGAGCGGCCATCCCCGGAGCCACCGTTACGCTGGACCAACTCACCGGGGCGCCAACCGGCAATGCGCGAGCCGATGCGAGCGGGAAGTTTAAGATATCCGCGATTCCGGCCGGCAAGTACGAATTGCGCATCGCAGCGCCCGGATTTCTAAGCGCTTCGGGGCAGATCGAATTGCAAGCGCAAGACGTCGCAACCGTTGCCCCTGTATTGTCGGTTGGCTCCCTATCCGAGACCGTAGAGGTGAGTGCTGCCGCGGGCACGGTGCTCGCAACCGCTCCCCGGCCCCAGGACTCCAAGGCTGATGAGGAACGGATGGCGAGCGCTTCAAAAATCGGCATCCTCCCCTCGGCTGCGAACGGCGCCATACCTCCTGACGCCCATCGGCTACCCAGCAAACATCCCATTGTCACCGCCACCGCGAGCGGTCAACTCCTGCTAGCGGCCGATTCCGCGGGCGCCCTCTTCTACAGCCGGAACGCGGGGAAAAGTTGGAAGGCCGTCAAATCCATTTGGCCGGGCAACGTAGTGCGGCTCGCTACGCTGGCCCCAACGCCCACCTCTCGCGACGCGTTTCAACTTACCACTGAGTCCGGTTCGGTGTGGCTGAGCCGCGACGGTCTTCACTGGCGCCAGGCGCCTCCTCAGCGCTGATACGACGCCGGTGATACGACGCCGCTGATACGCAGCGGTGATACGACAGCGCTGAAACGGCCCTTCAAAAAAAACCGAAATTTCCCCTGCAAGATTCGCCGAGCTGCGCATTCTCAGGTATGAGAGCGCTCATCACGCTCCACCGACGCGCATGTATGGAGGTTTACTTATGAAGACTCATCGTGGCCTGAACGAAATACGCCGCCTGAACAAAATATGTCGCCTGAACAAAATACTCAGACCGTGGTCTCTGTTGCTTGCGGGGGCGCTTGCCTTGGTCCCGGCCTCAGTCGCTCTGTTGGCGTACTTCTCGTCAGACCAGCTGGGAAACCTCGATGCCGTTCGCGCTACCTATGCGGACGGCGCACTGCACGTCTCCATTCCGCAGTTTGGAACCCGCTCGGGCGCAGGAAATCTGACCGTCGAAATTCTTGACCCGGAAGACCTGGTGGTGGGACGCATCAACCGGCGCGTCTATGCCGGCGGGGCCGCCGGGAAACAGGGATTCTGGAACCAGGATGTCCCGCTTCCGAAGACGCTCACCCTTGAGGATGTGGTATGGCACCGCTTGCGCTATCAATTCAGGTACGACAACCAAACCAATCCCGCGTTGGAGCGAACCCGTTCCATTTCGCAGATTCTCCGCCGACCGGTTGTTCACGTCCTGGCGCAAAAATCGTACCTCAGTGGAGCGCCGGCAGCCGTGCGGCTGATCGCCACCGATTCCGCCAATCAAGTCATCCCGGGCCACGCATCCGTCAAGATCCAGTTACTGGGCTCAAGCCACGGACCGAGCCGGGAACCTCGCTCTCTCTTTACCGGAACGCTGAACGAACGGGGTACCGCGCAGGCGCATTTTCGTTTCCCGGCCGGCTTGGTGGGGAGTTACTCGCTACGATACGCCGTCGACACTGCAATAGGGCCCGCGGAATACACGCAAGACATCCAACTGGACGACAAGGTCTCCATTCTCCTGACTACCGAAAAGCCGATTTACCAGCCCAGCCAGACTATCCACGTGCGCGCCCTGGGGCTCGATCGCTCAAACCACCAGGCAGCCGCCGGCCGCAACTTAACCTTTGAGCTCGAAGACTCTCGCGGCAACAAGGTGTTCCGGAAGGTCACGCAGACCGACTCATTTGGCATCGCCTCCGCCGAATTCGCTTTAGCCGATGAAGTCAACCTCGGCACATATCACCTGCGCGCGCTGATGGATGAAGCCGGAGACACCCGGCGCAACACGGCCGAGATTGCACTGCAGGTAGACCGATACGTTCTTCCGAAGTTCAAAGTAGCGGTCGATCTCGCAGCGCAGGGCGACAACGCCAAGCGCGGCTACCGCCCCGGCGACCACGTGCGCGGAACTGTGCGCGCCAACTACTTCTTCGGCAAGCCCGTGGACGGCGCTCCCGTCACGGTCAAGGCATCGGGTATGGATGTCTCTCTCTTCGAGGCAGGGTCCGCACAAGGAAAGACCGGTGACGACGGAACCTTTCACTTCGACATTCATCTCCCCAACTTCCTCGCCGGCCGTCCTCTAAGCCAGGGCGCTGCCCGCATCCTGATTGAGGCGGCAGTGAAAGACGGAGCCGGACATAGCGAGAGCCGCGGCGAACCAATTACCGTAAGCGAATCGCCGCTGCTGATCACCGCGGTCCCCGAAGGCGGCCTGCTAGCTCCGGGTCTGGAGAATCAAGTCTTCATTTTGACTTCCTATCCCGACGGGACGCCGGCTCAGGCCGAGCTCCGCGTCCATGCGCCGGGAAACGCCGATCAGAGCGCGAGTACCGATAAAGGCGGAATCGCTATCGTCTCTTTGCGTGGCAGCGGCGGCGCGACGACGCTGCAGGTCGATGCCAAAGACCATGATGGCAACCAGGCGTCCAGTTCGGTTCCGCTTCAATCCCGTTCCGGGTCGGACCAGATTCTGCTGCGCTCCGAACGCGCCGTTTATCGCAGTGGCGAGCGCATTCAGCTGCAGGTATTCTCCACCAGAGCGCGCGGCAGCGCTTACGTCGATGTCATCAAAGATGGACAGACCGTCTCCACGCGCGACCTCGACATAGTGAATGGCCGCGCGGATTTAGCTTTCATCGCCACGCCGGACATGGCGGGAACGGTTGAGTTCAATGCCTATCTCTTCGGTGAAGATGCGCGACCGGTCGGCGATCACCGGCTGGTCTTCGTCCAGCCTGCGGATGAGCTGAAGATCGAAACCACGCTCGATTCGTCCGAATATAAACCCGGCGGCGAGGCGCGCATCGGTTTTCACGTGACAAATTCGCGCGGCGAAGGCGTGCAGGCAGCGTTAGGCTTGCAGGTGGTCGATCAGGCCGTTTTCGCCCTTGCCGAGAAACAGCCTGGATTCGCCAAGGTCTTCTTCTACCTGGAACAGGAAGCGATGAAGCCGCGTTATGAGATCCACTCTCTCGGCCTGCCGGAGGCAATTTCATCAGTGGCGCCTGCGGAATTGAGTCAGCGCGACCGCGCCGCACGCGCGTTGTTTTCCGCCACCGAACTGGTGGGCGCGAATAACTCGCAGTTGGAGTTCGGCCGCACCGTGCCGCAACAGAAGTATTCCGAATACGCCGCGCGCTATGAGAGACAGTTTGGCGCCCAGATCGCGCAGCTTGCAAGCGTTCTCTCGTCCGGCTCCGACAGCCCATCCCAAGCCTGCGACTCGGGCCGCATGATTGGCAGGTTCGATCAAGCGCCCGCGGCGAACCTGCTCGATGCCTGGGGTAACCGGCTTCGTATCGAGAATGCCGGCTGGAATCGCGGCATGCGGTTTCTCGCCGTGCGCAGCGCCGGCCCGGACGGGCAATTTAACACACGCGACGATCTCATCCAGAGATTGGACGATCCCAACTGCATCTTTCCGGGTTCGAGCAGGATCGAATTACAGTTCGAGCACGATCGCGGCCCGTTTAACGGTCTGGCCGAAATCGCGGGAACAGTGTTAGACCCGACCGGCGCAGGTGTACCCCGCGCCACAGTCAAGATGCTGGGAATCGGCGCCCGTGTGGAACATACGCTGACTGCAGGCGCCGATGGGCGTTTCAGTCTGGCCGGCGTACGGCCTGGCCGCTACAATATCCAAGTTTCGTCCGCCGGATTCGTAACTGCCGCGCGTGAGGTTTCACTACAGCCTCGCGACCGCGCCGTCCTCTCTGTGATGCTGAATGTCGGTGCTATGTCGGAGAGCGTCGAGGTTATGGCGGCAGCCGGCATGGTCGCCGCGCCTCTCCAGTTCGAAGGCCGCGTAGTTCGGGCGGCCGCAGCCCCGAACTCGCCGCTCCCAATGAGGGCCGCCGTTCCGGTCGACGGAAAAGAAATGCTACGGAAATCCGATCAAGCCCCCGCCGCGGAGCCGCACGTGCGGTCCTGGTTTCCCGAGGCTCTTTACGTCGCCCCTGAGATCGTCACCGACCAGCAGGGCCACGCCAGTATCACAATTCCCATTGCCGACAACATCACCACATGGCGCATGGCAATGCTGGCCTCGACGGCGGGCGGCGCGCTGGGCAGCGGGACTTCGAGTCTCAAGGTCTTCCAGGACTTCTTCACCGATCTCGATCTGCCGGTCACCCTCACCCAGGGCGACCAGGTCTCCATTCCCGTCGCCGTATACAATTACTCCGGCTCGCGCGGCAACGTACGCCTCAGTCTCCAGCAGGACGACTGGTTTTCCGGTGAAGACCCGTTAGACAAGACTCTCGCTGTAGACTCCGGCCGCGTTGGCGCGTCGCAGTTCGCCATTGAAGCCAAGCGTATCGGCAAGTTCAAACTGACCCTCAAGGCCCAAATGGACGACCCCGCCAAACGCGCGGATATTGTCGTGCGCGAGATTGAAGTGGTCCCCAACGGCCGCGAACAAACCGTGGCGTTCAACGGCCGCCTGGATTCGACGGTTCGGCATCAACTCGATTTCCCCTCCGCCTCCATCCCCGATGCCAGCGCCATTTTCGTGCGGCTATATCCCGGTCCGCTGAGCCAGGTTATCGAAGGCATGGACAGCTTGTTACGCATGCCCTTCGGGTGTTTTGAACAAACCTCGTCTACTACTTATCCCAATGTGTTGGCGCTCGACTATATGAAGCGCACCAGGAAGGCGACGCCCGAAGTGCATGCCAAGGCCGAAAGCTTCATCGCCAATGGCTATCAACGCCTGCTTACTTTTGAAGTGCCAGGCGGTGGATTCTCCTGGTTTGGTAACGCGCCGGCTAACAAGATCCTGACGTCTTACGGCCTGATGGAGTTCGGTGACATGTCCAAGGTCTACGATATCGACGCGAAAGTCATCGGGCGCACGCAGCAATGGCTCGCCGGCCAGCAGCAGTCCGATGGCAGTTGGAAGCCCGATTCGACATTCATCAACGAGGGCGCCACCAACCGCTACAACGCAGACTTGCTGCGCATTACGGCATATATTGCGTGGTCGCTGGAAAATACCGGCTACCAGGGACCCGCTGTCGAGAAAGCCAAACAGTTCATCGAAACGCATCTCGACGCGGAGGGCCGCGCCAGACCCGACGCTTACACCCTTGCCCTTCTGGCCAACTTCGCGGCGGATTACGCCAAAGACCGCGCCCTTACCAGCCGGGTATTCGAGCTACTGCTCGACGCGCGGACAGAGCAGGACGATAAGGCGTGGTGGAAGACGGAAGAAACCGGCGTGTATGCCACGGGCCCCAGCGCCATCGTCGAAACCACTGGACTGGCGGTGCAGGCTCTGCTCAAGTGGGGCGGCAGCGGAACCGTCGCGGCGAAAGCCATCAACTATATCGTCGCGAAGAAGGACGCTACGGGAACCTGGGGAACCACGCAAGCCACTGTTATGGCCTTGCGCGCGCTACTGCTCTCCACCGAGAAGGGAGGCGCAACCGCCAAAGGCGCCGTCGAAGTCGTGTTGAATGGCAAGACCGCCGCCAGACTCACCCTTACCGCGGAAAACAACGACCTGCTCCATCAATTCGCCCTCAAGGGGCTCGCGGCGCAATCGGCGAATCTCGTCGAAATCCGTTTCACCGGAGAGGGCGGCCTTGCCTATCAGGTGGCCGGGCGCTACTTTCTGCCATGGAATCAGAAGCCGGCCAATGAGCCGCTGTCAATCTCGGTCAGCTACGATCGCACCCATCTGGCGCAGGACGATATCGCGACTGCGACGGCGACCGTGCGAAATAATCTCGCCAAAACAGCTAATATGGTGATGGTTGACCTGGGTATTCCTCCAGGATTTGAGTTACTCACTGAAGACCTGCAAACTTACCGTGAGAAGAGCGCGGGCAACAAGAACGGCCGTCTGGAGAAGTTTAACCTGACAGCGACGCAGGCAATACTCTATTTCGATTCCATTGCTCCGCGCGCCGAGTTAGCGCTGACTTTTCGATTGCGGGCGAAATATCCCATCCGCGCAAGAACCTTCGCATCGCGCGTGTACGAGTACTATAGTCCGGAAGTCAGTTCGCTCGCGAGCCCGGTCCAATTCGAAGTTCATAAGCGCTAGATGCTCCAGAACGAGAACTTGGGCGAATGCGATTAACGATGCCGACGCCTCAATTGGATGAAGCAAAAGGAAAGCATCAGCCAAACGAAAACCACCGTAGACAACACGCCCGACTAACCGGATCAAGAAACTCATGCGGCCCGCCGGTGGTAATACTTGAGAAGACCGCCGAGGCGCTCGCTGCACTCGATCGACCCGAGGAGTATCCTGCAATGGCGGGCCGAAATTCCGAGGCTATCTGCCCCCTGTGCCGCAGAGTTCCACCCCCTCCGTCTTTCGGACCGACAACCTCCTTTGAATGCGATACTTTTCACGTCGCACCCTTTCCTCGGCTCCTCCCGCCAAAGATACGAATCGAATTCGGGCGCCTCTATCGTGACGGGCCATCGAACTCTGGGTCTGCGACCGCTGGCAAAAACTAGAGTGAAGGGCAACAATTCTCGGAATTTCCGGAACCGGTCTGATCTGTGGATTGTAAGCGCGCCGGGCGCGAGAGACCGCTGGAGCAGCGGAGGACCAGCGGAGGAAACGCAAATTGAGTTTTTCCGTTTTAGCGGGTGTAATTTCGTTTTATTCGGGTATCAGCGAGCGGGCATTCGAATCCCGGCTTGGGGCCGCGGCAAGTCCACCTAACACCAATGGAATCCGGTCATTATGGGTGCAGCGCCGGTTATAGCGGACGATCCGCCGAAACGCGGGGACCGCTGGAATCCATCCCTTCTCCCTTTCTGGTCATCCGCGTAACACTAATGGAATCTGGTCATTACGGGTAATGCGCCCGACGAAAGGAGACGGTCCACGCGCGCGAAGGAATTGGGGTTACGTGAATTGGTGGCAACCTTTTCGATAACCTTTTTTCCCTCGCGCGCGGACCGTCTAGTTTCGTGGCTAGGAGTGATGGCGGAGTAGTCTCGAGCGTTGCCAAACCGCGCGATTGAGGTCCGCACGGGGCGCTGCTACGCGACTTTTCAATTATGCGATGATCTCGCTTAGGGGAGAGGATGAGGTTAGTCACGTCTCCCTTCAGCAAGAACCGCGGGGCGACGGCGCAGGCCCGTGATCGGCTATCGATAACAGCAGGGCTCGAAGTGCGGCGGCGAGGGGGCGACGGAAAGATTTGGAAAGGTTGAAGTGTCTATGGTTGACGCGCTCCGGATATTCAAGTTTATCGTTCCTCCTGCCTTTATGGCGGCGGCTATGGCCGTCGCAACTGCAGGGCCGGCCCAAGAAGCGGCCAGCCATCAAGCCGTGCCTGGTCCCGCGGGCCGTATCAAGAAAGTTGGGGTTGTAGCGGACGCTGCGTTGGATGAGCAGGCCCGGTACGGTATTCGGAGACTCGAGGCGGCGCTGCGCTCCAAGGGGATTGCTGTCTCTGAAGGCGGCCAGGTCAGCGGGACCGATTTCGCGTTGCTCGCGGGAGTGGGGAGCAGAAACGGCGCGGCCGCAGCCGCCTTGGCCCAGTTGAAAGTGGCAGTTCCCGCGGAAGCCGAAGCGGTGGCCATTCGCACCGGGGCGCGATATCAAAGGAAGCCCGCCATCGTCCTGGCCGGCGGCGATGGCGCGGGATTGATGTACGCCGCGCTCGATCTCGCGGATCGCATCGGCTGGGCCCAGAGCGGCGGCGACCCGTTCCAATTCGCTCGCGACACCGTCGAAAAGCCATACCTCAAAGAACGTGGCGTGGTGATGTTTACGATGAACCGCGCCTATTTCGAAAACCGTCTTCTCGACGAGCGGTTCTGGATCCGGTACTTCGACATGTTAGCGGAGAACCGCTTCAATCGACTGGTGCTGATATTCGGCTACGAGGAAGGCGGCTACATGGCGCCCCTCTATCCGTACTTCTTCGACGTGGACGGGTTTCCCGACGTGCGCGTCGTGGGGCTTACGGCAGAACAGCAAACCCGCAACCTGAAAGCGATGAAGACGATGCTGCGGTTAGCCTCAGAACGCGGGATTCACGTGAAGCCGGGCATCTGGGAGCACATCTACCGCGCCGGCGGACAAGCGGGTGCGAATCCGTGGGCGTCGGATGGAACCAAGCCCGCGCCTGGGCTGGTCTGGGGCCTCAACGCCAAGAATCTGGCGCCGTATACCGTCGCCGCTCTGAAGAAGTTTTATGAGACCTTCCCCGAGTTTACCGAGACACAATTCCGGATGCACGAGGAATCCGGGTTGCTCAAGTCGGAGATCGAACCGTTCTGGCACGATGTCTTCGGGTTTTTCCGCAGCAGCAGACCCGACATCCGGTTGGAATTTCGAGCGAAGGGTCTGCCGAAATCCGTGGTCCAGGACGCTCAGTCGCAGGGGCTTAAAATACAACTGGATACGAAGATCTGGATGGAGCAGATGGGCTTGCCCTATCATCCGACCCACATTAACCGCGAGAACCAGATGGACGCCCGCCAGAGTTACGCCGACCTGTTGGAGTATCCGCAAACCTACCACATGAACTGGACCCTGTGGAACGGCGGCACGACGCGGGTGCTGCTGTGGTCCGACCCCGATTACGCGCGCCGGCTGGCCGCCAGCGCCCGCCTTTACGATGGCCAGAGCCTGATGGTGACGGAGATGGAGGCGACCAAGATGCTCGGGGAGCCTCACGACGCGAAGCCGCGGGATTTTTTGAGTTCCCAATATCGCTATTTCGACTATGAATTCGAGCGCTATTGGGCTTTCTATCGCGTATTCGGCCGGCTCTCCTACAACCCGGAGACAACGCCGGAGGTTTGGGAGCGCCAGTACGGGAAGCGGTTTGGGCCGGAGGCCGGACCCCACGTGATGAAGACGATACAACTGGCGAGCCGCGTCCTGCCCAGGGTGGTGGCGGCCAGCGTGCCGTACAGCATGTTTCCCACCACCTCCGGCTGGCCGGAAATGATGCATCTCGGAAGCCTGCCGCGCTACGCGCAACAAGAGGAGGGCAGCGACATCCAGCAATTTATGAACCTGCGCGAGGAGGCCGCGAGTATTCTGCAGGGAACCGACACAGCGATGCGGCGCCCGGAGGAAACCAGCCGTTGGTTCGCCGAGACATCGGACGCCATTCTGGCGGAAGCCGCGGAGGCGGAACGAGCGCTCGGCCGGAGCGCGGGCAGCAACGAATTCAAGTCGACCATGACGGATGCTAAAATGCTTGCGGCGCTTGCGCGCTATCACTCCTGGCGTCAGCTTGGCGGGGTGAACTACAACCTGTACAGGCAGGCAGGCGACCTGGCGGCGTTCGATGAGGCCATTGCCGACGAGCGCAAGGCGGTGCAGGCCTGGCACGAGCTCGTCGAGACCGCTGGGGATTCTTACATCGAGGATATGTGGTTTGGCCCAGCCGGAAGATCATTTCCGCACCATTGGAAGGAAGAGATGAAGGCCCTGGATGCGGAATTCGATCAACTGCTGGCAGAGCGGCAGTCAGCCTCGGCGCGACCGGACGCAAAGCCGGCGCGAATTCCGGCGCGAGCCCTTCATCCCCGTTTGCCGAACGTGACGTTTGCCGGGCAAACGCCCGCTCCGGCGGCGCCGGGCCAGGACTACCTGGTGCAGGTGGAGGTTACGGCGCCGAACGGCCTCAAATGGATTCGCCTGCGATACCGGCATGTGAATCAGAAAGAGGACTATCAAACCGCGGACATGACGCCCGGCGCGCGGACCGGCGCCTACAGCGCGACGATTCCAGCTTCGTTCATCGACCCGCGATGGGACTTAATGTATTTCGTGGAGGTTGGGGACCGCCAAGGCAACGGCAGGATCTATCCCGATTTGGAGCTGGAGACGCCGTACATCATCGCGCGTGTGAAGCGGTAGCAGTTCGCTTCCTGCGTGGTTTTGCCGGTTGCCCGTTTTTAACGCTTATTTCTTAGACTCGAGGAAACAAATCTCCGTGATTCGTTTTTTTGTTCTTACGCTTACCCTGCTCGGGGCCGCAACGGCTGTTGCGGAAACTCGTCCGTCTGTAGCAGCGAACGATGTCATATGGAGCAGTCTTGGGAAAAATGAGAATGACTCCATGCCGGTCGGCAACGGCGATCTCGCGGCCAACGTCTGGACGGAGCCGAACGGCGACCTCGTCCTGCTGGTCTCAAAGGCGGACGCGTGGAGTGAACTGAATAAGCCGTTGAAGCTTGGCAGAATTCGCGTCCGGTTGACGCCGAATCCTTTCGCAAATGCTACGGATTTCAAACAGACCCTCCGGCTGGAAGATGCCACGGTAGAGATCCGCAGCGGTTCGAATGTAATCAGGGTCTGGGCGGACGCGAATCATCCTGTGCTGCGCATAGAGGGGAGCCTGGGCCAGCCTTCCTTGGTGAGCGCGTCCGTGGAATTGTGGCGCACAAAGGACCACCCGTACGACGAAGCGTCGCCCGATAAGGGCGGACTCTTCGGCTTGGGGTCGCACTCGATCCCGCTGGACTTCGAGGCCGACAGGGTCCTGCCCGCCGCCAGGGACCGGGTGTCCTGGGCCCACTTCAATCAGGCCTCGGTGTACCCTATCATCCTCAAGCAGGAGCATCTGGAGACGCTGCTCACGAAGTATCCCGATCCGCTGCTTCACCGCTGCTTCGGCGCCGCGCTGACCGGGCCCGGCCTGGTCAGCGACGGAGATCTTTCGGTGAAATCCACCGCCCCGGTTCGCAGTTTCCATGTGGATCTGACGGCGCTGACGACCATGCAAACAGTTTCGCTGGAGGCATGGGAGACGCAGCTATCCGCGCTCATGAGCAAGGGCGCGGGAACGGCGGCGCGGGCGCGAGCCGGCCACGAACGATGGTGGACAGATTTCTGGAACCGAAGCTGGCTGCACATCGGCGGCTCGCCGGAAGCGGATAAGGTGTCGCAAGGATACATCATGCAGCGGTACATGATGGCTATTTCCTCGCGGGGCGCGCTTCCGGCCAAGTTCAACGGAGGGCTCTTTACGGTGGGCCACGACATGTCCGGAAACGTCGAATCCACCCCCGCCAACCACAACCCCGATTTCCGGCAGTGGGGCGGTTCTTATTGGAACCAAAACAACCGGCTGCTTTACTGGCCGTTGGTCCAGACCGGCGATTTCGACCTGCTCAAGCCGTGGTTCAATCTGTACTTGAACGCGACGCCGCTGGCGAACGACCGCACGCGGTTGTATTTCAACCACGCCGGCGCTTCTTTCATCGAGACCATCGACTTCTGGGGGCTGCCGAACATCAACGATTTCGGCTGGGACAATCCCAAGACCGAAGTGAACAGCCAATGGATGCGGTACCACATACAGGGAACGCTCGAAGTGCTGGCGGAGATGTTGGACCAGTACGACGTGACCGAAGACGCTGTATTCGCCAAGGAGAAGATCGCGCCTTTCGGCGAAGCGATTGTGACGTACTCCGACCAGCATTGGCCGCGCGATCCCAATGGAAAGATCCGCATGACGCCGGCGCAGTCGCTCGAGACGTATCAACTGGACGCCGTGAATCCAACGCCCGACATCGCGGGGCTCAAACACGTCCTGCCGCGACTTCTTGGCCTGCCGCAATCCGTTACGGCGCCCGCTCAGCGAGCCGCCTGGAAGAAGACTCTTGACGATCTGCCGCCAATCCCGACGGGCAAAACCGCCAAAGGCAAGATTCCGCCGCTCGGTCAGGGCGACGCCGATGGAACGATGGTCATTCTTCCCGCCGAGAAATACGGCCGAACCCGCAATTCCGAAAATCCGGAGAGCTATGTTGCGTTCCCGTACCGGTTGTACGGCGTCGGGAAGCCCGAGTTGGATCTGGCTCGAAACACCTTCAAAGCCCGGCTGTTCCCACAAGACACTTGTTGGGGACAGGATGGGCCGCAAGCCGCCGTGCTGGGGCTGACGGACGTGGCGCAGAAGGCCGCCATCGACGAGTTTACGGCGTACGGCAACCAGCGCTTTTCCTGGTTCTGGCGGACGGGCCACGACTATATCCCCGACCTCGACAACGGTGGCACGGGCATGATTACCCTGCAACTCATGCTGATGCAAACGGATGGAAAACGCATCCAGCTGTTGCCGGCCTGGCCGACGTCCTGGACCGCGGATTTCAAGCTCCACGCGCCCTATCGGACCACGGTAGAGGGCCACGTCGAGAACGGGGTTGTTTCCAATCTCAAGGTCATGCCTGCGGCGCGCGCCAAGGACATCACGATGGTGCGAACAGACGAAAGATAGCGCGTGAAGAGCCGGCGGGGGCGCAATAGTTGATTGCAAGGGGATCGCATCGGCGGGGCGGGCGGGCAAATTTCCGCCTGCCGCAATTCGCAGGCGATGCTCTTGCTCCTCCTCCGGCATGCGCGAAAGCTCCGTAGCGAATTTACGGACCGACAGCATCGGCTCGGTTCATTCGGGTTCTTTGCACATCCTGCGCTCACACGAGAGTCGCCGCACCACGCCTCAGGCAATCAGGGAATTCTCGACCAGATAGCTGCCCTGACATGGGTGCGCGACAATATCGCAGGCTTCGGCGGCGGTCCGAAGAATGTTACCCTCTTCGGCGAGTCGGCTGGCTCGCTCGACGTAAGCGTCTTAATGACGTCGCCACTCGCGAAGGGACTGTTCGTGCGCGTTATCGGCGAAAGCGGAGCGGTGATTCTGAGTGGGGATCCTCTAACACTTCACCAGGCGGAACAGCGCGGTGTTGAGTTCGCGGCGCGCTGGAAGGTTCCCTCCGGTGCTTCTCTTCAGGATATGCGCGCCGTCCCCGCAGCCACCATACTGGCAGCGGAACCAAACACCACGGCCATGCGGCTGCCCAATCTGGGAATTACGGTTGATGGCTACGCCTTCACGGAATCGCCCGAACAGGCGTTCGCATCCGGGCGAGAGCAACGGGTCGCGCTCGTTCTGGGGAACAATTCGCGTGAACAGATCCCGGGCGGGTCGCCTCTCCAGGATCTGGCCAGCGCGATCGGACAAGCATACAGTCCGCTGGCGCCGGCGGCACAAGCGTTGTATGTGGGGACTTCCGATCCGCTCTATGGAACACCAGCCCAACAGTGGGCCACAGACACGTCCTTTCGATGTTCCGCGGTGGCCCAGTTGATGTGGCACACGGCGGCAGGCAACCCGAGTTTCGAGTACGAGTTTGCTCACTTCCCGCAAGAACGGGGAGAGTTAGGAGCAACGCATGCATCCGAGCTCGCTCATGTCTTCGGCACGGTGAAACTGAATTTCTTCGGTGTTGGGCCGCCGGCCAAATCCACCGACGTCGACACGCAAATCTCCGACACGATGCAACACTACTGGACGAATTTTGCCAAAGCGGGGGACCCCAACGGTGCGAACCTGGCGCGTTGGCCCAGGTTTGATGTTTCGACGCGAGCCTACGTGCAGTTCACGGATGCGGGCCGCTGCCCAAAGAGGGTCTACGGCGCCCCTTCTGTGATCTGTTTGTCGAGAACGCAATATGCCTGATGCCGAAGTGATCGGGACCGCAACTCCGTATCGCTCGATTGCCATCTTGTCGTTAACGGCGTAACGCAATTTCTCCATCCCAGATAGACTTATCAGATGAGGGCACGCATGACGTCTTTTTCGAGCAAGGCAGACAGGCTTCGAGTGATGGCGATAAAGTGGATGATCTTCTCCGTGGCGTTTGTCGCGGTGACGTCACAAACGAGCTATGGACTCACTCTCACAGCTGTGACAACCAGCGGCCTGGTCAGGGGCCAGGGCGTAGAGGTTACATCCTTCAAGGGCATTCCCTATGCGGCACCGCCTGTCGGACCACTCCGGTGGCGCCCGCCGCAGGAACCATCTCCCTGGACCGATACTCGCGACGCGACTCAATTTGGACCGCAATGTCCGCAAACCCAACCAACGGGCCCGATGAACGAGGACTGCCTCAACCTGAACGTTTGGACTCCGGCCAGATCCGCAACCGAACGTCTTCCCGTCATGGTTTGGATTCACGGTGGCGGGTTCGCTCTCGGTTCGGGATCGCGGCCGTCGTTCGACGGCGAGGCTTTGGCTTGCCGAGGCGTTGTTCTCGTGACTCTCAATTACAGATTGGGAGCACTCGGATTCCTCGCGCATCCGGCACTCTCTCGCGAGTCCGCTCGCGGAGTCTCGGGAAACTACGGGCTGCTGGATCAGATCGCCGCGCTGCATTGGGTCCGGAACAACGTCGCTCGGTTTGGCGGTGATCCCTCGAACGTAACCGTATTTGGACAGTCTGGCGGCGCCTACAGCATTAGCATTTTCATGGTGTCGCCTATGGCAAAGGGTCTGTTTCGCCGGGCCATTTTGCAGAGCTTGCCCTTGATGTTCCCGCCCGCCATTCAGCTCCGGTCCGCGGAGGCGGAAGGGGCAAGCAAAGCACCCGACATCACGGCATCACGCATGGTGAGCGCGGAACAAATTCTGAAGCAGGTCGCCCCCAGACCCCCGTTGAGCGCCGGCGTCCACCTGTTTCCTGTCGTGGACGGTTGGCTACTTCCCAAAGATCCGACCGATCTGATCGGTACCACGCAGCAAGCCAGCATGCCGGTTTTGATTGGCTACACAGCCGATGAGGGCAATTTCTTCCTTGGTACCGCACCCAAAAGCATTTCGGGATTTCAGACTTTCGTCCAGTCCAAATTTGGTGCGGCGCAACTCGAACCGATCTTAGCGATGTACCCGGCGAAGGCCGACGCCGACGCTTCCGATGCGCTGGGTCGCTTTTTCGGAGATTATGAACTCATCACGTCGACGGTTTTGACCGCACGCGCGATGGCCCGCGTCGGCAACGTCCGTCTTTACCAGTTCTCCCGCGTGGGACCGCTGAGCCGGAGACTCTGGAATGGGGCTACCCACACTTCGGAGATCCCCTATGTGTTCGATCATGTAACGGCTCCCTCGGCCGACTTCCAGTCGCAGGATAAGGTAGTCTCCGAAGCAATGGTCGGCGCGTGGGTGAGATTCGCCAAGACCGGCGACCCGAATGGCCCCAACCTTCCGACCTGGCCGGCTTACCGGGAGCCCGGATACCAATATTTGAAGTATTCCGACAGCATCGCGACGGACGCTGGCTTTCGAGAGGCACAAGTCGAGTTCTGCGCGCGCCTACTTGAGCAGTTGCGGCGCGATTCGTCTGCTGCGCAGCATTGAAATGAGTTTGTTCCATAGGTCCCGGTACACGGGCGTTCGGGGAAATGATGGGGCCAGTTTCCCCCAACGCGACTTAACCGGCCAAAAACTGCCCGTTTTGATGCCACGTTGTTGATGAGTTCCGGCGGCTCGCCGATGACTCTTTATCGCACCATATGTATCCCAACGCAAGGCAAACTCCAAGTGGACCGCCAGAGTTACTCAGCAACGGGCCGCACCCACTACAGTAAGATCAATTTCGAACGAAAAAAGAATGTGGATCCCTCCCGCGTCCCGAGGCCCCCGCCCTCGAACATTGGCCGGTATAAAAGGACTTC
>PLDF01000367.1 GCA_003135055.1 Bryobacterales bacterium | reverse complement strand
CCCTGTTCTGCCTATACAGGAAAGTATCCTATCCCAGCTTCACGGCTCATCATGCTAAGGCTGCCTGCAACGTCAGAAGAATGTGAGAAACGCGCCGGAGAATATCGTGAGAATGGCGCCGGGGAAGATCGCGAACCATTACACGAAAGGAGTTCCAATTGTTCGCTGAGAACACAGGCCGGATCGTATTGTTTCGTTTCCCAGTTGAACCAACCGAGCCTCACGTATGAAAGCGCGCCGATAGCTTTAAAGCTACTACCCGCCAATTCGTGGTTCTTCGAAAACTGCTGCAGCACGCTTGCAATCTCGTCGCCGGTTTCAAAGACTAGGGCAAACACCTTCGGTTCATCCTCGATTTGTTTCCACCGCATGTTGTCTCCGTGTACTGGAAATGCAGCGCATGTTCTATTCCAAATGCCGTTTCGCGTAGCCACGTGCCGGAGCCTTACTGTTTTCTTTAGCCAATTGGCGGGCTGAGCTGGTCAAATCAGCGGCGAATTCGTCGACGAAGCCTTTGTTTGCCGGGTCGATGGTGCAGCTGTCCATTGATGGACTTGGCGTGTCGAAAAAGCGGGACTTGCCGTCGAACTTTCCCACGAAGTGAATACTCGTGCTTTCCCGCAGTTGGCGATCAAAATGCACTGGAACTGGCGCCTGAGAGTGAACGAGGGTCGTCTGATCGGGGCTCTGTGGGAGTGAGCCAGCGCTTCGGCCAGATGCCACTGGTGAACTGGGTCGAATACCGCCAGCGCAAGCGTCGTTTGTGGCAGAAGGAGTGTGGGAGATGAGGTACAGGAGACTGGGCAATACCGGGCTCATCGTTAGCAGCGTGGCACTTGGCACGATGCAGTTCGGTGACAAGATGAACATGGGCAACCTCGGTCAAGAGGAAACAACGCGCATGGTGAAGCTCGCCCTGGAGAGCGGAATTAACTTTATCGATACAGCAGACGTGTACAGCTTCGGAGAGAGCGAGACTCTTGTGGGTAACGCCTTGAAAGGCGTGAGGGACGAGATTGTCCTCGCCACCAAAGTCCGGCTCCCTATGAGCGAGAATTTTAACCGGAGCGGCGCGACCCGCGTGAACATCATGCGCGAAGTGGAGGGCAGTCTCCGGCGGCTGCAGACCGATTACATCGATCTATACCAAGTGCATGGATGGGACAGCAACACGCCGCTCGAAGAGACGCTGCGGACGCTCGACGATCTCGTGCGCCAGGGAAAGGTGCGCTACATCGGGCTGTCCAACTTTATGTCATGGCAGGCAGCCACCGCGGTAATGCTGCAGCAGCACCTGAGGTTAGAGAAATTTGTAACCGCGCAGATGCACTACAGCCTCGTCGGTCGAGGTCTCGAGTACGAGTTCCAGTCGTTCGCCGAGTATCACAACATCGGCATCCTGGTCTGGAGCCCGCTTGCCGGCGGGTTCCTCGCCGGCAAGTACGGCCGCGCCAACCCGGCGCCTGCCGGCACACGATTCGCGGAGGCAGGTTCGTTCGTTCCCTTCGACAAGGAGATGGGCTACCGCGTCGTGGAGGCGCTGAAGGAGGTGGCGGGTAGGCATGACGCAAGCCCGGCCCGCGTGGCGCTCGCGTGGGTGCTCGGACGGCCGGCGGTCAGCAGTGTGATTGTCGCTGCCCGCAAGGCCGAGCAACTGGACGACAACATCCGTGCAGTAGACCTTCAGCTCTCAGACGCCGACGTCCGGCTCCTGGACGCAGTGTCGGATCCGGGCGTTCCCTATCCGAAGTGGATGGTCCTCCAACTTGACACCGCGGAAGACCCTCGTCCAAAGATTCTGTATCCCGAGCGCTACGCCGATGGAGGTCCCTGGAAGGACCTTCGCCGGACCCAGTGGCCCGGCTGAGAGCCATCACGAGGACTCGATCCGCCGACCTCGATTGACTGCAGGAAACCCGTTCGACGGATTGTCCCCAGGAGAAGACGGATGGGCCCTCGTTTTGTTCCCACGATCATGCTGCCACTGCAATACCAAGCCACAAGCGTTTCCCCCGTTGGCTTCCGGAAACAGGTTCAGGCTGTTCTTCGCCGGGATTCCTTGAGGCTGAGGCGAGATAGCGCCGCCTTGATTGCCTCGGCACTGCCCTGAAAACCTTTCCGTTCCGCGTCGGACATCTCGGGTTCGACCACGCGATGAACGCCTTCCCGGCCAAATGACACTTGACAGGGAAAGCGCAACGCCGAATGTTGGGTTGTAATAGCCGACAGGAATCACGGCTCTCTCGTCGCCCAAAATCATCTCAGTGAGTCGCGCGGAGACCATCCCTATACGCACTACGTCGGCTAGCGCGTCCGGCGGATCGGTAACCACTAGAATCAGCGCCTCAGGAGGGGAGTAGTGGATCCTCGGGACGATGTCCTGAAAGATCGCAGCATTCGCATCGAGCAAACGGAGGCGTCCGACGGGATCGTTGCGGTCGGTTGCGCCCCCACCCTTCTCGTTGACTCCGGCAGTGATCATCACCACGGACGAGCCAGCCAGGTCGGAATAGTCGCCGTCGCGCACCGAAATCGGCGGCGACAGGACCGCGCCGTATTGAATATCCGTCACCACGCCCCGGGCCCGCTTGCGGTCCCGGTTGACGAGCACCACCTCGCGCGCACTCCCGCGCATAACCAACGACAAGAAGCACGCCGAACCGACCGCGCCCGCTCCAACGACTCCGACTTTCATATCTTCCTCCTATTTCTTCTCTTCTAACTACCCGCTGGCAGTTAACCCAGCATAGACTCTATAAACTCTTTCCAGCTTGGGACAGCTACAACCACGCCAGCAACAACGACTTTTACTGTGCTTCTCCCGCTTCCACGCGATCAAGCGTCGTCAGCGAGAGGCATGCATGCGGCTCGCGGCCTAAGTGGTAGAGGAGAAGAGTAAGCACAAACCCGCAACTCGCAGCTCCTGAGCCACAGAGGAACATCGCCGGATAGCCGAACTTCCCGACAATAACTCCTGCAATCGGGCTTGTCATTCCCATTGCCAGATCGAGGAATGCCGTGTACGCGCCGAGTGCAGCTCCGTGATTCTGATCAGCAACCATTTTGAGAGCTTCCACTCCAAGTGCTGGAAACACCAGCGCGAATCCGCATCCGCTGAGAGCTGCTCCCGCAAGGGCCACATCATGAGTGGTGGCCGACCACAAAACGAACAATCCGGCCGACTCCAAGAGGAACGACGCCATGGCAATCCGGAATCCGTCCCAGCGATTAATGGCGCCGGCGAACAGCAGCCGAGTGACGATGAAACAGGCGCCGAACAGCATCAGCGCGAGCGCCGGGTCAGTCCAGTGCCGGCTGGCATAGTATAGCCCGGTAAAGGTCGCAATTGCAGCAAATCCGACCGTGCCGAGAGTCAGTCCCAACCCATGAAGCGACACTCTGCCGAGCACTCTCGAAAACGGCAGATGGGCGCCGCGCAGTACCGGCACCCCGGCTACCGGGAGGGCGAGCGCCAGGTTAAGCACCGATACTCCCAAGGCGGCCGCACCAATTGACTCAAGCCCATACCTAGTTTCCAGCCAAATCCCAAGAGGGGCCCCCGCCGCCATTGCGCCATAGGAAGCTATTCCACTCCAGGAGATCACCTGTGCGGCATATGCTGCGTCGACCCGTCCCAACCCCCACATGTTGGCGCCAGTCGCCACGCAGCTTTCGCCACAGCCAAGTATCAAACGACTTATCAGAAGAACCACAAAACAGGCTACGGCTTTGGATTGGAAAGACGCTGCAACAATCAGACACAGTCCGCTAAGCAAACCCAAGACTTGACCGATCAAAACGGTGGTCCGCGGACCTAAGCCATCGGTCATTCGGCCCGCTTTGGAGCGAGTGGCAAGGGTTGCCAGGTATTGCGAACTGATCGCTATCCCCGCCCAAAGGGGAGAAAAGCCCAGATGAAGATGAACGAAACCGGGCAAAACTGCGAGGAGCAGGCCGATGGTCAAATAATAGAAAAACACGAACAAAGATGTGTGGAGGATTCGAATTGTTGTCGACGTTGCGATCAGGCGTCTCAGAAAGCCTCCAGGTTAGTTGCCTCAGGACAGCCGAGACGGCGGCTTCATCCACGGTTCAACAGTACTATCATCAGGAACCAAGCAATCGATCTACCGTTTGTATGGGATCTCTTCGGGCTGCTGCCGCGAACACATTGCAGGCCAGACCGTGTCGACCTAGCGCCTCCCCCTGTCGATTAGACGCCTTGCAAACGATTGTCGAGGCAGAATGTCAAGATCTGGGAATTGCGTCGGCAGTGCCGGCCATCTACAACGATGGAGTTAATTGGATTCTTCCTTCACTCGCTTGTGAGGTTGGACTCTTAGATGCTTTAGAATCGGCGTGCAGTTCGGAGCCCGCATAGAGTTGTGACGCGGAAACCGGCAAGCGAATAAGGAGACTGTGATCATGAACTTACCTCTTGAAGGAATCAAAGTAATTGACTTTACGGGCGTGCAGGCGGGCCCAGCGTGTACGCAGTTGATGGCTTGGTTCGGCGCGGACGTGCTGAAAGTCGAGCGCCTCAGCGGCGGTGATGTGACGCGCCGGCAACTGCGTGACATTCCTGATGTAGATGCCCTCTATTTCACGCAACTGAATAGCAATAAGAAATCTCTTGCGGTGGACACCAAAACGCCTGAAGGCAAAAAGATCATGGAACAACTGATCCGGGAAGCCGACGTATTGGTGGAGAACTTCGCCCCCGGCGCAATGGACCGTATGGGGTTCTCCTGGGAGCACATTCAGGAACTCAACCCGACGCTGATCTATGGGTCGGTGAAGGGTTTCAACGATCAGTCGCCGTATTCGGACCTGAAAGTTTACGAGAACGTGGCGCAGTGCGCCGGCGGCGCCGCGTCCACCACCGGCTTCTGGGACGGTCCCCCGACGGTCAGCGCGGCGGCGCTGGGCGACAGCAACAGCGGGATGCACCTCGCGATCGGCATCCTAACTGCTCTGATTGGCCGTCAGAAAACCGGTAAAGGCCAGAAAATCTCGGTCGCGATGCAGGACTGCGTGCTGAACCTGTGCCGCGTGAAGCTGCGCGACCAGTTGCGCTTGGAGCGGGTCGGCTACTTGGAAGAATATCCGCAGTATCCCAATGGCGTCTTTACGGATGTGGTGCCGCGCGGCGGAAACGCGGGCGGCGGAGGCCAACCGGGTTGGGTGCTGAAGTGCAAGGGGTGGGAGGGCGATCCCAACGCGTATATCTATTTCACGATCCAGGAGCAGGACTGGGAGCAGACCTGTCAGGCTTTGGGTAAGCCAGAGTGGATCACCGACCCAGCCTATTCCACGGCGCGCGCACGCCAGCCGCATATCTTCGAGATCTTCGCGGACATCGAGAAGTGGCTTGCCGACAAAACGAAGTACGAAGCTATCGATAAATTACGGCCCTACGGTGTTCCGTGCGCGCCCGTGTTGAGCATGAAGGAAATTGCGTATGACCCGGCGCTGCGCGCGAGCCGCACGATCGTCGAGGTTCCGCACAAGCAGCGCGGCAGCTATCTCACCGTGGGGAGCCCGATCAAGTTCTCGGGCTTTACTCCGGAGATTACCAGCTCCCCGCTGCTGGGCGAGCACACTGGCGAGGTGTTGGCGGGATTGGGATATAGCCCCGAACAGATCGCCAGGCTGCGTGAGAAGAAGGTTCTATTAAAGGACGGGGCTGCGGACACCCATCCTGAGCACAACACACTCGCCCTAGCGAGCAAGTGATGAATAGCGCTACGCAAGCACCCGTTGATTTCGAGCATTTTGTCGAGGCACTCGGCGACGCGGTTGTTGTCGCCGATGCGAGCGGCGCCCTCACCGCATGGAACCCGGCTGCCGAGCGCCTCTTCGGATTCACGCAGGTTGAGGCGCTTGGCAAATCGCTCGATCTGATTATTCCCGAGCGTCTGAGAGTGCGCCATTGGGCGGGTTACAGAAACACCATGGCGACTGGGGAGACGCGCTACGCTCGCGACGTGCTGCGGGTTCCAGCCGTACATAAGGATGGGCAAACCTTGTCGATTGCATTTACGGTCGCACTGCTGTATGGCCCGCAAGGCACGGTAACAGGAATCGCGGCCGTGATGTGCGACGAAACTCAATCCTTCACCGAAAAGCGGAACTTGCTCAAGCGCCTCGCCGAATGCGAGGGAAATAAAGCCCATTAAGAAGAGAGGACACCATGATTGCGACTGAACCGACATCATCAAGCGAAATAAAATCGTCAAGCGAAATGGAATCGTCAAACGGAAATAAGCCGGCTGCGACCGACGGATTTCACCTCGTAGTCGATGCCCTGAAACTCAACGGCATCGACACGATTTATGGGGTTGCGGGAATTCCGATTACGGACCTAGCCCGGCTGGCGCAAGCCGAAGGAATAAGGTTCATCGGCTTTCGGCATGAACAGTCCGCTGGAAATGCGGCCGCGATCGCGGGGTATCTCACCCAGAAGCCGGGGATTTGTCTGACCGTCTCGGCGCCAGGGTTTCTGAACGGTCTGGTCGCGGTCGCCAATGCCACCACCAACGGTTTTCCCATGATTCAGATCAGCGGATCGAGCGACCGCGAAATTGTCGATCTCCAGCAAGGCGACTACGAAGAACTGGATCAGATGAATGCGGCGAAACCTTACACCAAGGCAGCCTTCCGGGTGAACAAGCCCGAAGATATCGGCGTTGGAATCGCACGCGCGATCCGCGCCGCGGTATCGGGACGGCCTGGCGGGGTCTATCTGGACCTGCCCGCGGAAGTTCTCGGCGCAGCACTCGATGCAAATGTAGGCGTGGACTCGCTGGTGCGAGTTGTGGATCCAGCGCCCCGGCAAATTCCCGCGCCGGAATCGATCGAGCGCGCCCTCGACCTCGTGGCGAGCGCCGAGCGCCCGCTGATTATTCTTGGCAAGGGCGCTGCCTACTCACAGGCTGACTCTGACATCCGGTCGTTCATTGAGAAGACGGGCATTCCTTATCTGCCGATGTCGATGGCCAAAGGGCTCCTGCCGGATAATCATCCCCAATCCGCCGCGGCGGCGCGCTCTTTGGTTCTGGCTGAGGCCGATGTCATCATGCTAATCGGAGCCCGGTTGAACTGGCTACTTGCACATGGTAAAGCTCCGCGTTGGTCCCCAACGACGCGTTTCGTGCAGGTCGACATCTCGCCGACAGAGATGGATAGTAACCGGCCCATTGCCGCGCCTGTCATTGCGGATATCGGGTCAGCTATGTCGGCGTTCCTGTCCATGCTCAAGCCGGGACAGATCCAACCTCAAACCGCGTGGATCAAAACCATCGCGGAACGCAAACAGCACAATATCGAGCGCATGGCGGTCCGTCTCAATGCCAACCCCAGCCCGATGAACTTCTCGAGCGCACTTCGCGCGGTCCGCGATTTTCTCGCCGATAAACCCGACATCTACGTCGTCAATGAAGGGGCCAACACACTCGACTTCGGCCGCGACATTATCGATATGCAGCAGCCTCGCAAACGTCTCGACTCCGGCACTTGGGGTGTGATGGGTATCGGTATGGGTTACGCCATTGGCGCAGCGGTGACGAGCGGAAAGCCCGTGGTCGCCATCGAAGGCGATAGCGCCTTCGGGTTCAGCGGTATGGAGATCGAGACCATTTGCCGCTACTCGCTCCCGATCGTCACTGTCATCTTCAACAACGGTGGCATCTACAGGGGTGACGACGTCAACCGCAGCGGGGGCGCCGATCCTTCACCGACTATTCTCATGAGGAGCGCGCGCTATGACAAACTCATCGAGGCTTTCGGCGGCACGGGCTATCATGTGACCGATCCGCAAGGCCTCACCAAGGCTCTCGCAGAAGCAGTTGCGTCAGGCAAGCCGGCAGTCGTCAACTGCGTCATCGATCCCACCGCGGGAACCGAGAGCGGCCATCTGCAGACTCTGAACCCAACTTCCCAGATCGGCAGTGGACGAAAGTGACAGCCATCGCGACCATCGCCGCCGCCGCGCCGCTCCTGAACAACCTTTCTGAGTTGCTCACAAGCCACGTTCAGGAGCGGCCCCAGCGAACTGCCGTCGGGACCTCGGATCGCGGGACCGTACTGAGCTACAGCCAGCTTGATGCTCTCGTCCGGTCGGCGATGATTCAACTTTCCGGACTCGGACTGAGGCGCGGCGCCACGATCGCGCTGGTCTCGGACAATACGGTTGAGTTTGTCGTCAGTCTTCTCGCTATTGTGTCTTTGGGCGCCCGTGTCGCGCCGCTGAACCCGGCGCTTACCTCTGCCGAATTGGGTACGCGACTCTCGGAACTCTCCGCGTATGCTGTGCTCGCTCCGAAACATCTGGCAAGCGAGCTGGAGTTTGCCGGGGCCATCGCCGGAAGCACGGTCCGGTGGATCATGAGCATCGAGGGTTCCGGCAGCGACTATGGCGTAAGAATTAAGAATACCGGCCGGCAAAGCCCGGCGTCTGGCGTGTCTGCCAACACGACGGTCCCGATCGACGGTGAGGACGTCGCACTCTTGATGTTCACCGCCGGGACGACCTCAGCGCCCAAGCTCGTTCCCTTGACGCACCGCAACGTTGTCGCATCGATCCGGGGCATAGTCTCCGGGTACGATCTATCCCCGCAGGACGCAACGCTCATCGTCATGCCTCTGTTCCATGGCCACGGGCTCGTGGCGGGGCTGCTGGCAACTCTGGCGAGTGGCGGCAGCGCCTATCTCCCCAGCACAGGCGTCTTCTCGGCGCACTTGTTTTGGGCTGACGTAGTCCGTCTCGGAGTGACGTGGTACACGGCGGTGCCCACGATTCACCGCATTCTTCTTAACCGCGCTTCCCAGGATTACCCAAGCGGTTCTCGAGTGGCGCTTCGTTTCATCCGCAGTTGCAGCGCACCGCTTGACCAAGACCTTGCCATAGCGACGAGTTCTACGTTCCGAGCCCCGGTGATCTCCGCCTACGGGATGACAGAGACTTCTCATCAGGTGTCGTCCAACCCGCTCCCCGTCCATGGGTGGAACAATGCGTCGTCGGTGGGCCAGCCCACGGGAGTCAAGATCCGAATTGTCGCTGAAGATGGCACGGACATTCCGCCGGGCGGCGTTGGGGAGATCTGGGCTCGCGGCGCAACGGTTACGACCGGATATCTCAACAATCCTCAAGCAAACTTCGCGAGCTTTGTCGATGGATGGTTCCGCAGTGGCGATCTCGGCAGCAGAGACGCGGCCGGCTACCTCTTTGTGACGGGAAGGCTCAAGGAAATCATTAACCGCGGCGGAGAAAAGATCTCACCGGGCGATATCGACGCGGTCCTGTTGTCTCACCCGAGAGTGCTCGAAGCGGCATCGTTCGGCGAGGCCGACGCAATCTACGGCGAGAATGTCCAGGCAGCAGTCATTCTGCGGCCTGGAATGGAAGCGACTGAGGCGGAACTGCGAGACTACTGCCTTACGAAGCTCAGCGCATTCGAAGTTCCTGCACGGATCTACGTAATGACGGACTTTCCCCGCACGGCAAAGGGCTCCACGGATCGTCGTGCCCTTGCTGCGCAATTTGCGCTGGCTGGATCGGCGTCTGAGCAATAACCAATAGTAAGGAGCGATTCAAATGATCCAAACCGAACTTGTGACAAGTATCCGCAATCAAGCGCCTGAACTCAGGATTCGCGACATCCTGCTCAACGCACTGGCGGTTTCGTCGGGAGCCATCGACGCGATCAGCTTCCTTGATCTGGGTAAGGTCTTTTCGGCCTTCATGACCGGGAACATCGCGTTTCTCGGGCTGCGGGCCGCACGCGCCAATGGGCCCGACAAGTTGTTCGTCCTCGTCGCGATGGCTGGCTTCGCGGTGGGGGTCTACCTCTCGACGCGAATCGTTAGACCTTCTGATGCCTTTGGAATTTGGTCTCAAAGGGTGACGGTCGCACTCTGCCTATCGCTGATTGCGCATGCAGCCTTCCTATCCGTTTGGTTCGCAAGTAACGGCCGGCCTTCGGTTGGCGTCATCCCCGTTCTGCTCGGCTCGTGGGGTCTCGCGATGGGGATGCAGAGCGCCGCGGTTCGAAGGCTTCATGTGGACGGTGTGTTTACAACTGCTGCGACCGCAACCATCATATTCCTTGCGGGCGACCTCGCCAACTGGTCTGCGTCGGCAAAAGAGGGGCGGCGGCTTGCAGGCGTGCTCGCCTCATTGTTCGTCGGCGCCACCGCCGGAGGCCTGCTCTCGGTTCATGCGCACATCTATGCCCCGGTCCTACCATTCGTGATCACCGTCGTGGTGGTCGCAACTGCAGCGTTCGCGTTGGGGAATCTTGACGCTGAGGGGGTAAAAGAGGCAGAACTGTCGGCGACCCAAACCTCTACCGAAAGGGCAGGGGCCACGGGATTCCCATCTCACCCGCTCTCGAATTGACGCGAACATTTGGTCGGGGTTTCTGGCCGCTGTCCGGAATGGCAAGTTCTCCGCGCCGATTGAATCGTCGCTTACGGCAACGGACGACGGCAGCGCCGCTGACCAGACATCACCGGGTGGAAGCGGCACGTTTATTGTGCTTACAGGAGGCTTCATGACAGATGCATTTCAAGAGACAGCCCGAATAAACGAACAAAGTGAAAGCAGAATAAGTGTAGTCGTCCGCGGTAGTGCTTCCGGCTCCGCACAGGAAATTCTTGTAGGTCCACATCGCATGTCGGCTGATGAACCCGTGTCTGCAGGCGGCGCAGACACGGGCCCAACGCCTTACGATTTCCTGCTCGCCGCCTTGGGCGCCTGTACTTCGATTACCTTGGGAATGTACGCCCGGCGGAAAGGATGGCCGCTCGTGGAGGTCCTTGTCAATCTGCGACATTCGAAGATACACGCCATCGATTCTGCCGAGTGCGAGGCGAAAGAAGGACTCCTGGATCGGATTGAACGGGACATTCACCTTACTGGATCATTGACCGATGAGCAGAGATCTAGGCTGCTTGACATCGCAAATAAATGTCCCGTGTGTCGAACACTGAAATCAAAGAGCGTAATCGTGACGCGAGCCGTTTGACGGAAGTGATGGCTGTTTCCCCGCTGCCGAGCCAGCTTCTCCGGAGTAAGCCGGCACGCCACGAATGGCGATGTCCCTGCGCTAGTCTGATTGAGCAGCTTGGAGTGAAGCTGGAACCCGCGAAAGGCTCGTCGGGCTCGGCAGACCCCATTCGAACCTGGTTACCCGTGATCGATGCCCAGCCGCTTCATCTTAGAGATCAAAGTCGTTCGCGGCAGGCCCAGCCGCATGGCGGCGCCATTCCGGCCGCCGAGCACGCCCCCGGTCTTCTGAAGGGTGTGAAGGATATGCGATCGCTCCGCCTCTCCCAGCGTCACAGGCGCGGACGATTTCATTTGGGTCAGTTCGGGTAATGCACCGTTCAGCAGAGGGCCTGTTGACAGGATCACGGAACGCTCAAGGACGTTTTGCAGTTCCCGGACGTTGCCTGGCCAGGAATGCCGCTCCAGAGCGGCCATGAATTCCTTTGAAATCGCAGTAATTCCCCTGCGCATGCGAACCGCGTACTTCATGGCAAAATGGTCGGCTAACAGACGGATATCCTCGGGGCGATTCCGCAGCGGCGGCAGTTCAATGGGAAAGACGCTGAGCCGATACAGGAGGTCGGCGCGAAATTGCCGTTCGTTCACCATCTGTGCGAGATTCCGATGCGTGGCGCAGATCACGCGCACATCGGTGTGAACCGTGCCAGCGCCGCCTAAGCGCTCGAACTGTCTCTCCTGCATGACGCGCAGAAGCTTTGGCTGCAACTCCAGCTGAAGGTCGCCGATCTCGTCCAGCAGCAAGGTGCCGCGATTCGCCCGCTCGAACCGCCCAATGTTGCGCGCGATCGCTCCAGTGAAGGCGCCGCGCTCGTGACCGAACAGCTCGCTTTCCAGCAAACCCGCCGGAATGGCGGCGCAATTTACCTTCACAAACGGTCCGTTCGCCCGGTTGCTGGACTTGTGAATGGCCTCGGCAATCACTTCCTTGCCAGTCCCGGTCTCGCCGTTGATCAACACCGTGGCGTCAGTAGGAGCCACAATGCGCACCAGGTCGAGTACGTCCCGTAGAGCAGGGCTCGTGCCGATAATGCCGGGGAATTCCCTGTCGGGGAGGAATGCGTCGTGGATGATTGCGGGCCGATCGCCTGCCCAGGTTGCTTGTGCCGCCATTTTCTTACTCCTTTCCTTCGTCCGCGTTGCGTTAGGCGGCGCGACCGAGGAGGTCGCGGCTCGCCGCTTCGTGCTCTCCAAGATTACGGTCGGCCGCCTCCTGGCACCGTATACAATATAGAGCCCACGGCGCCGCGGCAAGCCGTTTCGGATGGATGTCGTCCTCGCATTCCTGGCATATCCCAAAGCCGCCTTCTTGGAAACGACGGATGGCCGCGCGGGCCTCTCGAAGTTGGTTGAATTCGCGGTCGAGGTTATAAACCGCGAGGGTCCGTTGGGAAGCCGCCTGGATCTCGTCCAGTTGATCGGCGTTTCGCTCCACCGTGATGTCATCGCGGCGGCGGGTGACACGCTCCAGTTCAGCAACCCTGGCCGTTAGAGCCGCCTGAAATCGGTTCAGTTCATTCTGTGTCATTGGTCCCTCCTCGTTCTAATGAAATGATTGTGGAACCGTTCCCGCGTGCTGCCAACCCCTGATAGTCCAGCCATGCGCTGGCTATATAGTCGGGCTATCGTTTACATAGATCGTGAGATCTGCCACTGGCACTTTTGGGGGAGGAATAAATGGCCCTAGCGTTCCGGCATATCGATGCGTCTCCTGCCGAAGAGACGGGCATCGATGGACCAGGCGCCGGGTCCGACCATCGCCAAAACGGCAGCGAGAACTGCCTGTACGATAGGGATCCATGGATCGCCGGAATGCGAAGAATAGAGCGAGAGAGCGATGCACACTTCCACAACGGCTGCAATCGCTCCTGCCACCGGAGTCCACAGACCGATCAGAAGGAGTATCCCCGCACCGATTCCGATGATCTGCAGGACGATCGTCGTCAACTCAGGTGCTTCACGCACGCCGGCGATCCCAAAATGGATCAGTGCGGCGCCTGTGAGCAGCCGCAAAAGCAGGAGACCGAAGCCGGGCCAACCGTCAGCGAAGCTCGAAAATAGCCGTTGCACAATTCTCCCGTTTCGAGTGTAAGAGATTCGCAACAGAATCGAAACACCTGTAGCTGGGATCGGACGATCCTACTTTTGGGGGATTTATAGTTCGATGATTCCGCGCTTTAGCGCGGTCGTGACGGCATGGGTCCGGTCGTTAGCGCCAAGCTTGCCGAGTATGTTGGTGATGTGGCTCTTGACGGTCTCCTCCGCAATGCCAAGCCGGCCGGCGATCTCTTTGTTCGCATTTCCGGCCGCGATCAGCCGAAGCACATCGATCTCCCGTGAACTCAAGTCGTCCTCGCCGGTATGCTCGGCCAGCTCGGCGGCCACCTCCGGGGGAATTCGCTTTTGGCCGGCATGGACAGCGCGGATGGTGTCCAGGAGTTCTCTGCGCACGTGTCCCTTCAATATGTAACCCCGCGCGCCGGCTTTCAGCGCGCGCACCACCTGGACATCGCCTGCGTACGTAGTCAGCACGATGATTCGGGCGTTGGGGAATTCGCTGCGAATGCCGATGATTGCCTCGATGCCGTTCATGGCCGGCATCTGGAGATCCATTAACGTTACATCCGGCCGGTGTAATCGGAACTTCTCGATAGCGTCCTGTCCGTTGGTGGCTTCCGCGACCAGCTTCATGTCGGATTCAGCGTTGACCAGCGCTGCGATTCCTTCGCGAAGGAGGGCATGGTCGTCCACCGACAGGACCTTAATCATCCGTTCGCCTTCTTCTTGCGGAATCGCCCCAAAACGGTGCGGCCAAGAGATGTCCCGTATGCAATCGATCCAGGGATGTTCAACTCGATCTCCGTGCCTGCTCCGGTTCCAGTCCACACGTCCAGCTTCCCGCCAATGCGCCGGGCGCGCTCTCGCATTCCGGGCACACCGTAATGGCCGGCGCGTCCTTCGGCCACGATTGCCGGATCGATGCCCTTTCCATCGTCCCGGATGCGCAACTGGAACGAGCTTCCGTTATACGTGATTTGCGCTTCGATATCGTGCGCCTGTGCGTGGCGGAAAGCATTTCGCACGGCCTCACGCGCAATCGCGTAGATTTCGTCCCGCAGGATCGGATGCAGGTCCCGTGGCGGGCCTTCCACCGCCACATGGAACTTCGCGGAGCCATGGGCAGAACCCTGGGAGGCCAGTTCGTGGCTCATTTCATTACCCAGGGCTGTCACCGCCTGCGCCAGTTCGTTGGTGACCACTGTCGACCCACGTAGATCGTGTATCGCATCCCGGCCCTCGGCGATCGCCTGTTCGGTCCGGTCGAGGGCGTTGTCGAGAGCTTCCATTGCTTCTTCAGTGCGTCGAGGGAGCATGTTGCGAGCCGCTTGAAAACGGAACATCAGCCCGTGAAAACTCTGCAGCAGCGTGTCGTGCAGCTCGCGAGCGATGCGCGTTCGTTCTCCCAGCCGCTCCTCAAACCCCAGGTTGAGCTGTTTCGCCATTTGGCGGACGCGAAGATGCCAGATGAGCCACACGATTAATCCAACGGCCAGGATATAGCTCACCCGGAACGGCGAGGTAGCCCATAAGGGCGGCAGGATGACGATGCGAACTTCGGCGCCTTTCTCCGTCCAGTTCCCGCGGTTGGTGCGGGCTTCCACCTGAAAAGTATATTCGCCCGGCGCAAGTCTCGAGTAGCGTGCGAAGTGTTGTGTGCTTGCAACTTCATGCCATTCGCTTTCGAGTCTCTCCAGCCGGTAGCGGTAGCGGGTGCGGTCCGGATCGGCGTAACTGAGAGCCGCGAATTCCAACGACAAGGTGTTTTGGCTATGGGAGAGGGTCAGAGCTCTAGTGACAGTAATCGATTGTTTCAGCGGCGAGTCTGCTCCAATGGGCACGGGTTTATCGGAGATCTGAAAATTGGTGAGGACCACGCGAGGCATGAAGAGCTTCTCATCCACCGCGTCGGGAGACAATGCAGTCAACCCACTATAAGAGCCGAAGAATATTTGCCCCGAACTGCCTTTCCAGGCTCCGGTGAGATCGTCAAGGACTCCATCGGAACGATAGTAGTTATAAAAGGTCCCCGATCGCCGCCTAAAGTGGGAGAGTCCGTAACTTGTAGTGATCCAAAGGTCGCCGTTCGCGTCTTCGACGACGCCGTTGATGATGCTGCTAGGCAAGCCATCACGCTCCAGGTAAACTGTAAACTTCCCGGTTGCGGCATCCAGCCGGTTCAGACCGTCCAACGTTCCAGCCCAAATCGTTCCTGACCGATCCGCAAGAATCGAGGTCACCACATCATTGCCCAGACTGCCAGCCGCGGCGGAATGCCGGAAGATCGTGAACTTGCCCGTCACGGGATCAAAGCGTTGCACGCCGCCATTCCTGCACCCGATCCACAACATCCCCGCCGCATCCTCGGCGATGGCGTCTATTTCAACAACGCCCTCGCCGCCGGCTTTGTACTCCCGAAACCGGTTGGTTGCCGGATCGAACGAGCACAAGCTATCTCTGGCCCCNNCAGCCCGGAGAACTCGCCGTTCCCTGGTACACCACTGACCGTCGTGTGGCCGGGTTAAAGCGAAACAGGCTTCCGCCGATAGTGCCGATCCACACTTGGCCCGAGCGGTCCTCGGCGATCGCACTAACCTCAGTATTGTCACCGAGCGGCTGCATGGTGTAGCGGCCGGTCTTCAAATCGATGTGGTTTATCGCGCCCATGGTTCCCGCCCAGATCTCACCGCGGCTGTCCTGGAACGCGGTGAAGACATATTCCGGGTCGAAAGGGCCGCCGGTTCCCGGCCGGCGTCGGTAGCGGCGGAACGGAGGCGTATGGTCGGAAAGTCGAGCCACGCCGGCGTTGGCCGTGCCCACCCAGATGCCATCCTCGGGGTCCTTGAAGAGGGCCAGCACCCAGTCGGCAGGCAAGCTGCTCGGATCGGTAGGATCGTTGCGGTAACGGACAAATCGCTCGCGATCGCGATCGAGCTGAAGGAGGCCATGCTCAGTCCCTATCCAGAGTGCTCCATACCGGTCTTCGAGAATCGCAGCCGCCGAATTGAGATCGGGGCCGCTGGCCGGCGCCAGGAAGGTAAGCGCGGTACGCTGGCGGTTGACGCACGCGAGACCATCCCGCGCGGAGACGATCCAGACAGTGCCCGAATGGTCCTCAAGAAGTCGAACGTACGCATTTCCTTTGGTGGTTGGATTGTGAAGCGGATTGCTCAGAAGAAGATGCTTCGTCACCCTGCCGGTTTGCCGGTCAAAAATATCCACGCTCGCGTTCGTAGCCACCCAGAATGTGCCGTCTCTCATTTCGAGCGTCGCGCGCACGTAGTTGGTGCTCATGGTTGCCGGGTCGCTCTCGTTGTGCAGGAAACGGGCTGTCTCTCCATTCGCTGGGTTGTACCGGGTCAGCCCTCGGCTGGTGGCCAACCAGATCATTCCGCTGCGATCCTGATTGACGTCTTTTACCACTCCCTGAAACACTCCGGGCGCGAACTGCAGACGGCTAAAGCGCTCGGTTTCCGGATCGTACTTGTACAGAGATTCGTCCGCTCCAATCCAGATTTTGCCCGAACGATCCTTAAATAAGGCATAGCGAGTCACCCCCCGATTGAAGGAAGTCCGGAAGAAAGCTGCGCCGTCGTCGCCGCCGGGAACGGGACTATGGGACCGAAGCTGGTACCCGTCGTAGCGATCGAGTCCGTCCCTGGTGGCGAACCACAGGAATCCCTGATTATCTTCTGCGATTTGACCCACCCAAGCGTGAGAGGCCTCCTTTCCCGCTGAAATGGGGAAAAATACGCGGTCGCTTGCATCGCTGATAGGCAATCTGATGCCGGCATTGGAGAGCGGGTCTTTCGCGGACAGCAAACAGACGTCTAAACAGCCCCAAAGTACAAAACCGATGATTCGCGCTGCGTAGCTGACCATATCACCACAGAACCTTGAGTGCAAATTGAAGTTGCCGAGAAGTAGTGGACGTCGAAGTCAGGTTCCCGGCCGAGGGAATCGACGCCAGAGCCTGCGTGAACAACTGAAGGCTCGTCGAGGTTGGCGGGCTGAAGTTGGTGTGATTCAGCGCGTTGAAAGCTTCGAACCGGAACTGGACGTTGAAGGTCTCCGAAACTCGGAGCACGCGGAAATTCTTAAACAGCGAAGCGTCCCAGTCAGCAAGACCTGGACCGCGCCCGACGTTACGTCCTGCGTCGCCCAAGCGGGTCGCGGGACTCGGAACTGCAAAACAAGAGAGTTTGATATAGTCCGTCGGGTTCCCTGGGTCGACTGGATTGGCACAGCCAGGCAGATTCAAACGGTCGGGAAAATCGTAAGGGATGCTGCTGTTCAAACCCAGCGCATCGCCGGCGATGGTGGCCGTGAACGGCAGCCCGGACGACAGCGTCAACAGCGTACCAAGTTGCCAACCTTTTGCAAACCACGTCAACGTTTTCCACCCGTTTCCCGGGCTAGGCAATTCCCACGTTCCGTTCACAACCAGGTTTTGCGGTACGTCGAATTCCGATACAGCTTTCAGCAAGCGGGGGTCGAAGACCGGAAGGTTCGAAACGGTATTTGTGTATGCTGTCATGAGCGAATTCGAGCCGGTGTCGAGGCTCTTGGACCAGGTATACGATCCCTGGACCAGCAGACCGTGGCTGAGCCGCTTCTGGATCCGCACCAGAAGCGAGTCATAGTCCGACGAAACCTGCCACAGTACGGCGCTGGCGTTGCCCCAGGTGGGCCAAGGCTTGATCCCACTGCCCCGCGGCGTTGGCCATACATATCCCTGCGGCGTGGCCTCAGCGGGTGGCACGGTATTGATGTCCCCGACGACCAATGGCAAATGCACCCCGTGAGATGCTGCGTGGCCGGCTTCAAACAGCAGGCTCGGCGTGAGCTGCCGCTGTATGCTGAATTTCCACTGGAGCACGTAGCTCCGCTTCGGATTCTGCTGGATGAAGTCCGCCCGCGGCCCGCCCGCCGCCAGGGACTGATAGAGCCCGTCAGGAAAGGATCCCACCGGCACTGAAGTGCTGGAACCCTGCACGTTGAACGGCGCGCTAATCACTGAGATTAGCGAGAACTGGCTGGTTAGCGGCAAGTTATCGTACTGGCCGAAGGCGGCCCGGACCGATGTTTTGCCATCTCCGAACGGGTCCCAAGCAGTGCCCACGCGGGGCGAAAAGTTCCGCAAAGTTGGATTATTGAAATAAGGCGACCCAATCTTGAGCTGTTGTGACCCCAATACGAGCGTCCCCAGCCGGTCGTGCTCTTCCGTGGGCGCCGTAGCCATCTCGTACCGCACGCCGAGATTCAAGGTCAGGTTGCGCAGAACCCGCCAGTCGTCTTGCAAATAGGCGGCAATTACAGATTGGCGTAATCCCTCCGGAACGCTGGTGCCCGGGATGGTTGCCTGGAATGACGAGGGCTGATCCGTCAGGAACGATGCCAGCGAACCGAAACTCACCGTTCCGTTGTTGTTGCCCGCTTCCAGGGTGTTTGATTGGATTCGCTCGAACGCCAATCCAGTCCTGAGGGAATGACTTCCTCTGGTAATCGATAGATCGTCATCCACTTGATAGGAGGTGTAATGAAAAAGGTAATCACCCATCCCGCCGAGGCCGCCTGGATAAGTCGTGAATCCCGCGGTCGATATCTGCCCCACATCTTGTCCTGGCACAAATCCGTAAGACGGATTATCCGCGAGCGGATTGATCGCGGAGAGCGATTGCACCTGCTCGGCGACGATGCGATTGAACCCAATTCGGGCGAAATTGATCACCGATGGCGAGAAGACGTGACTTTCCTCGATACTGGCGGTCTGGCGTTGCGAAAGCGTCCCCAGAAGAGCACCGTCGAACATATCCGGTCCGGTTGTCTGGCCTTTGTCGAACAGATAGGTCGCGTGAACCGCATCGTAGTCCGAAAAGCGGTGATCGACGCGCGACGTGACAAAATTCTCCGTCGTATTGTTTTGTGACGCGAAGGTATACGTTCCGGCGTCGCCCTTGATCGGTCCATTGGGCAAGGGGAAGAGAGCCAGGAACGGAGCCACCAGCGGGCTTACCGTGACTGGTCCCGCAACCAGTTGGCCGATGCGTGCCGCCGGCGAGGGCACCGTGTTTACGGTAGTCACCCCCAACCCCTGGCGAATGCCCTCGTAGTCGAAGAAAAAAAATGTCTTCTGACGTCTGATCGGACCACCAAGGGATGCGCCGAACTGGTTACGCTTGAAAGGCGGTACTGAGGCGCCATCGAAGAAGTTGCGCGCGTCCAGAGCGCTGTTGCGCAGAAATTCGTACAGCGAGCCATGGATCTGGTTCGTTCCCGCACGAGTGACGGCGTCGATGACACCCCCGGAAGTCTTTCCGTAATCGGCCGGTGCGTTACCTGTGACCACGGAGAACTCTTGAATAGCGTCCACGCCGAGACTGATGCCGAGGACGCTGGCGGGCCCCCCACCGTCGTAGTCATTCACGCTCACTCCATCGAGCCGGTAACTGGACTGTTCTGGCCGCGAGCCGGCGATCGCCATCATTGTCCCAAGCCCCCGGTTTCCGCGCGAGTTGCTCAGCGCGGGAGCATTCTCGGTCCGAACGATGGAGACTTCCGGCTGCAAGGCTGCCAGAGTCGTCCAGTCGCGGCCGTTCAGTGGGAGTTCCCGCACGACTTCGCCACTATTCACCGCGCCGGTTTGCGAAGTGGCCAAGTCGACCGTTGCGGCTTGCGAAGCTACCGTTACTTTCTCCTCGGACTTTCCTAGAACCAGCTGCACATTGATGACACTTTCCGATCCCACCTGCACGTCGATGTTGGTGTGCTCCGCAGTTGAAAAGCCTGGGGATTTGACGGTCACTTTATATCTGCCGACCGGCAGATTGGGCGCATTGTAAAGGCCGGCACTGCTGCTTACCAGCATCCAGTTTTCGCTGGTGCTTACCGCTTCGATGATGATACCTGCACCTGGCACTGAGGCGCCAGAGGGATCGGAAACCGTACCACGAATCGCTCCCCCGGATGTCTGGGCGGAGGCCGTCGCGGCTGCCACAAATGCCAACAGGATCGAACCCCAACGCGCTCGTCGCGGGCGGGAGTTGTTCATTGTGGAGGCGGCCAGGCCAGGCCGCCTGCGGTATGCTCAGCCAGCTCGGCGGCCACCTCCGGCGGGATTCGCTTTTGACCGATATGGACAGCACGGATGCCGTCCAGGAGTTCTCTCGGCTGTCCGTTGGTGGCTTCCGCGACCAGCTTCATGTCAGATTCCGCGTTGACCAGCGCTGCGATTCCTCGCGAAGCAGAGGATGATCGTCTACCGAGAGAACCCCAATCATGAGTGCGCCGCCTTCTTCCGGAAGAGCCCGAGAACGGCGCCGCCACCAGATGTCCCGTAAGCAATCGATCCGGGGATGTTCAACTCGATCTCCGTGCCTGCTCCGGTCCCAGTCCACACGTCCAGCTTCCCGCCAATGCGCCGGGCGCGCTCGCGCATTCCCGGCACGCCATAGTGGCCGGCGCGCCCTTCGGCCACGATTCCCGGATCCATGCCCTTTCCATCGTCCCGGATGCGCAACTGGAACGAGCTTCCGTTATATGTGATTTGCGCCTCGATATCGTGCGCCTGTGCGTGGCGGAAAGCATTTCGCACGGCCTCACGCGCAATCGCGTAGACCTCGTCCCGCAGGATTGGATGCAGGTCGCGTGGCGGACCCTCTACCACCACATGGAACCTTGCGGAGTCATGAGTCGAGCCATGGGCCGAACCCTGGGAGGCCAGTTCGTGGCTCATTTCATTACCCAGGGCTGTCACCGCCTGCGCCAGTTCGTTGGTGACTTCTGTCGACATACGTAGATCGTGAATCGCGTCCCGGCCCTCGGAAAGGGCCTGCTCCGCCCGCTCCAGTGCCCCATCGAGAGCTTCGATTGCCTCTTCGGGGCGCCGGGGCAGCATGTTGCGAACGGCCTGAAAGCGGAACATCACGCCGTGAAATCCTTGCAGCAGCGTATCGTGCAGTTCGCGGGCGATACGCGTGCGCTCGTCGACTCTCTCCTCCAGGCGCGCGTTGAATTCCCGCGCGATCTGATGGAGGCGGAGCCGGTACAGCGCCCAGAGTAATCCCAGAAAAGCGGCCACGCACGACGCCTGGAACCAGGCGGTCTGATAGTACGCCGGGTCGACGGAGAAATCGAAGGATGCGCCGGCCTCGTTCCACACCCCGCTGTTATTGCAGGCCTTGACGCGGAAGCGGTAGTTGCGCGGAGGAAGATCGTTATAGAAGGCCTTCCTTTCCGTGCCGACGTCCTTCCAGTCGGGATCGTGGCCTTCCAGCTTGACGCGGAAACGGATCTTCTCCGGCGCGACCAGGCTGAGAGCGGTGTAGTCGATCTGCAGATCGCGTGTCAGAGGGGGCAGGCGCAGATGCCCATGAACATCGGAAGCCACGTCGTGGGTCTTGCGGTCGGCGGTAGTCTGCTCGATCTGCACCGGCGGTGGGATTTTATTGAAAGGAAGGTGGATTGGGTCGAAGACGCTGAGGCCGTCCAAATGGAAGAACCACAATTTCCCATCCGGCGACTTGCCGACGTGGGGACTGAAGCCGCCGGCGTTGGCACGGGTCCTGACTCCGTCCGAACTGTCGAAGACCGTAACTTGGATCATCCGTTTCGCGTCGTTGCCCTGGTCCGCCGCGGCGGCCCACGCGTCCACTTCGGAGCGGGCCATTCGCAGCAAGCCGCAGGCCGTATAGAGCCACAAGGAACCAGCGTCGTCTTCAATGGTCCAATGAATCGCATCGCAGGGCAATCCGTTTTTGCCTGTAAGCGTGGCCAGACGGCCGTTCTTCAATCGGCTGAGCCCACCTTCGGTCGCAGCCCACAGCGCACCGTCCCGATCGAATCGAAGACTGTTGACCTGGCCCTCGCCCAGACCGTCGGCAGCAGCGTAGGATTTCCGCGCCTGGCCATCCTTGAAATAGACAACGCCGCCCCGATAGAATCCCAGCCACAAGCCATCCGTTACTGGATCAACGGCTAGAGCATTGGCAAAGTCCTTGTGTCCCAATTGGGGCCAGGAAAATTTCTGGACCGCGCCGTCCGGGAGCAACCGGAAAAGACCGCTGTCCTCGTGTGCGATCCACAGGTTATCCTGCTTGTCGCCGGAGATGGAGTGCAGCCTCCCTCCGGGAATGCCCTGGATGAAAAAGAACCGGTCGTTCTCCAGATAGCCGACCCCGCGCAGGGTGGCGACCCAAATTCGCCCGTGGTCGTCCTGAAAAAGGGACCCCACTCCTTGCTCCGGCAGTCCGCTGCCGGTCAGTACGTGAGCGGCTTGCTGCCGAGGCGCGCGCTGGAGCGCAGCCTGTGCCAATTCACCGTTACGCTCACGGTAGCTGGTGACCTGACCATTGTTCCAGCGGTTCAAGCCGTCCAGAGTGCGCAGCCAGATACTTCCATCGCGGGCGGCCAGGACGGACACGACCCGGTCGCTCGACAAACCCTGGTCCGCGGTAAACGTGGCGACGGTATAGTCGCGAAACTGGTCAAGACCGTTCAGCGTGGAAACCCAGACGTTGCCTTCGCGGTCCTCGAAAATGTCTGAAATATCGTCGCCTGAAAGACCGTCAGACTGCGCGAACGCGTCCGTTCTTCCCTGATGGATGTGCACCAGGCCCGCACCATGCGTTCCGACCCACAAACCGCCATCGCGATCGCGGAACAGCCTGCGAATGTCGAATCTCCGGAACGCGGCCGGGAGCGCATACAGTTCCTCCGTTTTCCCGTCCACCAGTCGTGCGATGGCGCCATGCAACCCGATCAGGGTCTCGCCGTTATCGGCTCCACGGAGCAATCCGCTACCGGGCCGATTGTCCGCATGCAACGCGATCAGGATCTTGCCGTTATCGGCTCCCGGCGGGCCGGGCTTCCAGCGCCACAGGCCGTTCGGCGCCTCCGCCCACAGATTACCCTTGGCGTCCTCCCTGAAGCCGGCGACTCCTTCGCCAAAACGCCCATCCTCGCCGTAACATCGGGCGCTGCCATTCTGAATCGCGCACATTATTCCACCGTTGGGCGCCGAGTTCCCGCCCGCCCAAACGACGCCTTCACGATCCTCATAGAGCCCGAGAATACTTTGTCCGGAAAGCTGGGCGTACCGGGTCAGCTTACCCTCTTTCCAGCTTGCCAGCCCTCGTGAGGCGCCGATCCAAAGAGTCCCGTCTCGCGCCGCGATCAAGGTTCGGATCTGGCTGGAAGGAAGCTGCTGGCCCGGCGGAAGCTGCCAGGGAATGTTCCTGACGCCATCGAAGCGATACAAACCGAAATCCGTGCCCAGCCAGAGATAGCCATCGGGTGTTTGCGCGATGGCGTGAATCGCCCCTTTGGAAAAGCCCTCAGCGACTCTCCAAGCCTTGTGGGCGTACTGGCTGATGTCCATCACCGGATTCAGCGCAAACGCGGGCGAACGCCCCGCTAGCAGCATGCCGGCAAGTATCGTGCCCAGCACGACAACGTCACGTTTTCGCCCGTGCGCTGGCCCCATGATTTGCACTATACATTATCATCTCTCCCCGATACCGTCCTTTCTTGGCGCCGCAAGACGCCCCACAGGCGTATATTGGAAAGAAATTCGCGTAACCCATCGAACCGGGCTGAAGCCCATTTCCTAATAATGAAGGGCCGGAAACCTGCTAGAAGAACCGCATGAAGACAGCCGGTTTTTTTCCAATCCTCTTTGCGCTCGGCATTTTTTCGCCGGTACTCGCACAGATGACGGGCGGGAGCATCAGCGGCAAAGTGACCGACGCTTCCGACGCCGCGATTTCAGGCGCCACCCTCACCATCCAAAACCAGGCCACCGGTGAAACCCGTGCTCTGCACAGCAATGAGAGGGGCTTCTATAATCAAACAAAACTTGAAAGTGAA
>PLDF01000363.1 GCA_003135055.1 Bryobacterales bacterium | reverse complement strand
ACGGCGCGCCCCGATCTCAGCGATGCCAGTCACTTCAACTTCCCCTTTGCCTCTTCCACTTCGCTCATAGAAATCGCCGTAACGCTTACCTGCTCGTGCCCGCCGGCGTGTATAGTGACGGGCGACGCTTTTCCTTCGAGCAATTTCAACAGGTCGCGATTGCGCACATCGCCGTAGTCATCCGTTTCCAAAGCGAAGATTTTGTAGTCTCCCGGCGGCAGATTCGGCAGGCTGAAATTGGCGCCGGCAGGGCTCGACGAGGACCGCTCCATGTCCTGCCGCGCCGCGTACGCGCCATCGGGAACGGCCGTTATGTTGACGGGCATGCCGGCCTCGACGGCTCCCGCCTGCACGGTTCCGTCCACTTCGCCGGGGTCGGCGCCCATTGTGATGGTTAATGCGATGCCCGGCTGCAAGCTGGGAATCGCGCCGCCGGTTACATCCTGGCTGCCGTAAAGGACGGATTTGGCATACAGCGGGCCCTGCGGCAGGAAAAGGGAATAAGCGCCGGGATACACGCCGTCAATCTGGAAAGCTCCATCGCTCTTTATCGTTACTTGAGAAACTCCCCGGTCGGCGGCCGTGCGCAAGCCGACAAAAAGCTGCGGCATCGGGTTGGGTGGCGTGCCATCGATGACCAGCGTGCCGTTGACGGCAAAAGAGACGGGGACCGGCAACTCCACGTCGTCCACGTCGCCACCCTTCACCGTGACCATCTGTCTTACCGCCATTACCCGCGCTCCCGGCTGCATGACGCTCAGGCAATAGGTTCCAGGCACGGCGCCGGCAACGTCGAAACGCGCATCGGCCTGCTGGGATACCTGTAGCGAATTTGGCATCCCAGCCCCCGGCATTTCATCCGCTTCGCAAGGCTGCGCGCGCACCATGTTGCGGCCGCCGCCACGGGCCGCCGCTCCCGTCACGCGTCCCCGAATGTGAAAGGCGGGAAGTTGGCGCAGCTTGAAATCGGCGCCGGTCCATTCGGCGCCCGGCTTCAGCTCTTGCGGCGATGTCTGCGAAACATCCGTCACACCCGGGTAATAGACCGCCGGGTAGCCCTCTTCCGGGACTGTGCTATGAACGCGGCTCTCTTGCGCAACGCGGCCCGCAACGCCGACGCCGACGGCTTGCGGCGCCAGGGCCGCGTTGCGCCGATAAGCGACAGCCATCAGATAGTAGCGGCCAGGCTGCAAATCGAACATGCGGTATTCGCCGCGGTCGTTGGTCTGGGCCGCCCCAAACGCCTGGAGGCTCTTGCTTCCCCCGGAATAATCGTAGCGCAGCGCCGTGACGGAAGCCTCTTCGAGCGGCTGGCCGCCGTCGTCGAGGACTCTGCCCGAGATTACGCCAAGCGGCGCCATTCGGACTTCCACGTCCGAAACCTCCTGCTGCGCTGCCACGGCGATGAGCTTCTGGCCGGTCCGCAAAGTACCGGAGTAACCCTCGGCTTCAGCCGTCGCCTGATACTTATCCGGCTGCACGTTATCGAATTGGAATTTGCCCGATTGATCGGACCCGGTGACGTAGCAGTTTTGCCCGTTGCCGTTCCGCAGCGTGACCACCGCCTTCTTGACGGCTTGGCCGGTGACGGAGTTGACCACTTTGCCGGACACGCTTCCCGGTTGCTGGGGCGCCTGCGAAAGCAGCGGCGCGGCAGTCAGAAAAATGGCGAAGAGGAAGCTTCCCGTTCTCATCGCGGCTTGATTCCAGCATAGCGTGGGAGCGGTGGGGCTGGGCCATGCCAGCCAGCCATGGGTGCTTAACCGATCCGGAGAAGGCGGTTTCAGAGCCCCAGCGCCGTAATGCCCCCGCCTTTTCCACCCATCGCGCAACCCATTGCCTGGACTGGCCAAACACGTGGAGAACGCGCTCATGCGTGCAGCGTTCACACTCCTGGGAACGCGACATGTTTCACGGGGGCTCAGGGGCGATTTCCGCGAACGGAGCCCCGAATCCCACAAAACGCTTAAGCAGTTAACCGGTAGCCATGCCCGGTCCTGGAGAACCGTTGCGCCGCGTCCATCGGGGGTGTCGAAGCTGTTTGTGCGATCCCCGTTTGCCGAGTTTCCGCGAAGCCCAGGGAATGAAGAATCGAGACGATCTCGCGTGGTTTAAGAACCGGGATGTTACCCGCATTCAGCGAACTGTAACCGTCTGCGTGCGCCCGCCGCCCGCACAAATGGGCGCAAGAATCTCGTTGGGGCTGTGGCTGGGAGATAGCGGCATGCGCTTGATTCAGTTCAGTGTAGCCGAGCAGAAAGCAACTAAAGTCCTGGATGACGGCGCATCCGGAAGTTGACGGGTTACCAGTGGGCAGATCCTCCCTGGCGCCGTAGTGTTTACGAATCCACTTGGAGGTATCGGCATGTCCACCCAAACCGATAGGTCCACGCTGCGCGACCAGGGAGAAGCTAACTCCCAGAATTACGGTCATGGGTTTTCCCCGAGCGAAACGCCGAAGTCCAGCCGACTCTAATTCGCCGAAGGCCTCTCCACGTGGTCGATCACCAGGATCTCCACCTGCTCCTTCGCCGGCGCCACCTTCAATCCAAGCTGCTGTTGGAGCGCTACGGGAAGCGGTGGCGCTTCGTCGGCCGGATAGATCTTGGCAAGAGCGGCCGCCTCATCCGGCGACATATTGACCGTACTGGGGAGGCTCGGCATATATTCCAGGACGAAATCGTAACCGCCCTGGAGGCCCGTTTTGTCGAACAGCGGGCGATCGAACTGCGGCCCAATCCGAAGCACCAGCTCGGATATCGAGACGTTGGTGTAGTCCATCCGTAACCGGTTGGCGGATAATGCCGTCCTGCTCTCCACGCCGGGTGCGCTCGGCTTCAGTTTCGGCGGGTTGTTGCCCACCACCAGATCGTATACCGGCAGCTCTTTCGTCTCGCGGTGGAATTTCAACTGGAAACGCTCGGCCAACAGCGTCTGCAGCATCTGCCGGACATCGTCCATGGCCGGCATGCCGGCGCCCGGCGCCCTGGCCTCAATGTCGTAAAGTTGGATGCGGCCCGTTTCGTCGCGCCATACCGGGGCGCCCGAGACCTGAAAGGTTCGCAGTTTGTAAGCGGTCTGCACCAGCCCCGCGAGAAGGCCCTGCATGGTCACTCGATTGCCGCTGATCCGAATGTCGCTCTCTCGGGAGGCAGTGCCAAAGGCAAACTGGCCCCGCGCGAACACGTGCGGCTTGACCGAGGCAACTTCGAAAGCCAGGGGCGAGGCTTTCGCCGGCTCACTCACTCTCTGTGTTTGCGCATGGATCGCGGGCGCATGGCCGATGCCGATGCCGATGCCGATCAAGAGGGGGCCAGCCAGAGCCGCCGCGCCGGCACTGGCGAGCAAGAGTTTCTTCGCGCGATTCAAATTTTGCCCTATGCGGCAGCTCATAATCGACTCGATTCGTTTCTTGAGATTCGACCCCGTCACTCCCGACACGCACGCCAGCGGCGATTCCACGTAGAGCTTGCAAACGTTGAAATGCCCGCGGCGTAGACTTCCGGCTCGCCGCCTAGCAGCAAAACCTCTTCGTCACAGGCACGCTCCCGCTCATCCACCAATCGTATCCCGACAACCACACCAGAGGATGTAAGGAAACCAAAAGGCAGCTTCCACCAGCATGTGAATGAACCCTGTCAGGTTGTCTCGCCGGTGGACATGGCTCAATTCGTGGGCCAGGATCGCTCGCAACTGTTCCGGGGCAAGACGTTCCGCGATGCCTTCCGGCAGCAGCAATATGGGCCGGAGAATTCCAAAGATGCCCGGCTCAATGAGCGAGGCAGACGTTCTTACGGGAACGGGAAACTCCAGTCGCAATGGCGCCGACGAGCGGAGAACGGCCTTGATTCCGAACCATCGGAACAGCCAGTGACACAACACCGCGAGGACGCCGCATGCCCACACGATGGCGACGATTCGCAGTGGGGAGAGGCCGGTTTCGGTGGCCGCCGCCGCTGGCGCGCTTACCATCGGGGCCACAAACGGCTGGCTGAGTTCCTCAAGCGCGAAGGCCAATCGAGGTTGTGCGGCGACCGGAGGCGCGTGCCAATTCAAATGTCCTCCGAGCGCCACCAGCAGTGAGAACGGAACGAGAAATTTCATCGAAGCCGCCAACCATACCCGGCGCCGGGTTTGCGCCCGATTCTTGCGGAGCGTCAGCGTGAGCAATGCCGCCACCGCTGCAAACAGCGTCGATTGCCATAGATGATTCGCGAGTGCCGGGATCATTCCGGTTTCCCCTTTCCCGCCAGTGCGCGGAGAGCGTTTTCCGCCTCCCGCACATCCCCTAATGTTAGCTTGCCCGATTCGATTAATTGCGCCATGACGGGCTGCGTCCGGCCGCCGAACAGGCCCAAGAAATCGTCAACCAGCCTGCGTAGCGCTGCATTTCGGGAGAGCACTGCCTCAAAGATGTGAGCATTGCCGATCTTCCTGACGCGGCGTAGCGCTTTCTTCCCCTCTAAGCGGTAGACCGTGGTTTGCACGGTGGTGTAGGCCGGCGCTTGTTTTTTGGGGAACGCCTCCTGGATCTGTCGAATCGAGAGCGGGCTTCGATGCCACAGCGCCTCCATTATTTGCAGTTCCAACTTCGTCAGTTTCAGGGCCATTGCCTACTATACCAGCTTGTTATACTACTACCGCAGAGTTTTCAGTGCAAGCGGTTCTTGCCGGCGGGTTTGGATCGGCCAACGCCACCGCTCGACGCCAACGATCATCCGGCTTTTGCCGGCGCCTATTCGTATCGCAGCGCCTGGATGGGACCGACCCGGCTCGCGTGCATCGCCGGCAACCAGACGGCGACGATCGCAACGACGACCAAGATTACGGGAACAACGAAGAAGACCAGCGGATCCCACGCCTTCACGCCAAACAGGACGCTGGCGATCAAACGCGTAAGACCGAAAGCCGCAGCCAGCCCGCAAGTCACGCCTGCCACAGCCAATCGCAAACCCTGATACGCCACCATGTTTCGGATCTGGCTCGACTCCGCTCCCAGGGCCAGCCGGATTCCAATTTCCTGTCCGCGCTGCGCAACCGAGTGCCCCATCAATCCGTAAATCCCGATCGCCGCGAGCAATAGCGCCGAGCACCCGAAGATCGTCAGCACCAGGGTATTGAAGTCCTCGGCCGCCGTGGATCGCGATAGGGTCTCTTCCATTGTGCGAACTTTAGCCACCGGTAGTCCGCCGCTTGCCTTGCGCAGCTGGTTCTGAATCGCGGAGATCAACGACGCCGGCGCTACGCGCGTCCGGATCACCCAAGCCCACGGCATCATCCGTAACGGACGCGAGAGTATGATTCTGCGCGATCGAGAGGCTTGTCGATTCGCTCTGGGATCGGTACAAGTCTTGAGATCGTCCCCTCAGAGCGGATCCTGGGGCCTGAATAAATGAGCTCGCCTGCGGTGCTTAACCATATTGGGGATTTCGCGGCTCTGTCGCGAGATTCGCCACTGAGAAGGTGTGAAAGATGTCGCGTTCACACGAGTGTGAACGCGGCACGCAGGAGTGCGCGCGCCACTGGAAAATCCCGGTTAAGCACCCCGCAATTTAGTACCTTGACAATCTACCTACATAGTGTATCATACTAGATGAATATGGCAGAGAAGAAGACCGATCTCATCCAAGGCACACTCGATTTGCTGATTCTAAAAACCGTCGCGCACGAGCCGATCCACGGCTATGGCATCGCGCAACGAATTCTTTTGACCTCGAAAGAGATATTGCAGGTGCAGCAGGGATCTTTGTATCCGGCCTTGCACCGGTTGCAGCGTAAGGGGCTGCTCAAGCCCGAGTGGAAAGAATCCGGCAGCGGGCCGATGGCGAAATACTACTCGTTGACGGCCTTAGGGCGGAAAAGTTTGCACGAAGAAGAAGCGCAATGGCAGCGCTATGCGGGCGCGGTTGCGCTGGTGCTGGAATCTTAGCGAGGAGGGCTTGTGCAATTCCCCTGGAATCGAATGGAGACCGACCTGAAGCGCGAGCTGGCGCACCACTTGTACCAGTTGACGGCGGAGTTTGAGCGCCGCGGACACTCTCACGCGGAGGCCATGCGGATGGCGAAGCGTGAGTTCGGCGGCGCCGAGCAAGTGAAAGAGAGGTGCAGGGACGAGCGGTGGTGGGCGTGGATGTCCGGTATCCGGCAGGACGTTGCCTATGCCTTTCGCCAGATGCGCCGTTCTCCCGGCTTCGCCGTCACCGCCGTCCTCATCCTGACGCTGGGAATTGCCGCCAATGTCATCGTTTTCGGCGTGCTGCAGGCATTGATCCTGCGGCCTCTGGATCTGCCTCAAGCAGACCGGGTAATGACGCTTCAGCCCAAACACGGCGGCCCCTTTGTTGCGTATCCCGCAGTGCGCGATCTGCGCGATGGCAATTCGGTGTTTTCCGCCGTTGCCGCTTTTGAGGTGCAGAATTTTGGTCTGGAAGCCAACGGCGTCACCCGGCCTGTCTGGGGGTGCGAAGTCAGCGGCCAGTACTTCGAGGTCGTCGGTATCAAGCCGTTCCTCGGGCGCCTGCTGCAGCGTGCCGACGACGATCATCCCGGAGCCTCTGAGGCCGCGGTGCTTTCCTGGCCGGCATGGAAGAGTGATTTTGGCGCCGACCCCAACATAGTGGGAACGACGGTCCGCATTGCAAAGCATCCGTACACCATCGTCGGGGTGACGCCCGAAGGCTTCAACGGGACCGAGAAAATTGGTCAGACTGACATTTTCGTTCCGATGGCGAATGAAGCGTCGCTGGACGGGGTCAACTGGCTTGAATCGCGGGGCTATAGGAATCTCTTTTCTATCGTGCGCCTCAAGGACGGCGTCGCCATGCCCCAAGTGCAGGCTGAATTGGACACGATCGCCGCCCGCATTGCCCGGCAGTATCCAAAGGAAGAAGAGGGGTTGACATTCAAGCTAGCTCGTCCTGGTCTGATCGGTGACTTTCTCGGCGGGCCGGCGCGCGCTTTTCTGGCCGGGGTGATGTTCCTGGCCGGTATTGTGCTGCTTGCCGCCTGCGCCAACCTTGGCAGCCTGTTCGCGGCGCGCACGGCGGACCGCACGCGCGAAATTGCGATCCGCATGGCCATCGGATCGAGCCGCTGGCGTATTGTCCGCCAGGCGCTTGTCGAGGCCTTTGCGATTTCGATCTTCGGGGGCGCGTGCGCCTGCGGCCTGGCGTGGATGGCACTCACCGGCCTGGCTAGCTGGCATCCACCCACCGCATACCCGATGAAGCTCGCCGTGCTGCCGGAGCCATCGTTGATCCTGATGGCGTTGCTGATCTCGGCACTGGCCAGCGTACTGTTCGGAGTGATGCCACTGCGGCAGATATTCAAGACCGATCCCAATGACGCGATTAAGGGTGGCGGAAGCCAACGCTTCGCCGGACGCCGCTGGGCGCTTCGGGATTGTCTGCTGGCGGCGCAGATCGCGCTCTGCTGCGTCACCGTGACGGCTGCCTTTGTCTCGCTGCGCGGCTTGGGCAAGGCACTGACCATGGAACTGGGTTTCAAGCCGCAAAATGCGGTGCGTACGAAATTCGATCTGAGTCAGGCTGGCTATAGCAGCGATGGCGCCGCCACCGATCGTTTCCAGCGCCAGTTGCTGGAAAGGGTCTGGCAGCTGCCAGGAGTGGAAGCGGCAGGCTACGCGAACGCAACGCCCCTCGACCTTGACACATCCATGTCTGGTGTCTACTCTCAGCAAACTACCAATTTCAGACCCTCAAGCAAAGCATTCGATACTTATTTCTACGAGGTCTCACCCGGATATGTGACCGCCTCCGGAACGCCGCTGCTCGCGGGACGCGATGTAAGCGTTGCCGACACTGCCAAGACCCCGCCTGTTGCCATCGTGAATCGGGAGTTCGCCCGGCGGCTCTTCCACTCTGAGGACGCAGTGGGACGCTATTTTAAAGACGGCTCCGGCGCTTCGATCCGGATCGTGGGCATCATGGCGGATGGAAGACACTTCACGCTCAGTGAAGGTCCCCAAGCCGCGGCGTTCTTCCCGATCTCGCAGAAAGGGAACACAAGGACGACCCTCATCGTCCGGACCAAGGGCAACACGCCCGGCACGGCCGATGTGGTAGCCGCCATCCGCAAAGTGGTCCACGATCTGGACCACGCCGTGCCTATTCGGGAATCGGGCCCCTGGAACAGCCAGCTTGGATTGAGTCTCTTTCCATCCCAGGTGGCCACAGCCGCCCTCGGCCTTTTTGGCGCTTTCGGACTGCTGCTCTCGATCGCCGGCACGTTCGGCCTGGCCTCATATACGGTCAGCAAGCGGCTGCGCGAGCTAAGTCTGCGCGTCGCGCTCGGCGCCCAGGCGAAGCAGATTCTCTCGGCAGCGCTCGGCCGTATGCTGATCCTGCTGGCGAGCGGCTCGGTGGTGGGAATTGTGCTGGGCGTGGCGGCGAGCCGGCTACTCTCGGCGATCGTCTACCAAGCCTCGGCGCAGGATCCGATCGTGCTTGTCGCGGTTGCATTCACCATGGTGGTCACCGGATCGCTTTCGGTCGCCGGTCCCGTCAGACGCGCCCTGCACGTCGATCCGGCAAAACTGCTGCGCGAACAATAATTTGCAAGCCGGAACCGGAGAGAGCTGTGGCAACCCGCGGATTCCGGAAACGCCGGGACTCGGAGGAGGTCCGCGGGAAGTTCTTGGCCGCTAACCCTTGACGCTGGCATCCGGGAAGCTCACCCGGCTGACCCGCGCGTGGCGCCGGAGTGTGTGCGAATCCGCTTGGAGGCAGCGGGTAGCGTTTCGATAAAGCATATCCACAATGTTCTGTTTTGCGAATGCGGGCATCGTCTGATGATCAGGGAGACCAAAATCGAAAAGAGGCATTGGCCGCAGATGAACGCAGATAAGCGCCGATAAGAATTGCGCTTTATCTGCGTTCATCTGCGGCCCAAAACACTTTCTATCCGGCTCGGCGATCAACTTCGGATGCTCGTCCCGCCTGGCGGACAAGTAGGTGATACTTCCCTGGGCGGCGGACGCTCCCTAAGGTGCCGCGAAACAATAAGGTGACCAAATGTTTCGAAGGTCCGCAACCGCTCCCTTACGGTCGAGGCAAGCATCGCTGCGCGATAAGGCGGGACGTGATGCGTCTTCGCCGCTCGCCGGGCGGTGACGCTATTCCGGTCTGAGCGCACGGCAGCGGCGGGCTCGCGAACAGGCGCAAGCTGGCGGATTTTTTTCTTGACACGTACGGAGCCGGGCGCTGTATAATACCGATGAGTTAATTAACTCCTTGGTTTAATACACATGCCGGCCGATCGGTTGAGCTCCACGTTTGCCGCCCTGGCGGACCCGACTCGCCGGGCAATCCTAAGCCGTCTGCTTTCGGGCGAGTGCTCCGTAACCGACCTCGCCGAGCCCTTCGATATGAGCATGCCCGCCGTGTCGAAGCACCTTCGGGTGCTGGAGCGCGCGGGCCTGATCGCGCGGAGACGGGAGGCGCAGTGGCGGCACTGCCGGGTGGAAGCGGGCCCCTTGAAGGAAGTGGCCGACTGGACCGAGCGCTACCGCCATATCTGGGAGGCGCGCTTCGATCGATTGGATCGGTACTTGCAACAAATGAAAACGAAGGAGACGAAACGTCATGGTGGCGGGCAACGCAAGAAATAGCGACAGCTTCGAAGTCACAACGCCCTCGGACCGGGAAATTCGCCTGACCCGGCTGTTCGATGCGCCGAGGCGCCTGGTGTTCGACGCAATGACGAAACCCGAACACGTCAAACAGTGGTGGGGCCGCCTGGGCGAGGGCTACTCGACGCCGGTCTGCGAGATCGACCTTCGCGTGGGCGGCCGGTGGCGTTTCGTAAACCGCCACCCCAAGGGGGAAGTCGCTTTCTATGGCGAGTATCGCGAAATCACGCCTCCGAGCCGCATCGTGTTCACCGAGATCTTCGAACAGTTTCCGGATAGCGTCTCGGTGGTCACGACCGATTTCATCGACGAGGACGGCAAGACGCGCCTCACTGCAACGGTGCGCTATCCGTCTCCGGAAGTGCGTGACATGGTCCTCGGATCCGGCATGGCCCGCGGCGCCGGCATCAGCTACGACCGCCTGGAAGATCTGGTTGCGGAGCTGCACAGGTCATGAACTTCCTCGCGGATGCGAAGCGGACTGTGGCTCGCGCCGCTGGTCCGAAGACCGAGGCCGCCGCTGCGCGAGCGGCAGCGCCGAAGCGGGCGCCGGCGCCAGCCAGAAAGGGAATCGCAATGGCCAACGACGATTTCAACCCGGTGGACGAGTACATTGCCTCGCAACCCGAGACCGCTCAGCCGGTGCTCGAGCGCGTGCGAAGTACGATCCGCAAGGCGGTACCGGAGGCCGAGGAAGTAATCTCGTACAAGATCCCCACGTACAAACTACGCGGTTTCCCCGTTCTCTATCTGGCTGGGTGGAAGCGGCACTACTCGCTCTACCCCTGCACCG
>PLDF01000302.1 GCA_003135055.1 Bryobacterales bacterium | reverse complement strand
CGAATCCCGCTGGGTGAAGCTCGGGCGCAAGGTGGGCCTCGGTCCGGCATTCCCCGCCAGCTAAAATGTGAAATTCGTGGCGCACTGGGCGCCCTCTGGGCACATGCGTGCAGCGTTCACACTCGTGTGAACGCGCTTTGTGTTCCCAGCAAGGTAGGACAGACGCTTTCGTCTGTCAACGTTCGAACCGACTTATGAAGCTACCAATATTCCTATTTATCTTCGCCGCAAACGCGTACTCTCAAAACACGCAAGTGAAAGCCTGCGCCGTACTCACCGCGGGTCCCGCCGCGGCCGACACAGAGCGTATCCAGCAGTCTCTGACTCTCTGCAGCCCCGGGCAGGCTGTCATCCTAAAGGCCAATGGAGCCAACCCAGCCTTTCATTCCGCTCCGCTCATCCTGCCGCGCGGCGTCACGCTCTTCATCGACCGCGGCGTAACCCTCTACGCTTCGCGCAATCCGCGCGATTACGACTTGGCGCCGGGAAGCTGCGGCGCGCCGGCCAGCGGCAGCGCAGCCACCTGCAAGCCCTTCCTGTATTCGTATCAGGCCGCATACAGCGGCGTCGCCGGCGCGGGCGCCATCGATGGACAAGGCGCCCCTTGGTGGGACATGGCTCGCGCGGCCGAAAAATCCGGCAAGCCGATCGCCGTCCCCGATCTGCTTTCCAGCTACGAATCGCAGGGCTTCCGCATCGCCGGAATCACTTTGCGCAACGCCGCCGGTATTCACGCCGCGATCTTCAAGACCACCGGACTTACCGTCGCCGGTCTCAAGATCGAATCGCCCGAAGACTCCGCCGCCTCCACCGGGCTTCTGCTGAGCAACGCCGTAAGCGCGGCCGTCGACGGCCTGTGGATCCGCGTACCCGGCCAGGCGATCGCCCTGAAGGCCAGCATACTCGGCGCCACCGCCAACGTCGCCATTCGCGATGCGCATGTCTTTGGCGGACGCGGCATCTCGATAGGAGACGACACGTACGGCTCGGTTCGCAGCGTGACCTTCGACGGCATATACATGGATGGCGCACAGGCGGCCTTCAGCTTCAATCTGAAGGGAGCGCAAGGCGGCGAGGCGCGGCAGATCCATTCGAGCAATGCTTGCTTGCACGATGTGAAGGAACCCGCCATCTCGCCGCCGGCGGGCCGCGACATCGTCATCGCTCCCACGCCGGCCGGCTGCCAATACCCGGAGTTCACATCCGCGCCGCAATCTTCGTTCGCCGTCGATCTATCCACTGTCGCCGCTCCCGGGAAGGAACGGTCGATCACCGTGGCGCCGGGCGGCTCCATCCAAAAAGCGGTGGACGCGCTTCCTCTTTCGGGAGGCGAGATCACAGTGCAGCCCGGAACCTATCGCGAAGTGGTGACCATCCGCAAACCGCACGTGCATCTGCACGGCGCGGATGCCGATCCGGCCAAGACCGTCATCGTCTACGCCAACGGCGCGAACAACTCGGGCGGCACTTTCAATAGCAGCACCGTCTTCGTGGAAGCCGATGATGTCACTATCGACCACCTCAGCATCGTGAACGATCTGGGCGCCGGCAAAGGGCAGGCAGTGGCTCTGCACGTCACGGCAGACCGCGCCATCTTCCGCAGCCTGCGCATCTCCGGAGCGCAGGACACGCTGTTCGCCGCCAGCCGCTATTGCTACGGCGACTATGGCCCGTGTGTGGCGGCGCGCCAATACTTCGCAGATTGCTACATCGAAGGCAACACCGATTTTATCTTCGGCGACAGCATGGCAGTCTTCGACCGGTGCGAGATCCACGGCATCGCTACGGGAAGCGTGATGTACACCGCGCAGAGCCGCCACACGGCGGAGCAGACGGATAGCGGCTATATCTTCGACCATTGCCATCTGACGGGCGAGGCGCGCGGCAGTGGCACGATATCTCTGGGCCGTTCCTGGCGCCCGTATGCGACGGTGGTCTTTCTGAATGCGCAGATCGACGCCCCAGTGACTCCGGCGGGCTGGACGGAATGGGCGCGTTTCGGCAAACCCACGCTGCCTACGGCGTTCTATGCGGAATACGGTTCGACTGGGCCCGGCGCGGATGCCAAGGATCGCGAACCCTACTCGCATCGACTTACGCCAGCAGAGGCGGAGCAATGGTCGCCGCGGAGGTTCCTGGCGGGGAAAGACGGCTGGAACCCGCTATCCGGGCGGTAATTCTACTTCGTATTGACGCGAGGGATCGGTGTTATGACCGGCCGCGCCGGGCCGCGCCCCTACTTCTTCGGGTCCCCGAACGTGATCGTCGATTCCCCGGTGTACTTCCTGTAATTCCGGAAATCGATCACGTTGCGGCTGCATTGGTTGGTGCCGCGCTGGCAGCTTAAGCTTTCGGAGTGTACCGGCAGCAGATATTGCTTGGCATCGCCCAGCCGCACGTACTCGTAGTCGGTGGCGGATTCCACGTCGTCGCTCAGAAAGTCCGCGGGGAAGCTGCGCGCGGACATCTCGATGCGCATGACGCGCGCGCTGGCCGGGTCGATCCACACGGTTCCGCTGTACGCCGGATCGTAGGTCTGCGACCCCGTGTGAATGCTCCAGTTCGAGTGGGCGTGCGTGACCGAGTAATCGTACTCCTTGGTCACAATGCCCGCGATGCGCGAATCCTTGCGATAGTGGAATTCGGCGGCCGTGCCCGGCGAGAACAGGCCGATGAGCACCGTGCCGAATTCGCCGGTCGACCAGGAGCCGCCCATATCCTCGATCTTCTTGTTGATCGGCCGGCCGTTCAGCGTGATCTTGCGGTAATCCTCTTTGCCGTTTTCATAGATCACCTCGGTTCCCACTACGTCGATGGCTTGCCAATTGGCCGGCCGGCTCTCGCTCTGGTAGCGCGACATCAGCTCCTGGCAGACGTAATTGGGCAGCGTTTCGGTGAAATCGAGCGCCGTGTCGGCGGCTTCGCGGATGAGGTCGTCCTGGTGGCGCAACGAGCCCTCGATGGCATCGTTGCCGTTGTAGCCGCTGTTGTTACCGGCGTTGCCGCTGCCATCGTCGCGCGGAATATACTGCGGAAGCCGCTCGGGAGCCTGCCCGTTGGCTGCGCTAAGCGTCGGCCGGTCGCCCGGAGCGGTTTGACCAACGGGTTGGGCGGGAACCGGCGCGGATTTCTCGCGCGAAGGGTCGGCTGCCGCGCCGCGTTGCAACGTCGGTGGACCGGGGTCGTCGGAATCGTGTTTGGCCGGCGGCGGAGCCGCTTCCGTGCCATGCGTTTGCGACGGAGCATCGGCCCAGGCGTCGGGAACCTTGTCGTCCTTCGACTTGGAATCGGCGGTGGGGGTTGCGCCGGCTGCCGCGCCGGTTGCGGCGCCCTTTTCCCAATACACATTGACCGCAATCATCGAGCCGGTGTTATCTTCCGGCCCCTCGATGGAAAGCTGGTCGCCGGGGTTGAACTTGGGGTCCTTGATTTCGTCGCCGCCCTTGAAAAACTTGGTCTTGGAGTCGCGTCTGAAATCGATCACGCGGTCGTCGTCAAGAGACAATGAGATGGTCTTCGCATCCATCTTCTTGAGCTTGCCGCGGAAATTGGGCAGCGGTTGCCCCTTCGTGCTGGTGTTGGGCTGCGGTTTGCTGCCACGGCTGGGAATTGGGATGCCGCCACCGGGATAGCCGCCGCCCGGATAGCCGCCGCCCGGATAACCACCCGGAGGATAACCGCCCGGGGGATAGCCGCCCGGAGGGTAAATCTGGCCGGAGGCAACGCCTGCGGCCAATAGAAACAGGAAGAGCTTGCCGGCGCAAGAAACACGGATAGCAGGCATGGAACGCTCCATTCAGTCTGGGTAGATGCGCGCCAGGTCGCCAAGGTTACGCACTATTCTCCGGCGCGCAGAATTTTGCCGCTTTCGAGTACATCCCGCACCTTCGAAGCGAGCGCGGCCGGAGTGAACGGTTTCTGCAGGAACGCTACTTCTTTCTGTAAGATACCGCTATTAACGATGGCGCTATCGGTGTATCCCGACATGTAGAGCACCTTCATCTCCGGCCGCCGCTCCACCAGCAGCTTTGCCAGCTCTTTACCGTTGAGACGGGGCATCACGACATCGGTGATCAGGAGCTGGATCTTGCCCCGGTGCCCCTCGGCGATTCGCTGGGCTTCGAGCGGGTCCGACGCCCCAATCACCTTGTAGCCTTCGCGTTCCAGGGTCTCGCGCACCAGATTACGGACCATCTCGTCGTCTTCCACCAGCAGGATGGTTTCGGTCCCGCGCGGCGACTGGCGCTTTCGGGCCTCCTCTTCCACGGGAACGGGCTGATCGACGCGCGGGAAATAAACCTTCACCGACGAACCGCAGCCCGGCTCGCTGTAAACTTCCACGCTGCCGCCGCTCTGCTTCACGATGCCGAAGACGGTCGAAAGTCCAAGCCCCGTCCCTTTCCCGGGAGGCTTGGTGGTGAAAAACGGCTCAAACAGCCGCTGTCTGGTGGCTTCATCCATGCCCGAGCCGGTATCGCTCACCGCGAGCAGGACGTAGGAGCCCGTCTTCACGGCGAGATGCCGGCCCGCATAGGAATCGTCGAGCTGCACATTGGCGGTTTCGATGGTGAGCGTGCCGCCCTGGGGCATGGCGTCGCGCGCGTTGACAGCCAGGTTCATCAGCACCTGCTCAAGCTGGCTAGTGTCGGCGCTGACGCGGCCCAGATCCGGCCGCAACTCAAGGCGCAAGTCGATATCTTCCCCGATGAGCCGCTGCAGCATGGTCCCGAGGCTGGCCACGGCCTGGTTCAGGTCGACAACCTTAAGTTGCAGGACCTGGCGCCGGCTGAATGCCAGCAGCTGATTGGTAAGAGCCCCGGCGCGCTCACCCGCCTTCATTATCTGCTCGGCGGAATGGCGATTCTTGTCGCCTGGCTTCAGGTTGTTCAGAATGAGCTGAGTATACCCGTTGATTATGGTGAGCAGGTTATTGAAATCGTGCGCTACCCCGCCTGCCAGCATGCCCACTGCTTCCATTTTTTGCGCTTGCCGCAGTTGCTCTTCCATCTCGCGCCGACCCGTGACATCAATCAGCACCGCCAATTGCGCGGACCGGCCGCCGTATTGAATCTCGTGAACCGCCATCTCCACGTCGATGGCGCGGCCCGACTTGGTGCGGTGCCGCCAGGTGGATGGGGGCGTTTTTGGGGAGTCGTGCAACTGTTCCAGGAACTGCCGGACTCCCTGTTCGGGTTGTAAGTCGCTCAGCGTCATGGAGCGGAATTCTTCGGTGGAGTAACCGTAGAGATCCGCCGCCGGCCGGTTCGCTTCCAGGAAGCGCTGGTTTTCCGCATCGAAGACCCACATAGGCTGCGGGTGATCCTCAAACAGAAGCCGGAATTTCCGGTCTTGGTCTTTATCCTTCAATAATTGCTTCACCGGCATGCGTCAACACCAAGCGGAGGAAGTCGGAAACAACAGGGCCCATGCCGTTCATCGGAATTGGGCCGAGACCAACACACAGCATAGCTGCACCTCGGCGGACAACCAAATATGGCTATCGCTGTGTCTGTGCGAATGCTCACGTCTACCTATCGGCTAGTCTCAGCCTCACCCTTCACTGTATAACTGGACGGCTAACTGTGGCGGTCAATTGCTATGTTATATCGCGAAGGCCTGTGGCGTATGCACTGAATCGCACTAACAGCGATACCAGAACGTGCAGTACGGGACTAATTGACTTTGCGGATGTTGCGATACCGGCGCTGGCGAGGCCCAAGAAACTCGTAAGGCTTGGGATGCCTGGCCGCCGCAACGAACTCGTGCGTTGCGTCTATCTGAGATCCATCCTGGGAAGCCGGCCTTAGCGGGGCGGTCCCCCTGGTCCGCGCGGGTCCCCCTGGACCCGCCCTTCGCCCAGCTAAATCAACCGCATGCGATCCCGAGAGAGGCCGACCGAGGGGTCGGCCGCGGACCGGGGGTCCGCCCCACAAATTGACACCGAACACTTCGCGGCGTAAAGATCCGAGCCTAGGCGGCCCGGGCACGGCCCCATACGGACCCGCGCAGGAAGCCGAACCGGAGCCGGATCGGCGACTGGCCAGGGGGCAGGGCAGAGCCCACCCTACGGCCGCTACTGGTAGGCTCCGGCAGCCTTAAAATCGCCAGCCTTCACGATCGACATTTGCGCCGGATCGATGTGCTTCCGGAACGCGGCCGTGACTTGTTCGGGCGTGAGGGATTGGATCTTCGCCTCCAGATCCTGGTCCCACTTCATGGTGCGGCCCAACTGCTCGTGCTGCGCCAGCAGACCAAGCAGCGCCGTATCCTGAGAGCGCGAAACAAACTGCGTATCCAGGTACGCTTTTCTGGCGGTGGCCAGCTCGGCGGCGTTGAAGCCCTCCTTCAGCGTCTTGCGCAGCTCATCCATGAAGCTGAACTCGACCTTGGGCGTATTCGCCGGGTTCTCGCTAACCGTTCCGGAGAGCATGGCGGAATCGCCATCCGCCGGAATTTGCAGCCGCGAGGATGCGCCATAGCTCAGACCTTCGCGGTTGCGAATGCGGTCGGGCATGCGCGCCGTGATGGAGCCTCCGAACATGTAATTAGCGAGAATCATCGCGGGATAGTCGGGGTCGCTCTGCGATAACTGGAAACGCAGGCCGGCTTCGAACTGCGCGTTGGCTTTGTCGGGCGTGTCGATCTTCTGGTTGATGGCATCGGCCTTCTTATACGCCGTAGTAAGTTGCTTGTAAGGCGCGGCGGATGTCCAGGAACCGAGTAACTCGTCCGCGGCCTTTTGCGCCGCGTTCTTATCGATGGGACCTACTATGGCGATTTCGCCGTGCGAGGCGCCGTAGAACTGGGCGTGGAACTTCTTGACATCGTCCAGGGTGACCTTCCGGATCTCCGCGGTCTGCTCCTCGGGCGTGCCGGCATATCGCGCATCGCCCTTGGCATATGGGCTGAGGTGACGCTGCAATACCTCGGCGGAAAGCTGCGTTGGCTCAGTGCGCGGCTGGCTCAGCGCGCGGATGCGCTGCTCTTTGCTGCGGTCGAAATCCTCCGCGGGGTATAACGGGTTGCGCAATTCGTCCACGGCGATGCGCATCGCCGCCACGAAGTTGGCCGCGGGCGCTTGAATGTTCGCCGTGGCGCCAGCCAGACCGCCCCCGCCGGCTCCACCACCGCCGCGCCCGCCGCCGCCACCGCGTCCGCCGCCACCGCCCGCGCCCACCGTGACGCGCGCATTGAGTTTTTCCAATTCGGCCTGGATCTGCTGGCGCGTCCTGGTAGTGGTGCCGCCGCCTAGGAGCGAATCCGCAAACTGCGCCGCTGCCGCTTTTCCGGCGAGCGATGCCTCATCGCCGAAGTGCAGCTCAATCACGCCGTACACCATGCCTCCGGTGGTCTGCTTATTGAGTGTGACCACTTTCATTCCGTTGGCCAGCTTGCCTCGTACCAGACGGCTTTCGATGTTGGCCGGCGTGGGGTCGAAGGTCTCGCCGTGCGCGATGGTAGCGGTGCTTTTGTAATTCGCCAGAGTGGCGTTCAGGTCGGGCGTTTCCGGGACCACGGTGCGCTCGGGATTGTCCGTGGGAATGTAGTAGCCCACCGTAAGATTCGATTCTTTCAAGTAGAGTTGGGCCACGCGCACGATATCCTGCGCGCTGACGTCCTTCAGACGGTCGTGCTCGAGGAACATAAGCCGCCAGTCGCCCTGCGCGATGGGCTCGCTGAGGCCGGTGGAGAACGACTGCGTGTTGCTCATGCGATCCTCGAGCCCCTTGAGCAGGCGCTCGCGAACCTTATCGACATCCTCCTTAGTGGGCGGGTTCTTCACCACGTCGGCGAGCGCCTCGGTCATCGCCTTGCGGGCGTCGTCGAGCGACTCGTCTTGAGTGAGCGTGGCGGTCACCATCACCAGGCCGGGATCGTGCCGCAGCCCGAAGTTCATGCTGGCGGATTGCGCCTTCTTGGTATCCACCAGGGCCTTCGCCAGCCGGCCGTCGCTTCGTCCGCCACCACCACCACCGCCGCCTCCGCGTCCACCCCGTCCACCGCCGCCGCTGCCAGTCATGATGCCGGCGAGCACCTCCAGCGCCGCTTCATCGGGATGTCCGGCCGCCGGACCGTGATAGGCCATCACTACTTCGGGCCCCGTGCCGACGCGCCGCAGCTCCACGAAGCGTTCGCCATCCTGCGGCGGCTCCACCGTGTAAGTCTGGTCCAGCTCGCGCGTGGGACGGGGAATCTTACCCACGGTATCGGCCACGAATTGCAGCGTCTTCGATTCGTCCAGCCGGCCGCCGATGGTGAGCACCGCGTTATCCGGCTGATAAAACTTCTTGTAGAAGGCCGCGAGGCGCACCACCGGTACCCGTTCGATATCTTCGCGCGAGCCGATGGTGGGGTGGCCGTAATTGTGCCAGATGTACGCAGTGGCTTCGACGCGCTCGCGCAGAACGCTCTGCGGGCTGTTTTCGCCGCGCTCGAATTCGTTGCGCACCACGGTCATTTCCGTGTCGAGTATCTGTTTGGTGAACTTCACGTTCACCATCCGGTCGGCTTCAAGGCCCAGCGCCCACTTCAGATTCTCGTCGTTGGCGAGCACCGTCTCATAGTAGTTGGTGCGGTCGGAATTGGTGCTGCCGTTCCAGTTGCCGCCGCCCGCGTGCGCCGTGATTTCGTCCTTGATCTGGCGTCCATTGGTGGTCTCGATGAAATCCATGTGCTCCAGCAAGTGGGCCATGCCGGTTTCGCCGTAGCCTTCGTGGCGCGAACCCACCATGTAAGTCATATTCACGGTGACCTTGGGGCTGGAGCCATCGGGATAGAGCAACACGCGCAGGCCGTTGGGGTAATCGTATTCGGTGATGCCCGCCATGGAAGTTTTCTTGACCACGCCGGGCGGCAAGGTTTGGGCGGCGAGGGGCGCAAGCAGGGCCAGCGCGGCGGAAGCGAAACGGAGTTTACGGCTCATGGTGACAACGTGGCTCATAATGACAACCTGGCTCATAATGACAACCCTTCGACGATGGGGCAATTATAGCGCGCGGCGGGATGGAGTGCGGTCTGGAACGCGCTGCGGGCCGACGCCGGTTCGCCGCAGTGTTGCCGCCGAAATACGGCCGGGGCTTCTCGATTCACGTGCGGTCTGTCTGGTTACCGGCCTTCCAGTTTCGTTACGCGATCGGAGACGGCCTCGACCTCGAGATCGATGGCACGCAACGCGGCCGAATGGCTTTTGACGCGCATCTCAATGGGGCTTGCCCACTTATGAAACTCTGTCAGCAGCGCCGTTTCTACCCGCTCGAGTTGCGCCGAAATCCAGTGCTTATCTTCGCCGGTCAGGCTCATTGGTTTTCTCTACTAGTATAGCCGGGTGGGAAGGCTCCCGTCGGTCGTCGCGGTCACCGGGGTGCCTAACCGTTTTGGGGGCGTGGCTCAGAACGCGGTTTAACATGCCGCATTCACAGTGTTATGGCGCCGAGGCCAGCGCGAGCCAAATTGGTTCGGGTGTGGTGAGTGGGTCGATTTATATTCAATTGTCAAAGAACTGGTGGGAACGGCTGAAACCGCGGCCAGCAGAATGGTTTTCGGGTAGTGCCGGAGCGCGACCAGGGGGTCGCGCGCGGACCGGGGGGTCCGCCCTACTTCGGTGCGGTGTTTTCGGGGGTGGGGCAGACGGTTTCGTCCGCCGCGCGCCGCTGGGTTACGCGGCTGCGGGCATTTGGCGGCCTGACTTCGGATTTACGTGGGCTTTCGCGTAGTCGCGGGCTTCGTTGAGGCGCTGAGTGCGGGCGATGAGTCGGGTGATTGCGGCGGGTGAAAAAACAGAATTTGCTCCCAGGAGTTCGGGCGGAAAATCGGCTGCAGCATCGTACTTTTCGCCTTTGCTCTGTGCGAGTTGGGAGAGCAGCAGGGCTTCTTCGAGCGCTTGATCGCGGGCGGCTTTGCGTTCGGCCCGCAGGGTGCGGAGTTCGGCCATATTCCTCTC
>PLDF01000063.1 GCA_003135055.1 Bryobacterales bacterium | reverse complement strand
CGTCTCCAGCGGATGCTTCGCGTCCTCGTAGAACTGGTTCTGCAGCTTCAGGCTCTCGTCGTCCGCCTTCACCGCCCGAATCGCCGCCACCAGATCGCTGACCCAGGCCTTCATGTCATATTCGCCCAGCGCCACCGTGGCTTTGCTGCCGTCGCCCGAGTAGTGATTCGGAAACCGCGCATACCACCAGATCCCCGTATAGACGTCCTCCGGCAAATGCAGTCGCGCCTGATCAGCGCCCGACTCCTGCCCTGCCCGTTCCTGATGCACAAGGTCCGGCCGCGTCACCAGCATGTGCGACGTCTCCGACTCGCCCGCATGCATGTCGACCGTCGTCTGCTGCTTCGGCCGCCCCTCGCCGCCGCGCCGATCCCACCAGTACACATACACCACGTAATCGTGCGGTTCCTGCAGCTCTGTCTGCGCGAAATACGGCAGCAGCGACAGATTCCCACCATGCCCATTCACAATCAGAATCTTCTTGCACCCGTTGCGCGCCATCTCATCCGTCGTCTCCTGCAGCAGATCCAGCTGCATGTGCCGGCTGTACGCCAACGTCCCCGGTTCATGTCGCGCCTCGTCGATCTGCCCAAAGTAGTACGCCGGAAACACCACCGCATACTCCTCTGCCGCGCCGTGCAGCGCGACCCATCGGGCATTGATCAAGTCCGTTCCCAGCGGCATATGCGGCCCATGCTTCTCCAGAATCCCGAACGGCAACAGACACACCCCCTGCGCCTGGTGAATCGCCGTTACAAAATCCGCCGCCGTCAGCTCCTCCCACTGCGCCGATAACTTCGACGTGTCCTGCGCCCCCGCCCCGCACACTCCCGCCAACAGCACCAGAGCCGCCAGCCATTGCCTTTTCCGCATAACACCTCCCTCCACCGAGCACTCTATACCCGCGGCGCTGTGCGAGGGCAAACTCGAAACCGTGCTCCCATGCCACTTCCTCGGGAAAAGGGGTTTGGAAGGTCCTGATCAATCGGTTTGCGACCACGAAATCCCTGGGCAAAAGCCGCACCCGCTCTCCCCCGAGCGCATACAATGTTCCTTCGTCTTTCGTCGCATTTCATTCGTCTGGAACCGAGGCGCATCTGCATGGCAATCGATCAACTGTCTTACATGAATCTGCCCGGCTGCATCAAGCTCTCCAACGGAACCGTCGACCTCATCGTCACCACCGCGGTGGGCCCCCGCATTCTCTTTTATGGCCGCACCAGTGGGCAGAACCATCTCGGCCAATTTCCCGACAATTCCGTCAAGCCCGCGCTCGGGGTCTGGAAGCCCTACGGCGGTCACCGCCTCTGGGTCTGGCCCGAGCATTTCCCTGCTACCTATGCGCCCGACAACGCACCCATCCAGCATCACGCGCACGGCGACCTCAGTCTCACCCTGCATCAGCCCACTGACGGCGCCGCGATCGAGGAGCAGCTCCGCATCACCCTCGCGCCCTCCGGCTCCAGAGTCTCCCTCGAGCACACCATCGTCAGCCACAACCTCTGGCCCATCGACATCGCCGTCTGGGCCATCACCATCATGCAGTCCGGCGTCGCCATCGTCCCTCGCGTTCCCTTTGAGACCCACGACCACTACGCGCCCGTCACCCAGCCCCTCGCCCTCTGCGCCTTCACCGATCTTGAAGACCCGCGCTTCACCCTCGGTCTCAAATACATCCTTCTCCGCGCCGACCCCGCTCGCGCCAACCCCCAGAAGATCGGCCTGCGCAATAAAGAAGGATGGTGCGCCCATCTCCTCGGCGACGAGCTCTTCGTCAAGCGCTTCGCGCACGAAAACCGTGCCGCCTATCCCGACTACGGCGTCAACACCGAGGTCTACGTCGAAGGCGCCTTCCAGGAAGTCGAGCTGCTCGGTCCCCGAACCGTTGTCTGGCCCGGCGAGTCGCTCACGCTCAGCGAAGAGTGGCACCTCTTCCCCGGCATCAAAGTCGACCCTGGTGCCCCCGACCTCGACCAACTCGACAAGGCCATCACTCCGGCCGTCCAGACTGTTCTGAGCCAGTAAAAACTCGTTGCTCTCACAGCTGTCCCGCGGTAAGCTCCGGCCATCGGTGTGTCGAACCCTGGAGAAACCGGCCCATGCGATTGCAAGCCATCGCTGTTCTGAGCCTCCTTCTGTCCGCCTCGATTCCCCTGCACGCCCAATCGCCCACGACCCCTCCCGCGCCGGCCGCTTCCGACGAATTGCCCGCCCCGGCTCAACAAAAGCTCGCCGGCCTCCAGGCCAGGCTGGCAGCCGCGCAAGCAGCAAAGAGTCTCCGCCGCCAGGCCGACGCCCTCAATCAAATCGGCGACTTTTACATGGGCGTTTCCCGCTATCAAAGGGCGCTCGACTCTTACACCCAGGCCCTCCAACTCGCCCGCGCCGCAAACGACGAGAAACAACAAGCCGCCCTCCTCAACGGTCAGGCCACCGCATGGCGTCGACTCGCCCAGAACGATAAGTCCCTCGCCGCTTCCCACCAGGCGCTCGATCTGGCCACGCACTCCGGCGACCTCCTCGACCAGGCCATCGCCCTCACCGGCGTTGCCTCCGCCGACTTTATCGCCGGCCGCAACCAAAAAGCCCTCGACGTTCTCAACCAGGCTTTGCCCATCGCCCAAAAGAGCGGCGACCAGAAGACCGAAGCCATCGTCCTGCGCAGCATCGGCGTCGTCGATATGGGTTTGAGCCAGTCGCAGCCCGCTATCGACTATCTCAATCGTGCCCTGGCCATCTTTCTCCGCATCGATGACGGTCACGACCAGGCCGTCACCCTCAACAATCTCGGAAACCTCTACAGGAGCATGAGCAACTGGAAGCAGGCTCTGGACGACTTCAACCAGGCTCTGCCTCTCTTCCACGACGCGGGCGATCTGGATGGCGAGGCCAACATCCTCGCCAATACCGCTGCGGTTTACAGGCACCTCGGCCAGCCGCAAAAAGCCATCGATCTCTGCAACCAGGCCTTGCCCGTTTATCGCCGCTTCGGCGATCTCGATGGCGAGTCCGCCATCCTCAACAACCTCGGCAACGTCTATCTCGG
>PLDF01000035.1 GCA_003135055.1 Bryobacterales bacterium | reverse complement strand
CGCGTACGGATGACTCGTGCTTCACCCGACAATCATCGCCGACTATTGAGCTGAGTCAGACGTTAGATCGGTGCGGGTCAGCCGAAGATAGTGGACCACGGCGATCTTGCCCTCACCGAGCGGAAGCGTCGGGATGGAGATGACATCGCCTGATCGGACCACCAGAGGAGTCAGGTCCGACGGAAGCGCAACGGGGACAATTTCTTTTTCTCTGTCGCGAAACCCGGTCCAGCCCCGTGGATTGGTGAAGGCGCTGAACGTGCACTTGATCTTGTCCGTGCCCTCGACGGGTTCCGCCAGCAGGTCATACCCAAAAGCGACATTCAAATGGTCGTATTGAATGTAGAAATGGAAAAGCTCGGCAGGCTTGCTCCCATCTACGTCCGCTGCAACGGACCAGCCCGCTATTTCGCCGAAATCGGGAGACGACGAAGGCTCCGATTCGGATAAGTCAATCACAACGCCGTTCGCCTTGATGCCGCCGTGTTCATATCCCTCGACACGCGCCGTCGATGGAATGGCAGAGGCGGGCTTGTAAAAAGGCGAGTCTACGTAACTCTGACAGTGACCGCACAACGGAATTGCAAGGGCAAGCAACAGGAAATATCTGTGCATGTCAGCCTCCCGGATACCGTTCAGACGCAGGACCATGTCGATTCGTTCACGCCAGAGCATAGTACGGCAAGAGGACGGTTGGTGGTGCTTTGGGCTGTCTATTGTGGACTTCCGCATTCCCGGTGATTCGACCCCACGCAGGTATTCCAAAGTCACGCTATTGGAACTGCGCAGCAAGTTTTTTCATTGCTGCATTTTCGCGGGTAACTTCACCAGCCTCTCGACTGTGCAAAGCTATCTCGGCAGCGATGGAGCGACCGAGAATTCGCTGATCGATATTGCCAAACGGCCCAGGCACGAGTCTTCCCAGCCAACCGACCCAGGCCGGCGTATGAGCGTTGCCGACAATGATGCCGGGGCGAAAGATGGCGAGGCGGGTAAAACCGATGTTGCGTACGGTGTCTTCCTTCATGCCCATGACGCGGACATAGCGAAACCGGCTGCGGGCTGTGCTTCCTGCTGCGGAAAGCAGGCAAAACTGGGCGATTCCGGCGTCATGGCAGCCACGCGCAAAGGCGCCGACGACGCCGAGTTCAAGTCGTTGCAATTCTTCTTCGCTCCAGTGCATCGATCCGGAACCGACACCCACACAGCTCACCGCGCTGGCGGGACCCTGGCTCAAAACTTCGCGGGCAACGGCCTCTGTGCGCTCGGCAAAGTCAGCAGCGCCGGTATCGAGAACCACGTTGCGCACCCGCGATCGCGCCGCAATGGGCTTTCTCGTGACCGTCACTACTTCCCGGCCCTCCGGAATTGCCAGCAGCTCCGCAACCGCTGCGCCCCCGACCTGCCCGGTACCCCCGAGGATCATTGCGGCGAAATTCTGCTTCATCGTGAGGACCTTTGCTTGGATAGATAAGGATGCGACAGCCCCGTTCACCCCAGGAGAGAAGCATACCTGGCCTCGGCCCTAAATTGAGCCAATGAGGTATCGCGTTCTCCATTGGCGCTATCAGGCCAATGCGTTTCAAGCACGGATTCTTGCCGGATGTCGGCAATACGGACATTTCAACCCGGCCTCGGAATCCCAACCCGTTATTTCCTGTTGCCGGTAACCCGCCCGCTGTCCACCCGAAGCACGTCCACCAGGATGCCCCTGGGATTCTTCGCAATATCGCTCGACGCGCGCGTGCCTCTCAGCGTATACCTTGCCCACCACGAGGCCCGCAACTCCCTGCCGGATTAGTCCCCCGAAACGCGCTTGTGTTTTGTAATGCCTGTATGGTCGGCGATACGGAATGTATGGTCAACCGCCCCGAACATGAGATGGTGGTTCCAATTTACGGCTGAGCACCGTGCGCCAACGATTCGCGAGCCGTGCTACTCCCAGCGAAAAACCTTTGCCGAAATCGATGTAAAAAGGTGAAACAAGACCGTCAATGCTGCTATGTCACCCCAGTGAGCGAACCAGCCGTCTCCGTTCCATATGCCCTCGAGGAGGCGCACGGCGTAGGTCAGCGGCAAGACGTGCGTCACAGCACGCAGCGCCGGCGGCAGATCGGAAATGTGAACGAAGAGTCCCGAGAAAGCGATCATGGGGTAGAGAATGACGGCGCCGATCGGCTGCGCAAAGCGCGCCGTGGGAACGATGCTGGCGATGAGGAAGCCGATCGCCAGAACACTCCAGGTGCTGATGAGCAGCGCGATGGTAAACGAGAGCCATGGAACATGGGCTCCCGGCGGAAAGTAGCGTTTGCCCGCAACGAACATCAACCCTAATGTTGCTGCAGTGAGCAGGAGCTTGACGATCACGTGGGCACTCAGGATGGTTTGCGGGCGCAGCGGCGTAGCACGAAGCCGCTTGAGGATGCCCCCCTCGCGGTAGATGGAGATGATGGTTACCAGCGAAAGGACCGCACTCACAGAGATCAACAGCGCCACGAGGACAGGAAGGTCGGCGCCGGACAGACCCATGACAGCCGGTGAAGGCTTCCCGGATCTGAAATTTGCAAAGCGCCCCAAAACAACAAAAATCAGGACAGGTACACCAATGGTGCCCAACGCGCCCAGGGGTTCGCGCATGAAGACTTTCATCTCGATCCAGGTCAGTTTCCACAGTCCACGCAGCATCGTTGTCGATCCTATTCGCGAATGGAGCGGCCCGTCAGTTTCAGAAAGACGTCCTCAAGGTTGG
>PLDF01000200.1 GCA_003135055.1 Bryobacterales bacterium | reverse complement strand
TACTTGCAAGCTCCATCGCCGGCGCTACCCGCGTTACCCCGCATGCTCGCTCACATTCATCAGAATCCCCAACAGCGCCAGCGTACTCAGCAGCGAGCTGCCGCCATAGCTGATCAATGGCAGCGATATTCCCTTCGTCGGCATCATCCCCAGCACCANNCCGCGCGCAGGCCGCGCCAGAAGATTACGCCAAATCCGATAAGTAATCCGCACGATCCGATCAGCCCCAGCTCCTCTCCGGCCACCGCATAAATGAAGTCGGTATGCGCGAAGGGAAGGTAGAGCAGCTTCTGCCGCCCATTCATCAGTCCTACGCCGGATACTCCACCGGCGCCGACGGCGATCTTGGACTGCTGAAGCTGATAGTTCGTATCGTGGGTGCGAAGCGAGTTTTCGGTCCAAGCCTTGATGCGGCCACCGTGATCGAACTTGGCGACTATTTTGAAATCGGGATCGAAAAAGCGCACCACGCGGCCCAACCGGTAAGGCTCTTTGGCGATGAAGACGCACACGCCCAGCCCGGCGACGGCGGCCACGATGAAGCAGTAGCGCCATTCCAAGCCGGCGACGAAGAAGACCGCCATCGCCGCGGCGCCAAGAACCACGGCCGTCCCCAGGTCGGCCACTACCACCGCGAAAATGATGAGGCCCACCGCCAACGCCGCGGGAACCAGCGTGTATCGCGGATTGTTGATGGCGCGCCCTCGCCAGGTGACGAAAAACGCGAGGAACACCACTAGCGCGGGTTTGGCTAACTCCGAAGGCTGCACGCCCAACGGACCGCCAAGACGCAGCCAGCGATGATGTTCGCCATCCATGAAGTAGACCGCGAACAGCAGCATCAGCGCGACGCCAATCGCGCCGAAGGCCACGGCGGGCGTTTGGAAATTGCGGTAGTGGACCTTCTTCAGGGCCATCATCAGGCCCACCGCAACCGCGGCCCATACCGCTTGGCGCCCCACGAAATGCCAACTCGATCCATAGCGGGGGTCGAGATCGGCCATGATCGACGACGCGCTGTAAAGTATCAGCACGCCAAACGACATCATCGCGAGCACAGTGGCGAAGAGAATCCAATCGGTCTTGAGACGTTGCGCCATTTTATTCTTTCGGTCCTAACCGGTTCACAAGCTGCTTGAAAACTTCGCCCCGGTGTTCGAAGCTTTGAAACTGATCGAAGCTGGAGCACGCCGGCGCCAGCAGTACGGTGTCGCCGGCGGCGCCGTTCGCGAAGGCGTAAGCAACGGCCGCGTCCAGCGTTTGCGCGGGCACCAGCGGAACGGCAGAATTCAGTTGACCGGCGATCTTTTCAGCGGCGGCGCCGATCAGCAGCGCGGCGCGCGCCTTGGCCGCAAGCGGCGCACGCAAGGGCGCATAGTCGAGGCCCTTATCCTTGCCGCCCAAAATCACCCACACGTTGCCGGGAAAAGCTTCCAGCGCCTTGAGGGTGGCGTCGACGCTGGTGGCCTTGGAATCGTTGTAGAAATCGATGCCGCTTAGGCTGCGCACGAATTCCAGGCGATGCTCCACCGCGCGGAACGTGCGGACAGCCGCGGCAATCGCATTGTGTGTAACGCCCGTGCGCGCCGCCGCGATTGAGGCAGCCAGAACATTTTCGGCATTGTGGCGTCCGCGGATGGGAATCTCGCCCGTCCGCATCAGCGGTTGGCCGTCGAGAATCAGTTCTTCACCGCGCAGAAAAGCCCCGGGCTCCACTTCCCGCTGGCCGCTGAACCAATTGACCGTTGCGGCGGTGCGGCTCGCATAGGCCGCGCAGATGGGATCATCGGCGTTCAAGATGGCGTGATCGTCCGGCCGCTGGTTCTCGAAGATACGCCCCTTGGCGGCGGCATAGTTTTCGAAAGTGTGATGCCGGTCGAGGTGATTCTGCGTGACGTTCAGCGCCAGAGCGATATGCGCGCGAAAGGTCGAAATGGTTTCAAGCTGAAAGCTGGATAGCTCGAGGACATTCCACCCGTCGTCGCGCGAGCTATCGATCATCGCCGCGGCGGGCGTCCCGATATTTCCGCCAACCTGCGCGGGCACGCCGGATTCGCGCAGGATATGGCCGATCAGGCTGGTGGTAGTGGTCTTGCCGTTCGTGCCCGTAATGCCGATGTTGCGCCCCTTGAGAAACGGCGCCGCCAGTTCGATTTCGCCGACGACGGGAAGGCCGCGGCGCCGCGCGGCCTCGACCGGCGGAAGATCCGCGGGCACATCGGGCGATAGCACGATCAGGCCGGCGCCTTCGAAAACCTCCGGCGTTTGCAGCGTGAAGGGAATATGAAGGCGGTCGAGCAATTCGCGGGCTTCCGGCAACTGGTCGAGCGGCTTTAAATCGGTGGCGCGCACCACGGCGCCTTCGCGCGCCAACAGTCCGGCGGACGCGATACCCGATCGCTTCATCCCCACCACCAATGCTTGAACGCCCGCTAGCATAGCGCCCTCGCATGTGGCCCGTTATTCGCTTTGCTGCGGAGCCTGTCATGCGACGTGGCGCACGCACTCGTGCNNTGTGAACGCGGCACGCAGGAGTGCGTGCGCCACGTAACGGTGTCATCCGGCCAGAAAAGTTGGTCACGCGGTTCATGCTCATCTCAGCTTCAGCGTAGTCAAGGCGCAGAGCGCCAGCACCAGGCCGGCAATCCAAAACCTCGCGATGATCTTCGATTCCGCCCAGCCGAGCGCCTCAAAATGGTGGTGCAGCGGAGCCATCTTGAAAATGCGCTTGCCGTGACGGAGTTTGTAGCTGCCCACCTGGAGAATCACGGAGACTGCTTCCAGAATGAACATGCCGCCGATAAACAACAGCAGCACCTCCTGCTTCACCAGCACAGCCACCACTGCCAGGGCGCCGCCCAGACCGAGCGAGCCGACGTCGCCCATGAAGATTTCGGCCGGATGCGCGTTGTACCAAAGAAAACCGAGGCTCGCGCCCGTCATGGAGCCGCAGAAAATGGTCAGCTCCGATGTGTGCGGGTTGCGCGAAAGCTGCAAGTATTCGGCCAACGTCACGTGTCCGCCGGCGTAGGCGAGCATGGTGAGCGCGCCCGCGCAGATCACCATCAGCCCGATCGCCAAGCCATCCAAACCGTCGGTGAGATTGACGGCATTCGAAGTGAAGACCACGATCAGCGCCACCAGGATGCAGAACGGAGCCGCGCCGACGACGTAGGTCCAAGGGCTGTGCATCAGCGATTCGATCACCAGCGACGGCTTGTACTGCTTAAAAAACGGGATGTTCATGGTGGTGGAGAACTGCCCGTTAGAGCGCATGAACAGCAGCATTGCCGCGAAAGCGAATGCCAGTGAAAACTGGTAAGCGAGCTTGCGGCGAGCGGTAAGCCCGAGGTTGCGGCGCTTGGTCACCTTGGCGTAATCGTCCAGGAAGCCGATCCAGCCGAAGCCGATCAGCGAGACCAGGGCGATCCAAACGTAGGAATAGCGGAGATCGGCCCACAACAGCGTGGGGATCACGATCGAGATGATGATGAGGATGCCGCCCATGGTGGGCGTCCCGGCTTTTTTCTGGTGCGATTTGGGGCCCTCTTCGCGGATGTACTGGCCGATCTGGAATTGGCGCAGCTTGTGGATCAGCCACGGGCCCAGCGCAATGCACAGAAACAGCGCGGTGAGGCTGGCAAACGCCGTGCGAAACGTGACGTAGCGGAAAACGCGGAACGGGCTCACATACTTCTGAAGCTGCTCGTAGAGCAAGTAGTAGAGCATCTACGCCAACACCCTTTCCAGCGCCAGTTCCATGCGGACGCCGCGCGAACCCTTGAAGAGAATGGCATCGCCCGGCCGCGCGATGGAGCGGACAAAATCGCCGGCCGCCGCGGGCTCTTCGAAAAAGCGCGCCTCGGCGCCAGCGGGGCCGGCGGCGTCCACCAGCGCCCTGGCGCTTCCGTGTACGCCGATCACCAGATCGATTCCATGTTCCGCCGCGTAGCGCCCCACCTGCCGGTGGAGCGCATCGGATGCCTGACCCAGTTCGAGCATCTCGCCCAGCACGGCGATGCGGCGGGCGGCCGGCGTTTGGCTCAGCACGCCGATCATCAGTTCAACGGCTTCGGGATTGGCATTGTAGCAATCGTTCCAGATGGTGATGCCATTGTGCTCCATGCGTTCGCCGCGCATCTTGCCCACGGTGAAAGTGCGCACCGGCTCGCGGAGCCGCTGAGGCGCGATGCCGAATTCGCGCGCCACCGCGATGGCGGCGAGCAGGTTCGAAACGGCGTGGCTGCCGGTGAGCCCGGTTTCAAAATCGACGCCAAGCGCGCGGAAGCGTGCGCCGGCGGCAGTCGATTGCATGGATTCGGCGCGGACATCGGCCGTCTCGGCAAAACCGAAAGTGACGGTGCGGCCGGGATGCGCTTCGCCGAAGCGCGCCACGCGCGGGTCGTCCGCATTCAGTACCGCGACGCCATCGCTGGGCAACGCCTCAATGAGCTCGCGCTTGGCGGCGGCCACGCCTTCGATAGAATCGAAAAACTCCACGTGCGCGTATCCCACATTGGTCACGACGCCGATTTGCGGTTTCGCGATCCCCGCCAGATCGCGAATCTCACCCGCATGATTCATGCCGATTTCGAGAACCGCGGCGCGGCAGCCGTCCGGAAGCCGCAGGATGGAGAGCGGCACGCCCACGTGATTGTTGAAATTTCCCAAGGTCTTTCCCACCGGCATTTCGGCGGCGAGCAAATGCGCAATCGCATCCTTCGTCGTGGTCTTGCCCGCGCTTCCGGTTACGCCGATCACCTCTCCGCCCCAATTCAATCGCGCCCACGCGCCTAGATCTGCAAGCGCCTGCAGCGTGTCGTCCACCAGCAATTCATCCGCGGCAGATAAAGCACCCCTTGGAGCACCAATCGGAGCACCAATCGAAAGAGCCCAGCGCCGCTCCACTACCACCGCGGCCGCGCCTTTTTCGGTGGCCGCGGCGACAAAATTGTGCCCGTCATAGTTCGGGCCGCGAAGCGCAAAATACACGTCGCCCGCGTTTTGTGTCCTTGTGTCCACGCTCCAGCCGGTGACTTCCACCGGCCGCGGATCGCCTTCAGCGCGCATCGCGCGCGCAACCTCCTGTAATTTCAGGGTCATGCTTCACGCAGTTTTGTGATACCCATAACCCTTTAGCACTTCTCTCGCCACTGCCCTGTCGTCAAACGGAATCGTGCGATCCTTCAAAACCTGATATGGCTCGTGCCCTTTGCCGGCCAGAATCACGATGTCGCCGGCGCGAGCTTCGTCGATGGCGCGCGCGATAGCGGCGGCGCGATCCGGCTCGACAATGTACTTCACATCCACGCGCCGGATGCCCACCAGAGCGTCGTTCATGATGGCCAAAGGATCTTCGGAGCGCGGATTGTCGCTGGTGAGCACCACGAAATCGCTGGCCTCGGCGGCCGCCTGACCCATCAACGGGCGCTTGGTGCGGTCGCGGTCGCCGCCGCAGCCGAAGAGCGTGATCACGCGCTTGGGATTCAACGCGCGCGCCACGGCGATGACGTTGCGCAGCGCGTCGTCGGTGTGAGCGTAATCCACCACCACCACAAAAGGCTGGCCCTCATCGATGCGCTCGAAGCGGCCGGGCACGGCGCGCAGGCTCGCGATACCGCGCGCGATGGCGTCCGGCGCGATGCCGTAGGAGAGCCCAGCGCCGCATGCCGCCAGAATGTTATACACGTTGATTCTGCCAATCAGCGGCGATTCGATATCGAAGCGCGTCTTGCCATGCTGCACCTCGAATTTCAAGCCCTGAAAGCCGGAAGAAATGTGGCGCGCGCGCAAATTCGATTCGGGCCCGAACCCGTACCAAAAGACTTCCGTCTTAGGATGCAGCTTGAGCCGCCGCGCATACTCGTCGTCGCGATTGAGCACGGCAAAAAGTGGCGCGGGCCCATGGCCTGCGTTGTCCCACGGAGCAAACAGCCGCTGCTTGGCCGCGAAGTAGGCCTCCATAGTTCCATGAAAATCCAGATGGTCCCGCGTCAAATTTGTAAACACGGCCGTATGAAACCGCAATCCATAGAGCCGCCCAAGCTCGAGAGCGTGCGACGAAACCTCCATGGTTGCGGCCAGTGCCGCGTGTTGAGCTGCGTCTGACGCCCCGTGCTGTGCCCCGTGTTCTGCCCCATGTAGCGCCACGTGTGATGCCGCGTCTGGCGCCCCATGTTGTGCCCCATTTGTCGCCGCGTGAGTTCCGCCGAGCCGCTCCAACTCCGCGAACAGGCGCACCAGGTCGAGCGATTCCGGAGTCGTATTCACGGCCGGCAGCACCCTGTCGCCCAGACGATACTCAATGGTGCCGATCAGCGCAGTCGTGTAGCCCGCTGCGCGCAATACCGAATCGATCAGAAAACCGGTAGTCGTCTTGCCGTTGGTGCCGGTGATGCCCGTGAGTGCAATGCGCTCGTCAGGCTTACCGTAGAAGCTGCGCGAGGCCAGCGCCAGGGCATGGCGGCCGTGCTCCACCTGAATCCATCGGGAGCGCAAATCTTCGCGGGCATCCACTTCGCCAACGCCTTCGCTGGAAGCTTCACTTACAACAGCAATTGCCCCGCGGGCGACGGCATCGTTCGCGAACTGGCGGCCATCGGCGCGCGCGCCGGGAAAAGCAAAGAAGAGGAAATCCTTCTCAATGCGCCGCGAATCGTAGTCGAGGCCCGCAGCTTCCCGCTCGGCAAGCTGCGGCGCGAGAGGCTGCTTGAGCTGAACGCCCGAGAGTAGCTCGCCAATCTTCATCTCGCAAACCGGACGCGGATGCGCTCCCCTTCATGCAAAATAGAGCCGGCCGCGGGCTGCTGCAGCCGCGCCACGCCGCTGCCCGCCGGCAGAACGGTCAAACCCTTGGACGCCGCCTCGGCCAGCACCGCGCGCATGGTCATGCCGCGAAAGTTGGGAACGCGTGGAGCGTTCGGCGTGGCGTCATCCTCGGGATCCTCAAGGATGTTGGGCTCGCCGCTCGCCGGGCCGGCGTCCGCCAGATCGTCGGCGCTGTCCATGTTGTCCGCAACCAGAACCAGCGGCTTGGCCTCTTGTTCCGGCAAATCCTTGGGCACATCGAGCAAGCGCAGCGCCTCGGTGGTCACGGCGCGAAACACGGGGCCGGCCGTGGGGCCGCCGAAACCCGATTCGCCGTGGGTTCCGTTCACCGTGGCCACCACCACGATGGACGGATTGGTGACGGGCGAAAATCCCATAAACGATCCGTTGTAGCTGTGACCGAAATGATGAGTGGCTGTGTCGAAGATCTGCGCCGAACCGGTTTTACCCGCGCTGCTATAACCTTGTAGCCTGGCCACCAGCCTGCCGGTGCCGTATAGGACGACGCCTTCCATCATCTGCCGCATGGTGATGGCGGTTTCAGGCCTTATAACGCGCACCGGCGTGGCGGCGGGGATTACTCGATCGCCCTTCTTGAGGATTAGGCGCGGCCGCACCAGCAAACCGCCATTCGCAATCACGCTGGCAGCCTGCGCCAATTGCAGCGTAGTCACGCTGATTTCCTGGCCCATAGAGATAGAAGGCAGCGACCCGCTTGTCCATCTCGGAAGCTTTCGCACCTTGCCGGCCGATTCGGCGGGCAACGGTATGCCGGTCTTTTGGCCGAAGCCAAAGCGCCGGACATAGTCGTACATGTGCTCCTGGCCCACCCGCAAACCCACTTCGATGGCGCCGATGTTGCTCGAATGCGCCAGCACCATGGCCATGGGAAGAATGCCGAGGCCCCGTGCGCCATAGTGCGAATCGTGAAAGGTGCGCCCATTTAACGTGAGCACGCCGCCATGGCAATTAATAAGGCTGTCGGGAGTCAGATTGGTGGTCTCAAGCGCGGCCGATAGCGTGACCACTTTGAAGACCGACCCGGGCTCGAAGGGAACCGATACGGCGTGATTCTGACGGCTGATTGGGTTATCGCCCTCAATGGGTGGAATATTCGGGTCGTAAGCGGGATAGCTGGCGAGCGCGAGGATATCGCCGTTTTGCGGATTCATTACCACCACGCTTCCAGTCTGCGCGTGATGGGCTTCAACGGCCGCGGCAAGCTCCCGCTCGGCGATGAACTGGAGCCGCTCGTCGATGGTCAGCGTCACCGGCAGGCCCGGCCTGGCGTCGCTTCCGACCTGGGAGTCGATTCCGCGGCGTTTCACGTCGGTCAACAATCGCACGCTGCCGGCGGCCCCCAGCAGGTCGGCCTCCAGCGACTTTTCGACGCCCGCATTGCCCTTTTCGTTGAAGTCGACCGACCCGAGAACGTGTGCGGCCAGCGTTCCGCCGGGATAGTGACGCTCGCTCTTGCGGTCTATATCGACCCACTCCAGCTTGAGCGCGCGCAGATTTTGCCCTTCCTCGAACGTGATTTTGGGCTTGACCACCAGATAACCGCGGCCGTTCTGCTGGGCCTCGAGCATCCTTCCATAGAGCTCGACGCGATTGAGATGCAGCACCAGCGCCAGCAGGTCGGCGGCAACCGGCAGGTCGGGAAGCTTAAGGGGATTGACGGTGACTTTCTCCACTGGCACGCTCATGGCCAGAGGCTGCCCGCTGCGGTCGAGAATGGGGCCGCGGGGCGCGGGAAGCGGGATCTCGATTTCCTGGCTCCTGCGGGCGATGCGCACGTACTCCTGGTGGTGGAATACTTCGAGCTTGACGAGATTCCAAAGTATGGCCGCGCCCCAGAAGACCACTATTCCGGCAAGCCATTGCAGACGACGCTCCCCCATACCGCTCCGTTCGGCTATCCACGCCCCAAATGATCCTTCCAGTCCAGACATTCGATTTCAACGCGGAGGCGCGGAGCGGCGGAGGCAACGCGGAGAAATGTTTCCCATGTCCTCTCTCCGCGTTGAGAATCACAGCCTCAACCCTTCCCCGCTCTATGAACGCCGACGCCTATCGGCCGGGCGCTCCGCGTCGAACGCACAGCCTCGAGTTACTGCCTCTGCATCATGGCTACGGAGCTGTCTTTGCCATTCAGATGCACCAACTGCCCCGGCGCCGGCGGAGTGAGATTACGATCTTTCGCCAGACGCTCCAGGCGGTTCACGTTGAGCAGCTCGGCCTCTTTCCATTCCAGATTGTGGCGCTCATCGACGAGGCTGCGCTCTTCGGCCCGCAGCTTTTCGAGCTGGTAACCGGCGAGCGTGCTCATCAGATTGGGAAGCAGGACGCCGCCGATCAACGCCACGGCAAGGGCAGCGGCCCCGATGGCGGACCAGCACGCCTTTGGCGCCTTCGGATCGGGCTCCCGCTCCAGACGCGAGTTGTCGATCTTTTTGCAGAAGAAGAAGACGTCTTCCTGCGGCAGGGCACGTAGCTCGAAAGGGTTGCGCCTGCGCACGGGCTCCATTTTCATTGCCTCGCCTGGGGCCGCCTGCGTATCTGTCCGTCTGGGAAATACTGGCTGCGTCGCCATGATGTTTTCGTTCCCCCGCTATCTCATCTCCAGGGCGCGCAGCTTGGCGCTGCGCGATGCTGGGTTCCGTGCCGTTTCCTCATCGCCCGGCTGGAGTGGACGTTTGGTCAGGATTTCGGCCCGCCCTTCTCTTCCGAGCTCCTTGAAGCGTTCCTTCACTTTGCGGTCGTCGATGCTCATGAAGCTGAGCGCCACCATTCGCCCGCCGGCGTTCAGTATTTCCGGCCCAAACCGCAGCAGCCGGTCGAGCTCGCCGGGCTCGTCGTTGACCGCCATCCGCAGAGCCATGAATGTTTGCGTGGCTGGATGCAGACGGCCCGTCCTGTGCACGGCCCGCTCCACTACATCGGCCAGATGTAGCGTGCTCCGTAAGGGCCGTGCCCGGACGATTGCTCTGGCTATTCTCCGCGCTCTCCTTTCTTCGCCGAGTTGAAAAATCAGGTCGGCGAGCGCCCTTTCGGACGTGTGATTGACCAGATCGGCCGCCGTCGTGCCCGTGGTTTGATCCATGCGCATATCCAGCGGCCCATCGGACAAAAATGAAAACCCTCTCTCCGCGGCCGTTAGCTGATACCGGCTGACTCCCAGGTCTGCCAGCAGCCCGTCGGCCTTCTCGAAGCCCTCTTGCGCCACGGCTTCGGCGAGACTCTGAAACGCTCCGTGATGAAAGCGGATGCGCCCGGCCCACTCGCGCGTGTTCTCGCGCGCCATGGCCAGCGAAAGCTCGTCGCGATCGTTCGCGATTACCAGTCCCGTGGTCAAACGCTGGGCGATCAGAGCTGTGTGGCCGCCCAAGCCGGTTGTGGCGTCCACGTAAATCCCGTCGGGACGGATCGCCAGCAGCTCCAGCGATTCGGCCGCCATGACGGAATAGTGCATACGCCATCAGTGATTCCTCGTCAATTCAAACCGGCGGTTTGCAGCGCCGCCAAATCGTCGTCGGTCAATTGGGCTGCCTCCTGCTTCCGTTCCTGGTAGACCTTTTCGCTCAGGATCTCGATTTTTCCCTTGTGGGCGTAAATGCGGACCGCCTGATCCTCAATGCCGACCTCGCGGCGAAGCTCCGGCGAGAGCAGGATACGCCCCTGGGAGTCCATTTCCGCTTCCGAGCCAAGCTCGTTAGCATTGAACGCGGCGGAGCGCGCCTTCTTCGGATCGTCGCGGTAATTTTCAAAAAACTTTTCGTTTTCGCGCCAAATCGCGATAGGGTAGATCAAAGCGACTTTGCGATCCATGCTGGTCACAAACAACTGTTTTTCTCGCAGGGCCCTGAAAAAATCCTGGAAACCGACGGGAAGCTTCAAACGGCCTTTGTCGTCGACCCGCGCAGGGTACATTCCCCGGGGAGGCTCGACCATTGCCAGTTGCTGAAGCAGCTCGTTCACGTGGGTCCACTTTTTGGCCACTATCTGGCCACAAGCTATAGTGGCACGAGGAACCAGTGGTTTTCAAGCGGTTTTTTCAGGAACTCGCGTATTTTCAGTAGGTTATAATTACACAATCTGATCTACACTAATAGGAAAACACCACAACCTATTGATTTTATGGCGAATTAAAAGCGAAGAAAGAATCTGGGGCCGATCCGAGCCGGCCCCAGGAAGGTACTGATAGAGAAGGGATTATTGAACGGGGAATGTGCCCAGCGTGCTGTTGTAGATGGTGCTGCCTCCTTGCGGCAGGACGCCGACGGAGAAACCAACGCTCGATCCGCTCGGCACGCTTGACGGTACCTGGAAGGCAACCAGATAGACGCCGACGATGTCTTGCGTGAGGCTCGCCGAGATCGTGTTCACGCCGCTGGCGCTGCCGTTGACGGCGATTCCAACGATCACGGTTCCCTGGACGGTATCGTTCGAGCCGGGCACGGGCAGGGAGTTGGTAGCGACCAGAGGCGTGGTAGGCCCGAGACCCGTCACGTAAGCGATCAGCGTCTCACCGCGGAGGGCCGGATTGAGCGGACCGACAAACGATCCATTGGGCCGTTCCAGAACCGGAACCGAGGTTGTGCTGGAAGCCTGAGTGGTGAAAAGACCCGGGCTGGCCGGGAGCACTGTCACGGTGACGGTAGCGCTGCTGCCATTGACACTGACTGTGACGGCATTCGATCCCGGCGTAACGCTGCAGGGTACCTGGAAGGTGACCTGCTGCTGGCCGCCTACGTTGGCCACGTTGTAAATGGGCGCCTGCGCTCCGCTAAAGGTGACGGTGTCGCCGGCGAGCTGATAGGGCAATCCGCCAACGCCGTCGAAAGCTACCGCGCCTTGAAGGGCCGGGGCTATGCCTGGGGCGATGATGGTAGCAATGCTGCACGGCGAAATGGACCCTTTTTGGAAATCGGCGCCGTTGTAGAAACTGCCGCTGGTGAGCGTGGGCCCTGGCGGTATCACCGTGAGGCTGAAGGTCGCTGAAACCGCTTGGGCCGTGGCCGTGACGGTTACCGCGCCAGCGGTGGCTCCGGCGGTCACGTTGACCTGCGCCTGTCCGGCGCTGTTGGTAGTCGCGCTCGATGCGCTCAGTGTTCCGGGGCCGGTTATGCTGAACGACACGGCAAGATTGGCCGAGGATGTCCCGTTAGTGGTAGACAATTGCACCACAAGCGGCAACCCGAAAGCGGTATTCACCACGGCGGACTGGGGATTGCCCGAAACGATCTGCAGTCCCGATACCACGATGTTGGCGGTCAAGGTGAAGGTGGTGGAGATATTCGGATTGGCGGCAAGGGTAGCTTTGATCTGGATCGTGCCTGAAGCGGAGCTGGTCAGGGTGACGCTGTTTTGGACGCGGCCGTTGGCGTTGGAAGTGGTGGTGGCGCTCGAGAGCGTAGCGGCGCCCGGGGGGGAAACGGTCCACAACACCGGTTGACCGGAAAGCGGGTTTCCCGAGCTGTCGGCGACGGTGGCCACGAGCGGGGAAGAGAGGGCCTGTCCGGGGTTGGCGCCCTGATTGTTGCCGCCGGTGGCCGAGATCATGCTCGGTATGCCGGGAAGAACGGTGAGATTGTATGTGCCGGACCCTTGGAAGCCCACCGGCGATCCAGTCGACACGCCGGCCAACACGCCTCCTACAAGAGCGGTGAAGGAGCCGCCACCAGTGGTAGGCCCCAAGATCATAGTGCAGGTGGCGTTGCCGTTCGCATCCGTCAACACCGATCCCGGGTCGTCCCCGGCGCCGGTTGCACAGGTTACGGAGGGGCTGGTCTGGTTTGAAATCAACCTAAGGGAAATATTGGGAACCGCGGCGCCGGACGCGGGGGCATAGACCTGAACCTTGAATGGAACGTTGGAGGTACTTCCCGCAGTTCCTGTGAGCGTGTCGCCCGGGTTAAGACAAGTAGGGCACAACCGCTCGCCGTTAGGCCCGAAGCTGGCAGGGGTGAGGATCGCGGCCTGAACCAGGGCCGGAAGGCTACCGTTACTCGACGTGCTGACCAACGCCTGGGTCAGATAAAAGGTAACCGTAGCATTGTTCACAATGCTGGCGGAAACGCTGTTGGGTGTGAAGGGCTCGGATTGCGATCCGAAATTTATGGTGCCGTTAGGAAAAAAAAGGGATTGACTGGCATTTCCGTTGACATCCGTAGTGCTCTGAAAGGTCGTGCTTTCGTTTCCGGAAAGAGCGCCCGATCCCGAAAGCACGGTCCAGTTCACGGCCGCATTTGCAACGGGATTGCCGTTGGGATCGGTAACTCTGACTTGCATAGGCTCGAAAGCCGTCAGGATATTTGCCCCCTGCAGAGTGCAGTCAGCACAGCTGAGTTGTCCGTTTCCGGAAATAACGGAAATATTGGTGGGTGTTTGCGCGAATGCCGGCGCCGCAAGAAAAATAGCCGCGAGAACCGGCGCGGCCACGAAAAACCTGAATTTGTTCAAGAGGACCTCCTGCTGGTGGATGTAGGAACACAATTGGAATCAAGTGGACGCGGAAGAATTTTAGTTTAGCACTTTCCGGAACGCCACGCGAACGAAAGATCGCGAAATTCTCGAGAAGGCGCGTGGGCAAAAAAAAAGAGGGGAGCCGAAGCTCCCCTCTCAAACGACAAGCGTATTGTTAGTTGTTCAGGCTCTCCGGGCTGGTTCCCGAACGAGTCAGGATCAGCGGCAGATAGCCCATGGCCAGGTTGCGCGCTCCGATGTCGGAGACGAACGCGAAACCGTGAGCAAGCTGGAAGTTGCAATTCGCGATCATATACCCGTCGAAGCCTGGGGCGACGGTCGACGCCAAAGTTGCGTAGACCGTGGCCGTAGCCACCGTGGGGGTTACGAACGGATTGACTGTCGGTTGGGCCGTACCGTAGAAGTACAAACTACAGGTACCGGCCTGCGCAGTGGTGCCAAACGGATCGGTAGTGGTATTAGCTATAGCGATACCCGTATCGAATCCGGTGACATTGATGACGTACGGGTACAGCAATGCCGTAGTGCAAAGAACGACATTCGCGAAGCTCTTCGTAATATCGAGACTGTCGGAGAACCGCGGAATGGTGAGCGTATTGGAAGCCGCCGCACCCGTGGTGGCCGTGAATGCGCCGCCGCTCGGCGTAGGAGCGAAGCTCATAGTCACGGTCATGGCGCCTGCCGCCGGTGAATTGGTGGCCGGACTCGCCGAGTAGCTGATAAATACGCTGAATAGCAGCGTATCGATCGTGTTCGGGTTGGTGTTGACTACTTCCCAAACCGCCAAACCGGTGCCGGCCGCGCTGATGCTAACCGGAGCGATGCCAACCGTGCTTCCATTCGCCGCAGTATAGACGCCGGTCTGACTCGACAGCGGAACGCCGGCGGGACTGGCCGAGGCCGCAATGCCAAAGTCCGAAGTGGCATCGGTAGCGGTTTCGCTGACGACCAGCACGGCGTTCGGAATACCGCCTGGGGTCGTGAACGAGTTGGCCACATCGCGAGTCGAAACGAATATGCTGACGCCAGCCGGTACGTTGCTGAAGGTAGCCTTCAGACGGGTCGCATAGTCCGCCTGTCCCGGAAGGTAAGTGTTACCGGTACCCGGCGCGGCAAAGGAGTTTCCAGTGACGAAATTGGATTCCGAGTTATAGATGGTTCCCGGAATGTTCTGGGCAGCCACCTGTTGACGGATCTTGAAAGCGGTTCCGAAGTTCTCCTGATACTGCAAGAGCCCAACCGCCGCGGTGCTGCTGGTGCTGGTGACGCTCGCACTGGAGCATTGGTTGAACGTAACGCCGCTTCCGCTCGCATTACCGGTGTTGCTCGAATTCTTCACAAGCGTGCCTGTGGGGCTCAAACCCTGCAGCACGAAGCCAACCGTGAGCGTGGAATTAGTGATCGACAACGCAGTGCTGGAACTGATCGAGATGGAAGCAGTCACCTGACCGGGCGTGGGACCGCCGGCCGTGATGCCGTTGGCGTTCACGCGAATGTTGGTGATGCGGTATACACGGCTTCCCTGGGTAGACGGCGCCAAAACCGGAATACCAAAGAAGGTTACCTGGTTGCCTTGCACGACGCCCTGAAAGACGTTGGCGCCGGGAGCGCAAGTACCGGCCGTCCCACCGCTGCAAGCCCCTGCCGTGGTGCTCGGGTTGGAACTGACTGGTACGGAATTCAAGCTACCCGCAACAGTCGATGTACCCACATACTCGGGACATCCGCCGAAGCCCGCCCCGAATTGCGCGGCCGTTCCGGCAGCGTTGGTGCAGAGAGTCTGCGGGACGGTAGTGCCGTAGCCAGCCTCCGGAAGGGGAGCTCCGGGCTCATCAATCAGCAGGAGCGCTTCTGAAGGGGTACCGCCAGAGGTAACAGTGCTGGCCAGTAGACGGCTGGTTACCGCCGTGTTAACAAACACAATGATGTTGGCGGTGGGAATCGGTGTTCCCGTATTCGGGGCCGGAGGAGCTCCGCCGGTGCAGCTAATGACGATATCGCCCGCTACTTCCGTATATCCCTCGGCGCGAAGTGTCGGCGTTACCGCGGTTTGGCTGGTACATGTTTCATTGCCCGTGTTGGTGTTTCCCCCTCCAACCTGAGCGCTGGCGAGTCCTGCGAATAGGGCAAGCCCGGCCAACGCAATAATCCATTTGCGAAATTCTGGCATTTCCTTCTCCTTGTAGAGTGCGAATTTGAATCGGTCGAAGTTCTCTTTCATTCTGAGCCTCAAAAAGTTAGCCTCAAAACCGTTCAGTCAACCTAAGGGAATCTCTCCGTGTCGGGCGGAGAGTAAAACTACCTTCGGCCACCAAGCAGGCCTCCGGGTACTACCGTAATTCCTAGCCGCGGCACATGCTGTTTATCTTCTAATCGTCGGCGCCAGCAGCGGGCAAACACAAAAATTGCACACGAACCGCAAAAGTGCAGCAAAAGTCATTGATAACCGATAGACCACCCCAATGTCAAGAGAAATTCATTCCCTTCAATGCACAAGCAGACATATCGCAAGCTATACCACGCGTTTAAGCCGGTGGTTGATTACATCACGTCCAGTGCCTGGAGTCAATGGTTTCGCGCCGAAATGCCGCTTTTTCACCGGTTTGAGCGCGTTTAAGTACATCTGATGGGGTATTCACCTGAGTCGCGACGGGTTACCGGTGGATTTCAGGTCCGCGCCAGCGGGCAGAAGCCAGGAGATCGACGGCGCCGCGGAAGGCAAATAGTGCCCGCGGCCCCCCGATCAGTCAGCCAGTCGCGGCTATTCGACTGGAGGAAGTTTGGCTCGATGTAACATGTAGGGGGTGAGGCGCGACAAGCGAAAAGCGGGCAAGGCTTTTGCCGGGGAAACGAAAAATAGAGACCTGCGAGCCAAAGCCGCTTCCGCTCCCATCCTGACGCCGGAAGCCATAAGGCACGCGCTGCTGCCGGCCGCCGTCATCGGCGTCGCATTCTGCGTTTACTCGAATTCGTTGCAGGCGCCGTTTCTGCTGGATAACGATCCGGTCATCCTCAACGACCCTCGCATCCGCGCCGTGACTTCCAGCCACATCCTCCGCATCCTGACCGAGCAATATCCATTGGGCTTGTCCGGCCTCTATCGGCCTTTGACCACGTTGTCGTACCTGTTCAATTACGCCGTATTGGGAAACGGTACGAGTCCGGCCGGGTATCACTGGTTCAATCTGGTCCTGCACGCGGTGAACATCGCGCTGGTTTATGCGCTGGGGATGGTGATCTTCGAACAGATTCCGGTGGCGTTGCTGCTGACCGCCATCTGGGGGCTGCATCCCGTGCTGACCGAGGCGGTTACGAACATCGTGGGCCGGGCCGACATGCTGGCCGCCTTCGGAGTGCTGGCAGCCTTGCTCTGCCACCGGCACGCGCTGCGGACCTCGGGACGCCGGAGAGCGGCATGGCTGGCAGCGATGACGCTAGCCGTTACGGTGGGGATGTTTTCCAAGGAGGGAGCCATCGTGGCGGCGGCCGTCATCGCGCTCTACGATTTCACGTTCGAACGAGCGGCCTCGTGGCGGTCGCGCATTCCCGGATATGCCGCCGTAGCCCTCCCGTGTCTGATTTTTCTGTACGCGCGCGCGCATGTGCTCGCCAACGCCGCGGCGGCGCCGTTTCCATTCGGCGATAACCCGCTCAAGGGCGCAGGTTTTTTGACCGCGCGGCTGACCGCCGTGAAGGTTATTGGCAAGTATTTGCTGCTGCTGGCATGGCCGGCGCGATTGTCCTACGACTACTCCTTCAACCAGATTCCGCTATTCGGCTGGGGATGGAGCAGATGGGAGGATTGGAAGACTTTCATCGCGCTGATCGCGTGTATTGCCGCGGCCGTGGCGGCGGTGCGTTCTTACCGGCGCCACAAGCCGGTGTTCTTTTTCATCGTCTTCTTCTTCGTCACCCTTGCGCCCGTTTCGAACCTCGTGATCGTCATCGGAACTATTATGGGGGAGCGTTTTTTGTATCTTCCGTCCGTGGGATTTGCGGCCTGTGCCGCCTATGCGATTTACGCCGTCTGGCAGCGCCTTCCAGCGCGGCAGCCTTCTTACCGGCACGCCGGCATAGCGGCGTTGACTCTGATTCTGATCGCGTTCGCAGGCCGGACCTACGACCGGAACGCCGACTGGCTGGACCCGGGACGATTCTGGCAGAGCGGATTGGATGCCGCTCCCGGCAGCTACCGGACCAACCTGGTCGCGGCCACCAAGGCCTATCTTTCGCCACTGAACGACTGGAGCCAAACCATTGGCGAAGTGGACCGCGCGCTGGCGATTCTCGACGGTCTGCCGGATCTTGAGAACACGGGGTTCGCCTACCGCGATGCAGCCCTGGTTTACCGAACGTTAGGGGACAAGCTGGCGTCCGGAAACACCGCGGGCGCTGCCTTCGCCGGAACCAGCGCCGGGTATTGGTACGGGAAATCGTTGAACGCGCTCTTGCGCAGCGAGAAGATCGAGTTGGCTCAGGACGAGAGGAATCGGCTGCTGAACGCGAAGCGGGGCATGCCGGGACTGACATTTGCGCCCAGCGCCTTGTACCTGCAAATGGGCTTGACCTACACGCGCCTCGCCGACCCGCGGCACGCGATGGCGGCGTTCGAGCGCGGGCGCATGTTGGATGCAAACCCCGATCTTCTGGAACAATTGGCTGAGGCCTACCGCGCGGCCGGCGACCGGCGCCAGGCCGCCGCCGCGCTGGTGGAAGCCATAGCCGAGGATCCCGGCCGGTATGCGCTCACCTCGAAACTGCTGGAGCTATACTCGGAAATCGACCCGCATGGGTGCGCCGTCAGCCGTCAGGGTGGCGAGCCAAGCCTCGACTTGAATTGCCCGATGGTTCACAGCGACATCTGCGCGGCGTCGCGAAACATGATCGCGGGCCTGGCGCGAGGATGGCGGAATTTCGAATCCGCCGCAATCCGGCGGACCGCCATGGAGGATTTCGGCTGCGCGCCGGAGCTTCTGAAGTAGCAAGAGGCACGCTATTTCCGCTTGGCAGTCTGTCTGGCTTGGCTGTTTGGCTAGTGCCGCGCTTTCGCCCGCATTGCAGCGGGCAGACGGCGATCCTTGCGTTGTGGCGGATGATAGCCGCCAACAAGCCAGTGGGGCTTCGCCTCGTCACCCCGGTCGCACTGCGGCGGCGGGAAATACCAGAGCAAAATACCTTACCGATCCGCTCGCCGGGCATCGCCACGCGGTCGGGCCAAGGGAGGTATTCGGGATGATTGCTCATGCCCAACCTGTCTTCCTGCCGGATGGTCAGGCTTACCGTATTCCATCCGGGCTTGGGGTCAAGGCGTCAACTTCGGGCGCCATCGGTGGAAGACCGAAAGCGCCTTGGGGGAGGTTGCGAAGAAAAGGAAGCATGGCCAAGCCTTGAGCCCCAGCCTGGTTGAGCCTCTTGGCGAGCCGTTTCATGTCCTGGCCCCAATCAAGGCCGGAGTCGACCACGATGCGCTCGGGATGGCCGCCGATGAAGAGACACAAGCGCGTTCATTGGTTTCAATCGGTGTTCAGCCGCCCTTGCTGGAACCGCTCCGCTTACGGAGCGTGGCTCCGATCGGAGCCGTGCGCGTCAGCAAGCGGTCTCGCGGTAACACCGAATCTCGCGGTCGGGGATCTAGAAGCTAGAATAGAGGCTCGCATGGCAAGCCAGGGACTCTTTATCACGTTCGAAGGCATGGACGGCTCCGGTAAGACCACCCAGATGCATCGTCTGGCTGCCCGTCTGCGCGGGTTGGGACGAACCGTGCTCGAAACGGCGGAGCCTGGCGGCACCCCCATCGGAACGAAAATCCGGCGCATTTTGCTCGATTCCGCCAACCAGGAGCTTTGCGCTTCGGCCGAGCTGCTGCTCTATTTCGCCTCGCGCGCGCAGAACGTGGACGAGTGGATCGCACCGGCGCTGCAGCGTGGCGAAGTGGTGCTGGCCGACCGGTTCACCGATTCCTCGCTGGTTTACCAGGGTTACGGGCGCGGATTGGGAGCGGAGAATGTTCTGGCGCTCGATCGCATCGCGTGCCGCGGTCTGAAGCCCAACGTGACCATCCTGGTGGATATCGGCGCGGAGACCAGTCTGGCGCGGGCGCACGCGCGAAACGCCGCGGAGCCGCACTGCGAAACGCGCATGGACGAGCAGTCGGTCGAATTTCACCAGCGGGTTTACGAAGCGTATCACGCGCTGGCGGAGCGCGAGCCCGAGCGCGTCAAGGTGGTCGATGGGCGGGCGTCCTTCGACGAAATCGAGCGCGCGGTGTGGGCCGTGGTGGGCGCCTATGTTCGATAATTTCTGGGGCAACCCCCACGTGGCGCAAGCGCTCGAGCAGATGATCGCTCAGCAGCGCCTGGCGCAGACGCTGCTGTTTTCAGGGCCGGAAGGAATCGGCAAGGCAACTCTGGCGCGGCGTTTGGGCGCGCGGCTTCTGGGCCATGCGGAGTGGATAGAGAAGGACGACCTGAGCCTGCCCGATAACCTCGAAACTGTGGCGGCGCGCGAGAAGTGGCCGTCCGAGAAGCGCAATGAGGACCCGCTGCTGTTCGCGTCACATCCGGATTTCGTAACCTTTGCGCCGGATGGCCCGCTGCGCCAGATTTCGATTCCGCAAACGCGGCTGCTCAAGGAGCGCGCGCAATTCCTGCCGCATCGCGGCAGCCGGCGGGTGTTTCTGATCGATGGCGTGGACCGCGCCAACGAGCAGGCGGCCAACTCGCTGCTGAAAACGCTGGAAGAGCCGCCGGACCACCTGGTGGTGATCATGACGGCCGCGAACGCTTACGATCTGCTGCCCACCATCCGCTCGCGCGCCGTGCCGTTTCAACTCGCGCCGCTATCGGCCGGGGAGATGCAAGAATTCGTGCGGGCGCGCGGGCTCGACCGGCCGGAGCGAAGGATGGCGCTGGCGGCGGGTAGCCCGGGCGCGGCGATTTCGCTCGATATCGATGCGCACGACAAGCGCCGCGCGGCTATGTTGGCCCTGCTGAAAGTGGCCGCTGGGGCGGCGCCGTTCGGGACATGGGCGCCGGTGGCGGAAGCCATCGGGCGCACCAAGAGCGAGAAACTGGAGCTGCACTTGAAGGCGCTCTATGAGCTATTGCGCGATCTGCTGGCGCTGCAGCAAGGAGGAGGCGAAATCCGCAATATGGACATCCGCCCGGAGCTGGAAACACTGGCGGGCAAAGTGGAATTCGCGTGGATCCGCAAGGCTGTTGCGAAGGTGGATGAGATCGCCGGTCTGGCGCGGCGGAACATCCAGAAGACCATCGCCCTCGATGCCCTAATCGCCGAGCTGCGTTAGGCGGGGCGGACCTCCTGATCCGCACGGCAGTGACTTCGAATAAATTACATTGCCGCTGGGGTCCAACTTAGCGTTGCCTGAAGAATCGGTCGCCACGAGGATCTGACCGTTGCTACAACAGGATCGTCGATAGGAATGCGGGAAGACCGCGCCCAGTAAGGTTTTGATCGATTTCTCCATCCGCAAGCGCCTTCCCGGGCGAGATCTCCACGATCACGGGCAGAACGGCCTTTGGCGACCCGAAACGCGCCCATGAAGCTCACATCCACTCGCGAAATGCCTCCCTGGCATGGGTGTCTTCGACGCTAACAAACACCGCTAGGACCACTCACGGCATTCCATCGCTCTGCGACAAATTATCAAGTAGGAGCTTAAGTAAGTCTTGGGGACTCTCCGGCTTAGGCGGCCGATCGGCTTGACCGAGTTACAATTGCATCTTATGAGTGCAACGGGGGCGCCTATGCTGCCAACGGAACCGGTTGTCTGGGTGGATTGCGTACGCAAATATCTTGGGCTCGCCGACAGTGAGTCTCTGAATCAAGCCATTTCCGCGTGCCCGGATATCGAGATCCAAGCGTTTCTACGGGATCCGAAAGCCGGACAGCCAATTATCCAACGGCTGGCCGGCGAAGGAAGAGTCGCCGAAGCGGGCGCCGTGGAATTGATGGGACTTCGCGCGCTGGCCAACCTGGTCGACGATGTGAGCCGGTTGGATCTGCCGCAGCAAAAGGCCGCTCGCGCCGCTTGCGCTCGCGCCGCCGCCTTGAGCCGGCAGCTCCAGTTCTCGGAGTGTGAAGCGTATTTCGCGGCAATGCTGGGTAATTGCGCCCTCCAGCTTCGAAATCTTCCGGAAGCCACGGACCTGCTGGCTCGTTCGGCGGTTCTGCGAAGAGAGCTCGAGCGGGCAAATCCCGGAAAGTACCAGCGCGCCCTTGCCTCAACTTTGAGTAATCTCGGCATTCTTTTCTCCCAACAACGGAACTACCCCGCCGCGGAGAGTACGCTCACCGAAGCATTGGGACACTATCGAAACCTGGAGCAGTCTTCCCCTGGCAAATATCTTTTCAATATTGCGGGGACGCTGACGAATCTGGGTGTCATGCGCACAGCCGCGCACGATCTGGCCGGGGCGCGAACCGCGCTCGAAGAAGCGCGGGGAATCTACCGGAATCTGCCCAAACCGGAGGCCGGCTCTCACAAGCCGGATTTCGCTACGGTGCTGCTGGCTTATTCGGGAACGCTTCGGCAACTGCGCGATCTTCCCGCCGCGCTGGAGTCGCTCCAGGATGCGCTGAGTCTGTTCCGCGAACTGGATCGATCGGCGCCTGGGGTCTATCGTTCCAGGTTAGCCGCAACGCTTCACAATCTCGGAAATCTGCTCTCCGACCTGGGCGACTCACGGGCCGCTTCCGAGGCATATGCCGAGGCGCGGCGCATCTTTGAGGAACTATGGAAGGCGGAGCCGCGGAGGTACGCTCCGGAGTTGGCTTCCACCCTGGATCATCTCGGAAGCCGGCTTCTCGACCAGGACCCCGCCGCCGCGCGCGAGCCGCTTGAAACCGCTCTCGAAATGAGGCGGGCTCTGGCAGCCGCCGAGCCGCCAATCTATGGTCCGTCGCTCGCCTCCACTCTGGACACGCTGGCCCGCGTTCAGGAAAGTTTAGCCGACTTCCCGGCGGCGGAAAAGAATTACGCCGAAGCGGTACAGATCGCCGGCGCGTTCGCGGCCGCGAACCCGCGGGTCTATAACGCCGAACTTGCCAGAATTCTGAACAATCTCGCTGGGCTGCTCAACAAGCAAGGCCGGAAGGAAGCCTGCACGGCGGCAACCCGCAAAGCGCTTGCGCTGGTGGAGGGTGGTGAAAGCGACCCCGCCCTTCTGTGGCTATCGAAGGCCAAGGCAATAGGCGCTTACAAGCAGTGGCTCGGCATCATGGTCGACTCGGGAAATCCCGATCGGGTGTTCCGTGCCCTGGCCGCGCTTCGCGAGGGACAGGTTCGCGCACTCGATGAGTCGCCGGCGGCCGGCCTTCAGGAAGCCAGTCAGTCTCTCCAGCAAGTGAGCCGGCAAGTGGGCAGGCCGGTCTGCATCCTGGCGGCGCAGTCGCTCCATCGAACCGGTCCGCGGCCGTTCGCCGATCTGCTTCTGGCCGTCCTTGACAGCCGCGCGGACGCGTCCCTTCGGTATGGACGCGCCCAGGCCTTCGCCGACCGCGCGTATGAGCTGTTCACGGAGTTGCAGGCTGTTTTCACCGAGTCGCGCAGCGCCACCGGCTGGGAAAGCACGATGGCGAAGCTCGGCGCCGCCGCGTGGAATGCGTTGCCCGATCCGCTGCGGGAAATACTTCACCCTTCGTCCAATGTGGACGTTCTGGTCAGCGGCGATCCCTACTGGGCGGCATTCCCGTGGGAGGCGCTCCGGTTCGGTCCGGGAAACGAGGATTACCTGGGCTGGGCCCGCCCCTTAGCCCGGTGGCGCCCGCTAACCGGCGCGGCGCTTCGCCGTTTGGCGCCGCAAACATCGAGCGGCGGATCCGGCGTGGAGGTGGTATGTCCCTGGGATGCCGTTCCGCAACGGCCGTTGCGGCGGGCTCAGGCCGAAGCCCAATCGCTTGGCCGCGACTTGCCGGGGCTCGGTCTTACACTTCCTTCGAGCGGTCCTCTGATGGGATCCGAAGCGACTCTCGCCTCAGTCGAAAGCGCCTTGCGGTCGCGGCCCGCGGTGTTCCACTACACCGGGCACGGCGGCCTCGACAAGGACGAGGAACTTCTGATCCTTCAGGGAGGCGCATTTGGGAGTTCCGAATTGAAGGGTTTCAAGCAACGCGAAGGATTGGCCGATCCGGTGTTTTCAAAGGGCGCCCTGATTGTTCTCAATTCCTGTCTGACCGGTCGGGCCAGGGACTATGGCGGCCAGCCGCAGGATCTGGCTGCCCTGTTTCTTGCCGAAGGCGCAGCCGCGGTTATCGCCAGCGCCCTGCCGGTCGCCGATTCGGTGGGGCAGGTCGCCGGTACGGCGGTTTATGCGCTGGCTGGAGAGGATGCGCTGGGCGATACCATCCGGAAGATCCGGCGCTTGATTGCCAAATTGACGCTGGCGCAGAACTTACCTTCATATCCCACCTGGTCCATGATTCAATACCAGGGCAACCCCTACCTTCATTTGCCGCTAAGCTCTTCCCGGCCGGCCGGCGTTACGGCGGGGCTGATCGAAGCATGTGGCGCTTTGCTGAACATTCAGGATGTCCAACAAGCCGGTGCGACGCTCTCGGGCTTTCTCGATTAGTCATGGCGTGCTTCAGTTCTTCTTGTCTTTGACCTGATTCTTGAGTCCTTCGATGGATATGTCGAGCAGGAAGGCGCCGGCCAGGGGCGCCAGCAGGCCGGTGTAAGTGCCATCGAAGGTCTGCCGATACGAAGTGAATGCCCACAGAGCCATCAGCGCGCCGACCACTGCGGTCTGCAGAAGGCGCCCCGCATTCAGCTCTCGCTGAAGAAGCACTCGGGGAAGGCCGGGAATCGGAGCGGGCCGGTCCACCGGAGTGCTGAAGAGCGTGACAAAATGCGAACCGGGCTGCGGCTGTCGTCCCGCGGGCCAATTGGTGGGAACGGCTCTTGCGCCAGATCCGAACAGCCGGTCCTCAGAGCCCTGGGCCGCGAGCACCGCCTGGACCGCCTGCACAAACTCCCGCCCCTCAATGCCGGCCAGAATTTGCGTCAGTTTCGCATAGCCCGCCGGAACCTGTGCCACTAAGGCGTCCCGCCAGCGCGCCTGCATGTCAGCCAGCATCTGCGGCAGGCCGGCGCGCAATGGCCCGGGATCGTCCGCCGCGGCGCCCAGCGCGTCGTTCATCCCGACGAACTGCCGCCGAAGCTCGATCAGGAGGTCTGGCCGGGACAATTGCGCCGGGCGCCAAAGATTTTCCGCCGCCGACCACTCCAGCTGCATCCGCTCTTTGAGGCGGGTCATCGTTTCGGTCATGCCGCGGTACTCCGTGCTCAGGTCGTTCAGCATACTTTTGAAGCCGGGTGCGTCGGTGGGCGGGTTTTCATTCTTAACGCGGTCCAGTTCCGGAGGAGCATTGTGCTGGACGTCCTTGAATTGGAGGCGCACAGGTTCCGGGATTCCCAAGGTGGCGTTGGCAATCAGGTCAAGCACGCCGCGCGCATCGTTCTGCCACGCCAGGCCCCCGTTTCTGAGATCCGCGCCGAGCTGCTGGCAAGCGGCGGCAACATCCAGCAACGCTTCATCCGCCTTGTGATTGTGAAGAAGCTGGCCAACCGCCTCTGCCGCGGTTTTTGCGGTCCGGATCGAAGTTTGAATGGGATGAGGCACTTGCCACGGCAAAGACAAAACGGACTGCAGGTCGCGCAGTTGGGTGGCCGCCTGCCCGTCGCGCGTCGCGAAATTCGTCAGAGCCGTCTGCCATTGCGTGCGGAGGAATCCGGCGTGCAGATTGATCTGGTCCGGGTCGCCGGCCAGCGCGGCGTTCCGCAGCGCCTCGCGTTCGCCCGTAACCGCAGCGGAGACGGTATCGTCATAGTTGCCGAGCCGATCCGTCACCTCCTGAAGAATTTCATCGGCCTGAAGCCTTGCCTGCGCCAGCAGTATCCGTTCCTCTAGGCGGTACCGCGCTATGTAGCTCAGCCCCAATCCGAGCAGAATGGCGAATAGGAGATACATCTCGTGAAGTCTGGTGCGTACTTCGTAATTGAGCGTCACCGGCTGAGCGAGCTGCGGAGCGATCAATTTGAAAGATCCGGTGCTGGTTCCGCGGGGAAAGTCGCCGGCCAGGTCGAGATGCAACGTTTGCGGCCGCCCTGCCTGGATCGCCGAGGGTCCCTGGAGCTTCACCGTGCCGGTGACGCCGGTGGTCCCCTGCATAGCCTGCCGGTTGAACACCTGCAGGTCGGTCACCCCGGCCAGGCCGCTGCTTTCGCGTACGTCGAAGGTCCAGGACCGCGGCTCGCAGCAATCCCACGGCCAGATCTGAATCCGCTCGATCGACAGCTTGTCGGGCGCATCGAGTTGCGCCGCTGCCTGTACCACCTGCACCGTGAGCTTGGGCAGGTTGCGGCCGAGCGAGAGGACAACGTTGTACGTGCCGGCCTTCCTCAATCGATCGCTCACGCCCAAGACCAGCGCCGATGGCACGCCGTCGGCCGGTTCCCAACCGGCTTGAAACCACTCCTTCCAGGATTGGTCGCGGACACCGTTGGAGCTGACTTCGACCACCTCGGGCGGCTGATCCTTGCGAACCGAAAACCTGGTTGCGGTAACGGTGGCGCGGATCTTGCGGGTGGCGCAGTCGGCGCACAACTGAATCGTGTTGCCGCCGTCGATGGTAACCGTACTTTCCTGCGCGGCCGCAAGCGCGGCGGTAAGCGCGAAGAGCGCCAGGCCCCTTCGGCCGTAGCGCGCGCGCTTTTGCGTACCGCGCCAGCTCTCTACCCGACGCCTCTTCGCCATCTCCCTAAGTCCGCCGGTCATCTCCGTGCCTCCTCCTCATTGCAGCTTGAGGTCGATATCGCCAAAGGATTGGAGCAAAAAGCCTCCCGGGTCGCCGTCGCGGACCGTTTCGCTCCGCACCGCATGGATGGCCTCTCCGAGAGGCATAAAAGCCCAAAGATTGCGGGTGATTCTTTCGGCAAAGTCGGCAGCCTGATCGCCGCCGATCACGGATTGCGTGCCTATGATCGCCCCAGCGCCCGCGGTATTGAGGGCCGTCACGAAATCGTTGAGCGCATCCTGGTCCGTGGCCGCGCTCTGGCAGGCCGCGAACAGCACAATGGTGCGCGGATCGTCCCACCAGTCCACTGCCTTCGTGCTCCGGTCCGTCAGATTCTTCAGCGTGAACCACTCCTGTCCGGATTGCATTTCGACGCGCGGCGTGTCAGGCTCGCCGGGAAGGGCGCCGGTCTCCAGGTGGCCCAGCACGATCAGCACGGCCGGCCGGGCCGAAGGGGTCTGCCACAGCAGGTCGAGGAGTTTGGTTTCGTTCCCCGGATCCATAGTGAGATTGCCGGTCCCCAGGGCCGCCGTCAAGTGCGTCTGCAGCGTCTTCGCCTGGGTAAGAGCGCTGTCGGCGACAATTCGTACCACGTCCGCAGCCGGCCGTTTCACCGTTTGACTGGCGTTTCTTTGCTGATTCAGCATTTCTTCCACGTAGTGGCGTACGCCCCAGAACCCGCGAACGCAGTACGCCTTGTCACCGGCGCCGTGCGCGCAGTCAACCGCATTACCGCTTGCATCGGGTACGACGCCGAGACAGACCGGCGGCGGGGGAGTGCCGGGAATGCCGGCGGGAAGCTCCCAATCGTAGAGCAGAGTCCAGGGAAACGCCGAGCGAGGGTCGAAGCGTACTACCTGGATTTTTTCCTTTGCCGTCGCTTGCAGACGGACGAGGGATTGACGGGTTGCCGCACCTCGGGGCAGGGCGCTGAACAAGGCTTCATACACCGCGCGCCCGAGTTTGGCGAGTGCCCGGAACGCGTCCGACGCTTCCGCGCCCGGTGCATTGCCGGGGACGACTTTTTGGTACTTCCGCGCAACCCTGCGGCCGGGGATGACGACCGCGTCTTCAAGAGCCTTGCGCAAATCCTTCACCGCCTGATCGTACGCGCTGGCGCTCAGGTCGAGCTCGGAAGTTGCCTGATCGGATTTGATCATCAGCTCATGGGTGGTCCGGCCCTGATTCAGCCCGATGAAAAGCGCTCGCGGCTGCAACTCATCCAGGTTCGCAAACTCTTGGGAAACGGCGAACTCCTGGGCGATCTCCAGGTTTCCCTCAGCCTCCGCCGCGGCGATGACGGCTTTGAGCAAGAAAGATTGAATGAGACGATTGCGGTGATGAATCGTGATGCGCAGCCGCGCGGTTCCAGGCGCCAGCGGCGCGCGAATGCGGAAGTAGACGAGATCGCTCGACCCGCGGCGTGGCAGCCGAACGCGTTGGCCGGCCGGTGACAGGAGTCGAAAGTCCTTGGCCTGTACGGAGAGATCGAGCCAATGCCCTTCCGAATCGTCGGGCGGTCCGACCAGTTCGTCGATGGCGGCAACGCCTCCCGCCACGAGGCTTTCCGGCAAGCGGCTTCCGATGTGAACCTGCAACTCGTACGCGGCGCCGGCCTCAAGCGACTCATACGCGTGCATCGGTTTTGACAGCGGCTCCGTTTCCACGCGCACCAGCGCCGCGTCCAGGGCGCGGCGCGCTTCGGGATTCGCTGCCGGCATCGTGGGCAAGTTCGCGACCAGATCCTCAAAGCGGGCGGCGCTCCCGGACACTGCAACCAGACCCGCGATTTGGTGATGCAACACCTGGCGGTCGCCGAATATCGGGTCTCTCAGGGCCGGCGGGAGAGACGTTTCCGGCAGAGCGGTACGCCAGTCCGACGCTGGTTGCGTGCTGGAAGGCAGGGGAGGTCCATAGTACGCCTGAAAGCGATTGGCACGCCGCTTCAACTCCAGCAGCGCATCGCTGAGGCGGAGAGACTGATTGCTGAAAGGGTCCGCGGACAATCGCGCGCGAGGCGGCTGGAGCGACTGCGATCGATACTTCCTCAAGGCAAGCCGGAACGCCTGGTGGAGGGGCATGTCAATGGTGAGGCCCATGAGGAACTCGTGCACAAACGGCAGTGGCTCAGGCTCGACCTCAAGAAACGCAACGCCCGGAACCGATTCCAGGCTCTCCATCGCCGCCCCCCACTGGACGACCAGCCGAGGAAGCATCGCTTCCGGCAAACGGCGGAGCACGGGAAGCGCGGACCGGACGTCGCTGGCGATCAGGATGGAACACGCGCCGGCTCGCAAAGTGAGCTCCATGTCTCCCCTCAGTGTCTCGGCATGGATGCCGAAACTTCGGACTAAGGGCTGCTTGAGCCATTGCAACGAGTCGAGCCCCTCCAGCAACGCACTGGCTTCGGGTGCGGCCAGAATGTTGAGCGGCAGTCGCATGCCGGTGCGCGACAAAGGCCGGCCGCGACTCAGGCGAACCGCCTGGACGACGTCGGCGCCCTGATCTTCGAGGAATGTCAGGAAAGCTGTTTCGATATTGGGAAGCGCAACCTGCGCGGGAAAGGAATAGTAGACCGCGATCGGGGATGGATATCTCCCATCGCTCAAGTCGACACCGGCGAGTAACTGCCGGAGCCGTGGGAGGATGGCTCGAAAATCGATCTCCAGGGAAAGCTCGCTTTGTATCTTGAGAGGGGCCGATTCCAGGCTGTCCGAATATTGCAGAATGAGGAACGGCCCGTGAAATCGAAATCGGCAGATTGCCCATCGCAGAGCCGCTAATGGCATTTCGTGAATTCCTACAGCTACCGATGATAACCGAATCCCGCGCTCAACGAGCAGAATCAAGCCATGCGTATGGAGTCACTTCCGAATCGACGGCCGGTTCCAGCTCACATCCGTCAATATGAAAACGAAGATTCGATATGCGACGCCAGCTATCCCGGTGTCCGGCGCGGCGATAACATCTCGCGCTCATCCACATTGTTGGTGGAAAGTGGCGGGACCGCGACCAAGAAAGGTCTAGTGGGACGTCCGTCATCCTTAGGATTCACACTCCGCTCATGCGCGGCGGTCCGATCTTGCGAAAATGCAAAGAGGGATGTTCGATCGCCTGCGAATCCGAGCTCGGTACGGCCGCGCCTTCATCCTTGGCGGGTTGCTAGTTGCGCTTCTGCTCTGCATTCGGGGAGCCGCCGCGCCCGATTCCTTCCGCTTCGCGATTCTTGGCGACCGGACCGGTGAGGCCCAAACGGGCGTTTACGAGCAAGTGTGGAAGGAGGTGGCAGCCGAAGGCCCGGCATTCGTCGTCAGTGTGGGCGACACCATTCAGGGGATGAACGACGCAAGCGCAGAAGCGGAGTGGCTTGAAGCCGGCCGGATTCTCAAACCTTTCCAGCGCTATCCACTGTATCTCGCGCCCGGCAACCACGACATCTGGTCGGAGGCATCGGAGCGGCTGTTCCGGCAGCATGCGGCGCATCCCGTACACTACAGCTTCGATTACGGGCAGGCGCATTTCACAATCCTGGACAATAGCCGGTCCGAGGAGCTGCCGGCCCAGGAACTGGTCTTCCTGGAAGCGGACTTGAAAGCCCATGCCGGGCAGCCGTTGAAGATTATCGTCTCGCACCGGCCGTCCTGGCTACTGAACGTGGCGCTCCGGAATCCAAACTTCGCGCTGCACCAACTTGCGCGGCGGTACGGCGTCCGGTATGTTGTCGCCGGACACGTTCACCAGATGCTGCGTCTCGAACTCGAAGGCGTGACATATGTCTCAATGGCGAGTTCGGGCGGGCATCTCCGGTTGTCCGGAGTCTACGAAGACGGTTGGTTTTTCGGACACGCGCTGGTCGAAGTGCGGGGTAAGAGCATCGACTTTCAAATCAGGGAACTAAGTGCGCCGCATGGCGACGGCCGGATAACGAAACTAACAGACTGGGGCATGGCAGGTCTGGTCAAGAGAGACCGGCGAGAGTCCTCCCCGGCGAAGTAGCGTGGGAAGGGTCCAACCGGGCAGGTAACAGGCAAGCGTAACCGAGTGAATTAGTTTAAGGCGCGACGATCGGCTGCGCTTTGAGTACGGACTGGCGCACCGGCGTCTATACCGGCCAACACATACTTTAAGAATCGGGCCACAAATAAGGAAAACCCGCAATCCATCGTTTTTATGTCGCGCGCTCCAAGATATCTTACCTCTCCTTCGGACGAGAACTGGCCACGAGAGTATCGGTCGCGCGCTCGAATCTACGCACGCAAAACCGGCCTTAGATCCCGGCGCTCAACTCGCCGCTGTAAGTCCAGCATTCAACGCTTCCGCGATCTTCCCCACATCACTCGCGGCAATCACCAGCGGCGGCGACAGAATAATATTGCATCCGGAAACGCGGATCATCACCCCAGCCTCATACGCGCCTTCCGCAATCCTGCTCATGGTCTCCTTTCCCGCGGCGGTCTTCGCGCCACGGTCGGAAACGATTTCGAGCGCCGCCATCAGGCCCTTGGCCCGGACGTCGCCTACCAGAGCGTGCCTGGCTTTCAGCTCTTCCAGCGCCACAATCAGTTCCTGTCCCCGGGCGGCTGCATTCTCGCGAACCTTGAGTCTTTGCGTTTCTTCCAACGCCGCAATGCCCGCGGCGCATCCCACCGGATGTCCGGAATATGTGTAGCCGTGGCCGACCATCCCAAAGGCATCCTTGTTGCTCTCGATCGCCGCGGCCACTTTCTCGCCGAGCAGCGTCGCACCCAGCGGAAAGTACCCGCTGGTGACCGCTTTGGCGATGCACATCATGTCGGGCTTGACATTCCATAGACGCGATCCGCACCAGGCGCCGGTCCGGCCGAAGGCGGTGATCACCTCATCGGCGATCAGCAGCACGTCGTGGCTGTCGCAGATCCGGCGGACAAGCGGCATGAAACTCTCGTGCGGCACGATCACGCCGCCGGCGCCCAGCACCGGCTCCATGATGAATGCGGCCACGGTGTCCGGTCCCTGAAACGCGATCTCGTCTTCCAGAGCGCTGGCGCACAGTTCGGCGAGACGGCGCGGGCCGGTCTCGCCGAAGGGATTGCGATAGGAATAGGGCGCGGCAATGTGATAACAGCCCGGCAGCAGCGGCTCATAGTTGCGGCGGAAATTGGCGTGGCCGTTGACCGAGGCTCCGCCGAAATGCGTGCCGTGATATCCCTTCTTCAGGGCGATGAACTTGGTGCGGTCGAGTTGGCCGCGCACTTTCCAGTATTGGCGCGTCAGCCGCAGCGCGGTCTCCACCGAATCCGAGCCGCCCGAAGAAAAGAACGCGCGCGTCATCCCCTCCGGCTCGAAGAAGCGGCACAACACATCGGATAGCTCGATCGCCGGACCCGTCGATGTGCCGCGAAATCCCGAATAGTAAGGCAGTACGGCAAGCTGGCCGGCGATGGCTTTCTTGATCGGCTCACAGGAGTAACCCAGGTTGACGTTCCACAGGCCGCCGACGGCATCGAGCACCGTCCGGCCTTCGAGGTCCGTTATACTGACTCCCTCGCCTTTCATGATCACTTTGGGCGGATGGCTCCGCATCTCCGCCGGGTGCGCCATGGGGTGCCAGATGGATTTGGCATTTAGCCCGGCGAGAAATTGGGAATCACGCATAGCTTGTCTCCTGAAAGTATTGACGCTCAACCCGAGTCTCCGAAGCGGCGCCCGTGGGACTCCGCCGGCCGGGTCACATCGAAGGGAACGCAAGGCAGGCCCACGGCGTCCGCCCATCGATATTCGTCTTCCGATCGTCCACGAAACGCACTCGCCGGCGGCAAGTCCCAATTGAACCGATGAAACGGAATCGAGATCATGAATATGTTAGTCATCTTGACAGCGGGGCGGAGTCTTTGCAAGTCTGGAATGCGATGGGCCGAGTTCTCATCGATCGCCTGCGCCTCAGCGCCGTGCCGCCCCAAGACCATTGGACCGGCGGCAAGCTTGCCTCGAGCCAGGATGGAGCGGCGCTCGATGGCTTGAGCGGGATCGACGGCCGCGTCTTTACCACCATCGCGACTGGAACCCACCGCGAAATCTATCATGCGGTGGCGGCCGCGCGCCAGTCTTATCGGAAGGGCGTCTGGTGGCGGGTCGCGCTAGCCGAACGAAAGAAGAAACTCCTGAAGCCGGCCGATCTCATCGAGACTCATGCGCTCGAGATCGCGATGCTAGGCGTGCGCGACAACGCCGCTGTGATCGGCATGGCTTACCAGGCCGAGCCACTTTCCGCTGCGGCCACCTTCCGCTACTCCGCCGAATCCGCCGACAAGATCTGTGGCGAGATTGCGCCCACGGCGCTGGCGGCCGAGTTAGCCACTTCAACCGTGGACGGCCTTGCGTCCGCGGTATGGACATCGAATCCTGGGACGGCGCGTCGCATGATTCGCGCCGTCGATGCCGGCGTGATTCACGTGAACACGTATGGCGGCGCCGATCTCGCCGTGCCGCTCGGCGGGTTTAAGCAATCAGGCCATGGATGCTAAAAGTCTTGGCGCTCTCTCAAGAAAAACCTCGACCTCAAGACCGCCCGGATCGCCTTGTAGACGGATGGTAACTCAAACATGACTCCTGAAGAATTTCGCGCGGCGGGTCACCGGTTGATCGATTGGATCGCCGACTACCGGACCCGCGTCGCCGATCTGCCGGTGATGGCTCAAACCGCGCCGGGTGAGGTCAAAGCCCTGCTTCCCGCCGAACCTCCGCTCGCGCCCGAGCCCTTTGCCGGAATTCTCGGCGATCTCGACAAGATCGTTGTGCCGGGACTCTCACACTGGCAACACCCGAGTTTCTTCGGATACTTCCCCTCAAACGGGCTGCTGGCGAGCGTGCTCGGCGATTTCGCCAGTACCGGTCTCGGCGTGCTGGGCCTCTCCTGGCAATCGAGCCCGGCTCTGACCGAGATCGAGGAGGTGGTCACCGACTGGATGCGTAAGATGACCGGGCTATCCGATGCATGGAGCGGAGTGATCCATGACACGGCCTCCACTTGCACCCTGGTCGCCCTGATGTGCGCCCGCGAGAGAGTTACTAACTACAGCCTCAGCCGCGGCGGACTGCAAGCCGAGAAGCAACCGCTGGTAGTTTACGCTTCGGCGCATAGTCATAGCTCGGTGGACAAAGCCGCGCTACTCGCCGGTTTCGGCCGCCGCAATGTGCGCGTGGTCGCACACGATTCGAACTATGGGATGCGCGCCGCCGCATTGGAAGAGGCTATCCAGCGCGACCTCGCCGCGGGTTTGCTGCCCTGCGCGGTCGTCGCCACCACCGGAACCACCACCTCGACGGCGCTCGATCCGGTGGAAGACCTGGCGCGCGTTGCGAACCGTCACGGAATCTGGTTGCACGTCGATGCCGCGATGGCCGGCTCGGCCATGATTGTTCCCGAATGCCGCTGGATGTGGCAAGGCATCGAGTCCGCCGACTCGCTGGTTCTGAATCCTCACAAATGGCTGGGCGTCGCATTCGATTGCTCGCTGTATTACGTTCGCGATCCTGAGCATCTGATCCGTGTCATGTCGACCCACCCCAGTTATTTGCAATCGTCCGCCGACGCACAGGTGAAGAACCTCCGCGATTGGGGACTGCCCCTGGGGCGGCGCTTCCGCGCATTGAAACTGTGGTTCATGATCCGTGAGCAGGGCGTAACCGCTCTGCAGAATCGCCTGCGGCGCGACCTCGAGAACGCCCAATGGTTTGCCGGTCAGGTCCGCAATACTCCAGGCTGGAGCGTCCTGGCCCCGGTCCCCCTGCAAACCATCTGCATTCGCCAGCAGCCACAGGGACTGGAGGGGGAAGCTCTCGACAAACATACGCTCGGCTGGGTGGACCGTGTGAACCGGTCAGGCGCAGCGTATCTGACGCCGGCGATTCTCGACGGACAGTGGATGGTACGCGTCTCAATCGGCGCGATCCTGACCGAGCGCGAGCATGTCGAAGCGCTTTGGAAGTTGATTCGCAGGGAAGCGGAAACGGAGCGGGGCGCGTCCATCTGAACGGGTCGAGACATTGCCGCCGGTGCCGGCATCCGGCAGGCTACAGAAACGGATTCTCGATCCGCACGCCGCTAATCTTTGTTCCATGGCGGAGATCTTCGGTATACAAAACCGAGCACCCCGCTTCAACCGCGGCCGCGACGATCAGGGAATCGTACCAGGAGAGACGGTGGCGTGAACGGATGTCGAGGGCATCGCTGAACAGCCCCATCGAGGGCTGCACCGCGAACAGCGGCCGGAATACCGCGCCGATATACAGCCGCGCCTGCTCGGTGGTGAAGGGGACCGCGAACTTCTTCAGCGCGACATTCAGAAACTCCTGAACCACCTGATAGCTGACAACTCCGGTTTTTCGATCGATCGCGCGACCGATCAGGGCATCGGCAGTCGCCTTCTTTTGGTCGTCACACTGGTCGACGGCATACACAAAGATATTCGTGTCTAGAAACGCTCTAACGCTCATTCATCTCTTCTCGCGAGAACTTGCGTCCGGCCCGCACTCCCGATTGGGCAAGACTGCGCATCAGCGCCTTGTATTCCCGCAGACCGCTCTCCCGCGCCGTATAGTCTTTCAGCCAGTCCCGAAAAGCTTGGTTGAGTGTTGTGTGCTTCGCGCGCGCGATTTGGCGGGCCTGTTCGATCAACTCTTCTTCGGCACTGAGGGTGACATTCCTCATACAATTCCAGTGTACACGAAATTGGTGTGGACAGTCGAGCGCGATCCGCCGGAACGCATCTCAACGTGAGATGCCTGAGACCTTGATCGATACTCTTTATCGGTAGGCCTCGCGCCGGTGTCGAACAGCGGTGATTTCGATGACGTTTTCATCCTTCGAGTCGATGAAGACGCGGTAGTCGCTAGCGTAGGCGGAATCCGGAGAACGGAGGCTTGAGTTTTTTCAAAGCGCCGTTGCGGCTGGCAAGGTAATGTTCGACGCAATGACGAATCCGGATGGCCGGGCTGCGCTCAAATGGCGCGGAGATCGGCGCGTGCCTCGGCCGACCAGATTACGGAGATCCTACGGGGTGCGGCGTCTGCGCTCAATTGCTCAAACCGAACTCGCGGCGGATCTCGTCGTGCGGGATGCCTTCGCCACGAGATAGGGAAGCGCGTGCGCGGTCCAACGCGGCGGCCGTCTCGGGTGTAATCTCCTCCTCTTCCACGGGAGCCAGAGCCAACGAGCGCGAGAGCGGCTCCACCATCACTTCGAGAAGGTTACGCACCGCGTTCAGCTTCTCGTCCGGCAGCATATCAAGCAGCGCGTGGGCCTGCTGGCGTTCTTGAGTATGATTCGGTTCCATCGTTTACCTCTAGCAACTCTTCTTCCCTATTATGGATGCTTGCAAACTCTGGGTGCATGCGGCCCCGCATTGCCATTGACCGCGTCAGAGCGCCGCGCTATGGTTAAAAGTGCATGGACGAAATCGCCTTTCAGGTGCAGCGGGATGAGGAATCGGGCTTCCTGGTCGCGTCATGGGACGGACCACACGGGTCGGGTGGCATTACGACGCAGGGCGAAGACCTCCGTGATTTGCAGCAGCAAGTCATGGAAGCAGTCAGCGTTCATTTCGATGGCGAAGAAACTCCGCGCCGCATCCGTCTTCATTTTGTAAACGATGCGATCCTTGTCCCGGCGTGAAACTTCCCCGTGATCTTTCCGGAGCCGAGATTGTCAAAGCTCTTCAACGGCTTGGCCTCGAGCCAGTACGCCAAAAAGGTTCCCATGTCCAATGACCAAAGGCGAGAGGCGAGTGACGGTCCCAACCCATCGCTTCGTTGTTGTCGGCACGCTCCGGAATATTCTTCGGCAAGCCGGTCTCACCATCGAAGAATTTGTCGGAGCCCTCTGACGGGTTCAAGCGCGGCGCGACCTTCCAGTAACGCTCCCAGCGCTCCATCGGTACGCCTGCTCCGTTGCTCCGTTCTCCTCAAAGCGCCGCTCATCCCACTTCCGTTACACTGGTGTTTCTTCCATCGTGAACGCCGTCGAATTCCAGGCAGTTTCCAAGAGCTACTCCATCTACGACGCGCCCGCCGGGCGTCTGAAGGAGTTGCTCACCTTCAACCGCCTCAATTGCCATCGCGATTTCTGGGCGCTGCACGATGTCAGTTTCGAAGCCAAGCGCGGCGAAACCTTCTGCATCGTCGGCGAAAATGGATCGGGCAAAAGCACGCTGCTGCAAATGGTGGCCGGAATCATGCATCCCACCAAGGGAAGCATCGCCGTGAACGGCCGGGTTTCGGCGCTGCTCGAATTGGGCGCGGGTTTCAACCCGGAATTCAGCGGGCGCGATAACGTCTATCTGAACGGGTCCATTCTCGGCCTCACCAGACGACAGATCGACGCGCGCTACAAGGACATCGAGAGCTTCGCCGAAATCGGCGAGTTCATCAACCAGCCCGTGAAAACCTATTCGAGCGGCATGGTGGTGCGCCTGGCCTTCGCGGTGGCCATCAATGTCGATCCCGAGGTTCTGCTGGTGGATGAAGCCTTAGCCGTGGGCGATCTCTACTTCCGCCACCGCTGCATGCGCAAGGTGCATGAGCTGCGTGCGCGCGGCGTCACCATCCTGTTTGTCTCCCATGCCGTCGCCGACGTGAAGGCCATCGGCGACCGCGCCATGTGGCTCGATCATGGACGCGTCGTGGAGTTGGGATCGCCCGAGCGGGTGATTTCGAAGTATCTGGCCGCCACCGCCGCCAAGGATTCCACCTACCGGCTGCACGAAGTAGAAAGCCACGCGCCGCGAACCGCCGCCGCGGCCATCCGCGCGCCGGAAATCGTCGAGACCATTCCGAATATCGACCATCGCCACGGCGACGGCAAGGCCCGGATCATCGGCATCGCCGTGCTCGATGAGAACGGGCGCCCGCTCCACATGCTCCAGCCGGCATCGCGGATCCTGGTTCGCATCAGCGCGCGCGCCGGCGCATACGTGGCCATCCCCAACGTCGGCTTCATGCTGCGCAATCAGCTCGGCATGGATTTTTCGGGCACCAATACCGTGCGCGAAGGGTACCAAATCGAGCCCATGCAGGCGGGCGATATCATTACCGTAGACTTCTATTTGGATCTGCCGGAGTTATACCCGGCATCATTCTCTTTTTCGCCCGCGATCGCCGATGGAGCGCTCGACGGCTACACCATGTGCGATTGGATCGATAACGCCGTCACGCTGCAAATGAGCCGCTCCGAAGCGGAGACCTACGGCTACATGCACCTGCCCTGCCGTATCGAAGTGAACGCGCGGATTCGCGGCGCATCCGAACCCGCCCCTGTATTGGAGATGCCATTGGAGAAGCTGATTGGCTGAATTTACGGGCGAGCGGGTGATACCGGGCCAGGTGGATATCGACCTGTTGAACGAGCATATGGCGCGCTACGCTTTCGCAGCGCGGCTGGCGCGCGGAAAACGCGCGCTCGATGCCGGATGCGGCGCCGGGTACGGCTCGGCCGAACTGGCGCGCGCGGCGTTGAGCGTAGTGGGAATCGATTCGTCGCCCGATGCCATCGAATTCGCGCGTGCCACTTACCCGATGCCGAATCTCTCGTTCGAGTTGGCTTCGTGCGAAGCGCTTCCCCACGCCGATGGCAGCTTCGATCTCATCGTGGCGTTCGAAGTAATCGAGCATCTCACGGGCTGGGCCCGGTTCCTGCGCGAAGCGCGCCGCACGCTGGCGCCGAACGGCCAGTTCATCGTCTCCACGCCCAACAAGCTCTACTACACGGAATCGCGCGGCGCTGAGGGCGCCAATCCATTCCACGTACACGAATTCGAGTTCGAGGAGTTCCGCGACGAATTGCGGTCGGTCTTCCCGCACGTTTCGCTGTTCCTTGAAAACCACGTGGAGGGCGTCACGTTTCAGCCCCACGAAGCAGGCAACACCGTGGAGGTCCGCGTCGATTCCGGATCTGCCGCGCCTGAGGAATCGCATTTCTTCGTGGCAGTCTGCGCGAATCGCTCGCAAGTTGGGAACCCGACATTTGTCTACGTACCGCGCGCCGGCAACGTGCTGCGCGAGCGCGAGCGCCACATCGGGCTGCTGGAACGGGAACTGTCGCAGAAGGACGATTGGCTGGAGACGGCAAAGAGCGAGCTTGCCCAATTGCAGCGGGAACACCAGCGGCAAACCGAGGAGCTGAATCGCAGCAACGTGTGGGCCGAGCGGCTGAACCAGGAGGTGGAAGCGCGGCGCGCGCGGGTGGCCGAGTTGCAGGAAGAGTTGGCGCGCGACCAGCGGAACGCGCGCGAAGTGGCCGAAGGATACGCCGCCAAGGTCCGCGATCTGGAAAGCGAATCCCAAGAAAAAACGCAGTGGGCCATCGACGTGGAAACCAGCCTCAAGGCCGATGTGGCCAAACAAACCGCGGAGCTGGTCCGCGCCGTGGAGGCATTGCACCGTACCGAAAAGGAACTGGACGAGCGCACCGCGTGGGCGCACCGGCTCGAAGCCGAAGGGCAGAGTCTGCAACGACAGGTGACGCTCTTCCACGAATCCCGCTGGGTGAAGCTCGGGCGCAAGGTGGGCCTCGGTCCGGCATTCCCCGCCAGCTAAAATGTGAAATTCGTGGCGCACTGGGCGCCCTCTGGGCACATGCGTGCAGCGTTCACACTCGTGTGAACGCCCTTTGGTTCCCCAGCGACACGGGAGCATGGTCGCCGCCGGGTCGGAAGTGAGATTGGACTTTTAAGAGAAGAAATGGCCTTCCTGAAACGCCTGGTTCGCGCGCTGCCCTTGCTGCTGATCTCGCCGTTTCTGGTGATTTTCAGCGCCATGGCGCTGCTGCTGACGGACTTGTTCACGCGTAATGCGGGGGAGCGGCGCGAAAGNNGCTGCACGCATGAGTGCGTGCGCCACGAACCCGGGCGCCTCCGCCGTGATCCCCAATTGGAACGGCAAGGACCTGCTCGAAAAGTACCTGCCTTCGGTGGTCGAAGCCTTCTCCACCAACCCCGCCAACGAAATTATCATCGTCGATGACGGTTCCACCGACGGCAGCGCCGAGTTCATCCGCACCGCTTTCCCGCAGGTCAAGCTCATCGCCCTCGAAAAGAATCTCGGCTTCGGCGGCGGATCGAACGCGGGCTTCCGCGCCGCCAAGAATCGCGTCGTCATCCTGCTGAACAGCGACATGCGCGTGGCCCCGGATTTTCTGTCGCCGCTTCTCGACGGCTTCCGCGACCCCGGCGTCTTCGCCGTCTCGTGCCAGATCTTTTTCAGCGACCCCGCCAAGCTCCGTGAGGAAACCGGCCTCACGCAAGGCTGGTGGGAAGACGGCGGCCTGCGCGTGCGCCACCGCATCGACCCCGCCGTGACCGATCTGTTCCCGTGCTTCTACGGCGGCGGCGGCTCATGCGCATTCGATCGCGAAAAATTCCTCGAACTGGGCGGCTTCGACCCGCTGCTGGAGCCATTCTACCTGGAAGACGGCGATCTGGGCTACATGGCGTGGAAGCGCGGCTGGAAGGTGCTCTATCAACCGCGGAGCGTGGTCTACCACGAGCATCGCGGCACCATCGGCAAGCGCTTCAGCGAAGAGTACATCCAAAACGTTCTCAAGAAGAACTACCTACTGTTCTGCTGGAAGAATATTCACGAATGGCCCCGCCTGGCCGCGCACTTCTGCTTTATCTGGGCGGGAGCGATTATCGGCGTGATCTTCGGCGATGTGCCGGGCCGGCCGAATCTTGCCGCCATGTGGCGCGCGTTCCGGCAATTGCCGCAAGCCGTGCGGTCGCGCCGCCGGGCGCGGCGCCTGGCGCGAATCAGCGACACCGAAGCCTTCCTGCGTCCGCTCGGCGGATATTACCGCGACCGTTTCGCGGATATCGAATCCACGGCCTCACCGGCGGCAAGACCGCCGGCGCTACCGTTACTGCGCGTCCTCTTCGTTTCGCCCTACCCCATCTGCCCTCCGGTCCACGGCGGCGGCGTTTTTATGTACCAGACACTGCGTGAAATGGCGAAGCTTGCCGAGGTGCATGTGGTAGAGTTGCTCGACTATGCGCACCAGGAGAAAGACAACTTGGAGCTACGCGAATTCTGCGCTTCCGCCGAGTGGCTGGTGCGCCCCAGCGGCCGTCCGCGCGACATGGGCTCGCTCAACCCCTACGCCGTCCGCGAGGTCGCGAATCCGGATCTCGAATGGCTCATCCACCGTGTGCTCTACCAAAAGCGAATCGACGTATTGCAGCTCGAGTACACGCCCATGGCGCAATACCGCGGGGCATTTCAACGCATCGCCACGGCGCTGTTCGAGCATGACGTGTACTTCCAATCGATCAGCCGCGGCTTCGGCCACCACATCGGCTCTATTGCCGAAATCAAGGCGCGCGTTGAGTACCTGCGCGCGCTGCGGTACGAATTGCGCGCGCTGCCCGGCTTCGATCAGGTGCAGGTTTGCACGCCCGCGAATCGCGATTATCTGCTGAGTTTCCGCCCCGATCTCCATCTGCACGCCGGCCTCCGAGCTGGTATAGATACGTCCAGTTACCAGTTCCGCCCGGCTGGCCGCCAGCCGCTAACCATGCTATTCGTCGGCAGCTTCCGTCACGACCCCAACCGCGTCGCGGTGGATTGGTTCGTCCGCGAAGTCTTGCCGCACATCCTCAAACAGGAACCGGCGGCGAAACTGGTCATCGCGGGCTCCGACCCTCCACCGCCGCACGCTTATGCCGATTCCGCCGCACATCTGGAAATGCTGGGATACGTGGATGACGTCCGCGTGCCGCTGGCGCAATACTCCGTATTCGTCTGTCCCATCTTGAGCGGTTCCGGCGTCCGCGTGAAACTGCTCGAAGCCTTTGCCGCCGGCATTCCCGCTGTGTCCACTTTCGTGGGCGCCGAAGGTCTCGCGAGCGCAGACGGCGAAATCTGCGCCCTGGCGGACAACCCCGTATTGTTCGCGGCGCGTACGCTCGATCTGCTGAGAGACCCCGCCGCGGCCGCGCAAATGGCGTCGCGCGCCCGCGCGGAGGTGGAAGCCAATTGGGATATGGGCGCGATTACGCGGAAACTGGTAGATGGCTATCGCGAGATAGTTGCCGCAAAACGCCGCTTGTCCCCTCCGGTTATTTCCCCGTACCCAGGTCCTTCTTGATGCGGCTTACAATATCGGAGGCGGTGCGATCCATTTCTTTCGAATCCGATCCCTTGGGCAGGTCGTACACCGACCACAGCACCTGGCGCGATTTCTGGTCCACCAGAAACACCGTGCCTTTCGTGCGCCCAAACGTCGAGTTGCGGGCCGGATTGGGCTGCTTCGCGTCCGGGTCGACGATCGACCCGAGCAAAGATTTCGAGGGCTCGTCTTCCTTCTTCAGCGGCGGCGCCGTCGCTGGCGGCGTAAGTTTCTTGACCGGCTCCGGGTTCGGAATCATTTCTTCAAGCTGCGCCTCAAACGTCTCGCCGATGTGGTCCGTCAGCACCGCGTCGGCGAGCTTCGGGTCGGTCACCACGCGGAACACGCCGCCGTTGGTCAAACGGTTCGCCAGGAATTGGTCGAGTCCGCTGCGCATTGGCAGAATGTACACCGAGCGCACTCCCGCCAGATCGGCCGCGCAGGCCAAGCCGCAAGACAATAAAGTCCCGCAAGACAATAAAAGTATTGAAAGCCGCTTCATCCCATCTATCATATCAACCGGTGTGGTTGGCGCACTGTGGTTGACAGACGAAAGCGTCTGTCCCACGTTGGTGCGCAATTGTGGGGCAATTCGTGGCGCGCGCACTCATGCGTGCAGCGTTCACAATCGTGTGAACGCGCTTCGGTTCTCGCGCGAGATTGGCACCCGAAAAACCATCGTGCGAAATCGACGAGTTGCGGTAAGTTTCCGGAGAGCTACGGAGTTCCCGATTAAAACTGGTGTCGGCAGGACGCAGATCCCGGACGCCCAAAAGCTCCGCGCTGCCTTCGCATCTCCGTTGCTCCGCGTTGAGGACTATGCTTGCCGGCGGAGCGCTCCCCCCCATGTATAAGGGCCAATCGATCACCGTCATAACTCCCTGCCTCAACGAGGAACAGGGCGTCGAAAAAGTATTGCGCGGCATGCCCGAATTCGTCGACGAGGTCATCGTGGTGGACAATGCCTCCACCGACCGCACCTCGGACGTCGCCAATTCACTGGGAGCGAAAGTGATCCGCGAAGAGCAGCGCGGCTATGGGCGCGCCTACAAGCGCGGGTTCGCCGCCGCCACGAGCGACATCGTCATCACCCTCGATGGCGATCATAGTTACCCCGTCGATGCGCTCTCTTATCTCATCGAAGCCTTTCTGCATCTTGACGTCGATTTTCTCAACGCCTCGCGCTTTCCCGTGCGCAACCGCCGCGCCATGAGCTTCAAAAACAAAATCGGAAACCTGGGACTTTCCATCGCCATGTCGCTGCTCTTTTTTCGCTGGGTGCGCGATTCGCAATCCGGCATGTGGATTTTCCGCCGCTCCATTTTGCAGAAGATGAAGCTGGAAGCCGATGGCATGGCCTTTTCCGAGGAGATCAAAATCGAGGCGTTGCGCAACCCCGGCATCCGCTTCGGCGAAATCTCCATCCAGTATTCGTCGCGCGTCGGCGAAACCAAGCTCAACATTTGGCGCGACGGAATTCAAAATTTGGCATTCCTGGCGAAAAAGCGGTTCTTCCGATGAGCATCGCCGCTATCGTGCCCGTGTGGAATGGCCGCGAGCTGATGGAGCGCCTCATCGCCAGCGTGCAGCGGCAAACCCGGCCCGCTTCCGAGCTGATCGTGGTAGACAACGGGTCCACCGATGGCGCCCCCGATGTTGCCTGCCGGCGGGGCGCGCGCGTAATCGCCATGGGCCGCAACGCCGGCTTCGCGGCGGCCGTCAATCGTGGAATCCGCGAAAGCCGCGCCGAGTGGATCGCCGTCCTGAACAGCGACGTCGAGCTGGCGCCCGATTACTTCGCTACCCTGCTGGATGCCAGGGGAGCCGGCGCCAGGGCCGCCGGTTTTAATGCCTGGTTCGCCACGGGCAAGATTCTTTCCGCGGCTTCGCCCGGCCGCATCGACGGGACCTTCGACGCAGTCTGCCGCGGCGGCGCCGCCTGGCGCATCGGCGGCGGTCGCCCCGATGGCCCGCCGTTCGCCGAGCCTCGCCGCATCCCATCCGCGCCGTGGACCGCCGCGCTCTTCCGAGCCGAGTTGTTCCGCCGCGTGGGTCTTCTCGAGGAGCGCTTCGAATCGTATCTGGAAGACGTCGATTTCGGCATGCGCTGCGCCGCGCAATCGCTCGACGGCGTTTACGACCCTGCAGCGGTCGCCTGGCATCATGGCAGCGCCACTCTCGGCCGATGGCACCCGGAAACCGTCCGCCGCATCGCCCGCAACCAGCTTTTTCTGCTGGCGCGCCATTACCCAGCCCCAATTTTGGCGCGATGGTTTTGGCCCATCTTCGTCGCCCAATCTCTGTGGGGCGCTCTAGCCGTACGGCACGGCGCCGGCATCCCGTGGATTCGCGGAGCGGCGCAAGGCATGCGCAAGTTCTCCGTCATGCGTAGGAGTTGCACTCCGATCGACGCCAAAGTGCTGGCGGATCTATTGCGCTCGGGCGAACGGACCATTCGCGAGGTTCAGGCGTCCACCGGTTATGACGCGTACTGGCGGTTGTACTTTTTACTGACTGCCGGTGAGGCAAAGTGACACATGTCCGCCATCGGAATCGTCATCGTCACCTACAATTCGGCGGCTGAAATCGGCGCGTGCCTCGACGCCGCTCTCGCCACCGGCGCCGAAGTGGTGGTAGTCGATAACGGCTCGCATGACGCCACCATCGCCGAGGTCGCGCGGCGGGGCGCCAGACTCGTCGCCAACTCCACCAACCGCGGCTTCGCCGGGGCCGTCAATCAAGGCTTTTCCGCATTGAGCTGCCCCTATATTCTGCTTTTGAATCCCGATGCCATACTGCTGACCACTATCGAGCCGTTGCGCCAGGCTTGCGATCTGCCGCGATCGGCCGGCGCCGGCGGGCGTCTGGTCGATCTCAACGGCAATCCGCAGACAGGATTCATGTTCCGGAGGCTCCCCACGGCCGCCGCTTTGGTTTTGGAAGTCCTCTTGCTGAACCGTATCTGGCCCAACAATCCCGTGAACCGCCGCTACCGAGCTTTGGATCTGAATTGCGAGTCGCGCGCCGGTATGGCACAACCCGTGGAACAGCCCGCGGGGGCGTTTTTCATGATCCGCCGCGTGGTTTGGGAGAAATTGGGTGGATTCGACGAGGGTTTTTACCCTCTGTGGTTTGAAGATGTGGATTTCTGCCGCCGCGCGCTGAACCAAGCTTATGTCCTATATCATACGCCGGCGGCTGTTGCCAAACATACCGGCGCACATTCCATCCCGCAGTTGACTGTGGAGATGCGGCACTTTTATTGGTATCGTAGTCTACTGAGGTATACTGCTAAACACTGTAGCCCGTTAGCCTTCCGGGTGATGTGTTTGGCCGTCGTAACAGGGTCCTTCGCGCGAGGCCTCATTGAGGCGCTCGGGCGGCGGAGCCCGCAGCCCATGGCAGCCTGCAGAAGAGTCGTGCGGCTTGCCAGCCGGTGTTTTTTTTCCGGCTGGAAGGACCAACAGGTTCCGTCTGGTCCTACTAGTTAATTACACGGATGTTGAAAAGAAGTTCCGGTTTTTAGGTTCTTTTTCATGGCGCAAAACGACTTTGTATCCGTAACATTAGTTACATATAATAGCGGCCGCTTCATTAAGCGCTGCATCGAATCGGTGCTCGAGCAGCGCTATCCGCTCAAAGAGATCGTCATCGTGGACAACGCTTCCACCGACGGCACCATCGACATTCTGGAACAGTTCGAAGACCGCTGCCAGATCTACTACAACCAGGAAAACGCCGGTTTCGCCGCAGCCCAGAATCAAGCCATCCGGCTGTCGAGCGGCGACTGGGTACTGACCCTGAACCCCGACGTTCTGCTGCTGCCGAATTTCATTCAGGCGCTGATGGACGGCAGCCAGTTCGATCCCAAGATCGGCACGGTGTGCGGCAAGCTGCTCACCATGACGGCGCACTTCGAGATCCCGGAAAAGCCCGTGGTCGATTCCACCGGCATCTACTTCAACCCCATGTTGCGGCACCTGGACCGCGGCAGCCAGGAAGTGGATAACGGCCACTACCTGCAATACGAATATGTGTTCGGCGCCACCGCCGCCGCGGCGCTCTACCGGCGCGCCATGATCGAGGATATTTCGCTCGACGGCGAGTTCTTCGATACCGATTTCTTCGTCTACCGCGAAGACGCGGATGTGGCCTGGCGGGCGCAGTTGATGGGTTGGAAGTGCCTCTATGCGCCGTATGCCCGCGGTTATCACGTTCGCAAAGTTTTGCCCGGCAACCGGCGCGCGCTGCCGCCTGAGATCAATATGCACTCGGTGAAGAACCGCTTCCTGATGCGCATCAAGAACATCTCTCCGGACCTCTATCGCCGCAATGCGGTTTCCATCACCACGCGCGATCTGACCGTGATCATGTGCTGCCTGCTGTGGGAGCACACCTCGCTCAAGGCCTTCTGGATTCTGGCGCGCGATTTCCGGCGATTCTGGGCCAAGCGCCGCCTGATTCAATCCAGCCGCCGCGTGGATTGCGAATACATGGCGAGCTGGTTCGAATACGCTCCCGTAAGCAAGCAGGCGCCGAAAAAGACGCCACGCCTGGCCGCGCGCGAAGCCGCTAAGTCCGCGCGAATGTAAGCGTGCGCAAGGCTCTGCGGATCGCTCTGCTTGGCACGCGCGGCATCCCCGCCAATTACGGCGGATTCGAAACCTTCGCCGAAGAGCTTTCCACCAGACTCGTAGCGCGCGGACACCAGGTCACCGTCTATTGCCGCGAACGATTCAACGACCCGGTCTACCGGGGCGTCCGCTTGCAGTATCTTCCAACTATTCGCCACAAATACTTCGACACCCTGGCGCACACATTTCTTTCGACCCTCCATCTTATGATTCACCGGCAGGACGTGGCGCTCTACTGCAACGGCGCCAACGCCATCTTCACGCTATGGCCACGCTTGCTCGGGATTCCCGTAGCGCTCAACGTCGATGGCATCGAGCGGAAGCGCAAGAAGTGGAACCGCCTGGCGAAAGCCTGGTATCTGCTTTCCGAATGGCTCGCCACGTTCTGCCCCAGTACCGTAGTCACCGACGCCCGCACCATCCAGGATTACTACTGGCAGCGTTACGGCAAGCGGAGCACGTTCATTCCCTACGGCGCCGAAGTAGGCAAAGTGAACACCACCGCGACGCTCCAAAAGCTCGGCCTGGAGCCTGGCCGATACTTTCTCTACGTAAGCCGCCTGGAGCCGGAGAATCACCCGCTAGCAGTGCGCGAAGCGTTTGAGAAGGTAAGCACTCCGATGAAGCTTGCGCTCGTCGGCGACGCCCCCTATGCGCCCGAATACATTCAGCGCGTACGCGACACCAGAGACGCACGCATTGTAATGCCCGGCGCGATTTACGGCGACGGCTACCGCGAGCTGGGCTCGCACTGCTTCGCGTACATCCACGCCACCGAGGTCGGCGGAACGCATCCCGCTCTAATCGAAGCCATGGGGCGCGGCGCCCTGGCGCTCTACCGCAACACGCCGGAGAACGCCGAGGTCGCCGGCGACGCAGGCATCCCATTCGAGCCCGAAGAGCTAGTCGAAAAACTCGAATTCGTATTGCGCATGAGTGAGAGCGAACGCGAGTCACTACGTAACCGCGCGATGGAGCGCGTACGCCAGCGTTATTCCTGGGACGCAGTAACCGATGCCTACGAGCGGCTTTTAGCTTAGCTTAGTGGCGCGGGCCCATGGCCTGCGCAGCAGTGTCGTAGCGCCGGGCCCGCGGATGAGGAGAGACCGTGGATAAAGAGATTTCACAGGGGCTCAAGGCAGGCGTCGAGATATTAGACAGCTTCATGCAGTCCCTTGCATTTGTGTACACTCCGATATCGGCTGGCGTCGGCAGCGGTGGAACGTTCGCTGGCGGGGAATTTAGGCGAGAGGATCGCAGATTGGAATTGCACTTCCGATATTCCCTGGGCCTCGTCACTTATCACGTGGGAAATCCGGCCCTCTCGCATGAGGATTATATGTGGTGCGCACCGGCTTCCATTGCACCTCGGGCGCAAAATGCATTTTCGTCGCTTCGGTTCTGATCTGAGGATACCCCTTATGCGACTGCCTCCTGCTTCCTATCCGGCACACAAAGGGCGCCATCCTTGACGTTGGAATCGCGACAGGGTTGACATCACACCCGAGGCTCAGACAGAGCTCGCCCGCCAGGCCGCCGCCCACGGCCGCGCAATCGCCGTTCTGTGAGCTACTGCAGGCGATTTTTCAGAATCCGCCTGACATCCCTTTTGCCATGCAAAACAGCCACCACTTGCACCGGCGTGGTTTCAGGCCGGTAAACGATGGCGTAATTGGGATACGGGGTGACTACCCAAAACCGAAGCGCCCGCTTGGTCAGATCCTTACGGGAATGACCAAGAAAAGGCTGCTTGGCCACGAACTCGCAGGCGTCATAGATCGCCTGCGTTACGCGGTAGGCTGCATCATCGTTATCGTCGGCGACATAAGCCCAAATGTCGAAGATGTCGGCTTTTGCGAGCGGCGTGAGGGCATAAGCCCTCATCGGGCGGATTGGCGCTGTTGCCGCCAAGCGTCTTGCAACACCTGTATTTCGCGGCGGGCCTGATCGCCATCGATCAACTCGCCCCGCTCGGCTTGTAAGAAGCCTTCTTCGATATGGGACATTGCGGCCAGCCGTTCGTCATCCGTCCAGCCTTCCGCGTACCCCAAGTATCGCTCCTCATCCGCCAGATACCGGGCCAGAGCTTCCTGCACCAGCTCATCCGCATCGCGGCCTTGCTTGGCGGCGCTGTGCTCCAGTTTCTCCTGCAAATCGGGGGCGATATGCACTTCCATGGCTTCGGCTCCTCATCCGAGACTACCACGGGCGGCTCCTGCTCGTGGCTGATCCGAACGGCCGCCCACCGGCCGCCGCGCCTGAGAGATGCCCGGAAACCGCCTCTTCACAACGAGTCGATCTCAAACCAACATTTCAAAATAGATCGACGGCACATTTCGATGCGTTGCGCGGCCAACCTCCCGGAAACCGCACTTCCGGTAGAATTCGCCCGCGCTGGCCTCGGCGTCATAAGCATCCAGCCGAATGGCATCGCTCGGCCATTCCCCGGCTATCCGGCGCGCCCCATTGATGCAAAGCCTGCCGATGCCCTTGCGCTGATCGTCGGGACTGACCGCCATCGCAGTAAGATACAACGACCGCTTGCTCGCGCTGAAATACTTCCTGTCGATGGCCCAGGGTTTGTTCGCGGAAAGCGTTTTGGTGGAGAGCGTCAAGGCTGCAATCGGCCCATTGCGGCTTCTGGCCACATACACTGTCGAATGTCTCATGGCGAAGAGCACGCCCTTTTCGGTCGACCCCGACGACCAGTGCCCCTTCCCATATTGCGATGTCAGATGCTGGTAAACCGCGGTTCGTAGAGACACCAGATCCGAGACATCGCCGGCAGTCGCAATTTGCAGCTTGACCCGCATCGCAATCCTCAAGAACCAAGCGTCATCACATAAACCCCGCCCGACCTCAGCCGCAGCAGCACCGCCCCATCCGCTTGCCGCCGCAAGACCACCGGCCGCCCCTCATCCTGCGTATCGAACACCCATCGCGCCGGTCCCCTAACTTCCCTGACGCGCGTTCCAGCCGCTGTCCGCAAAAGCAAATCGCCCGCCTGTCCAACGTGCAGCCTGGCGTCCGTCGCCTTTCCCCCGGACCATTGAAGATCCACCACCACGCCGCCGCGCGCCCGCAATCCCGTCACTCTGCCATCCGGCCACGCCGCTGGAAGCGCGGGCAGAAAGTCGATGCCGCCATCGTGACTCTGCAGCAGCATCTCCGCAATCGCCGCCGTTCCTCCGAAATTGCCGTCGATCTGAAAGATCCACGAATCGCCCGCGGGATGCGTGTCGAATAAATTCGGCCCCGTGCTGTGCTTCAACAGCATCGCCACCGATTCATACGCCTTCTCGCCATCCAGCAGCCGCGCCCAAAACCCGATCGCCCACGCGCGACTCCAACCCGTATACGCGCCGCCCGCCGCCAGGCGCCGCTCCAGCGAAACCCGCGACGCTTTCCAAAACTCGCGATTCCTCCGCGACGTGAATTCGCTCCCCGGAAACAGCGGGTACATATGCGACATGTGCCGCTGCCCCGGCGTCTTCTCCTCGAAATCCTTCGACCATTCCTGCAACTGGCCGTGCTTGCCGATTTGATACGGAATCAGCCGCGCCCGCAATACCTTCAGCTTCGCGGCGAATTCCGCATCCGTCCGCAACACGCGCGCCGCCTCCATGCAGTTGGCGAACAACTCGGAGATCAGCGCCATATCCATGGTGCAGCCGTCGCTGACTTCCGCCGTCCGCCCATCCGGCGTCACAAAGTTGTTCTCGGTGGATTCCGACGGGCACGTGGTCAACCGCCCGTCTTTCCGTTCCACCAGCCAGTCCAGGCAAAACTCCGCGGCCGATTTCATCAGCGGATATGCCCGCGTGCGCAAGAATGTGGAATCGCCGGTGAAGGCATAGTGCTCCCACAGATGCGCGCACAGCCACGGCCCGCTCATGCTCCAGTTCGCCCACGTCGGCGAGCCCTGCCCGAAATCGCCCACCGGCGCCGATTGCCGCCAGATATCCACGTTATGATGCGACACCCACCCGCGGCAGCCGTAATTGACTTCGGCCGTACGCGCGCCCGTCTTGGCGAGCCCTTCGATCAGATTGAACAGCGGCTCATGGCACTCGTTCAGATTGCACGTCTCCGCCAGCCAGTAGTTCATCTGCACATTGATATTCGCCGTCCAGTTGGAGCTCCACGGCGGCCGCACCAGCTCGTTCCAGATGCCTTGCAGGTTCGCCGGCTGCGACCCCGGACGCGAGCTCGCTATCAGCAAGTACCGCCCATATTGGAAATAGAGCGCCACCAAGTCGGGGTCGGGCCGCTCCGCAAAGGCGCGCAACCGTTCGTCGGTGGGCGCGTCGGCCAGTGCGAGCTTGGGAAGTTTCAGCGAGACGCGCCGGAACAATCTTCGGTGATCCGCGATGTGCGCCGCGCGCAAGGCCAGGTACTCTTTCGCCTGCGCGTCCTCCAACCGGCTCCGGCATACCGCGGCAATGTCGGCCGCGGAACCGTCCGGCGCCCGCTCAAACCCGCGATACCCTGTGATGCCGGCGATCCACAGCGTCACCGCCCGCGCGCCTTCCACGCGCAGCACGTTGCCATCCGGCCGCGGCACGTTGCCATCAGGCCGCAGCGCACCCTCGGCGACCGCCCGGACTGCCGCTTCGAAGCGCATGCCTCTGCCTTCGGCCTCGTCGTAGACGACCGGATTCGCCGACCGCACATAGTTCGGAACGACATGCGCCGGCGCCTTGCCCATGAGCCGCAGGACACCGCCCGCGCGCGCTTCGGACGTAGACTGCACCGGGCTGTCGAGCGAAAGCGCAAGCTTCATGCCCGCCGGATCGGACGTTGTCAGCCGCACCACAATCACCTGGTCCGGCGCCGAAGCGAACGCTTCGCGCATGTACTCTGCGCGGCCCACGCGATAGCTCACCCGCGAAATCGCCGTATCCAAATCGAGCTCGCGCCGGTAATCCTGCGCCGGGCCCGCGTGCTCCATCTTAATGTGCAGGTTCGCCAGCGGCAGATACGACTCGTTGTACGGCCCCTGCATCTGGCGGCACTCGCGGTCCGCGCCCACGTAATCTTCCTGTTCGAGCACCAGCCGCTGCACCTCGGCGAGATGCTGCTTCGCCCCCGGATTATTCCATTCGCGCGGGCCACCCGACCACAGCGTGTCTTCGTTCAATTGCAGCCGCTCGGATTCCACGCCGCCGAACACCATGGCGCCCAGGCGGCCATTGCCGATGGGCAGAGCGTCGGTCCACGTCTCCGCAGGTTGCCTGTACCAGAGGATGGCGCCGCTAGGCCGCGCCTGCGCCAGAACCTTGGGCGCCAAAGCCGCTGCTGAACCTAAGGCCGCAAACTCGCGGCGGGTGAATTTGTTCTTCGGCATTTGCGCTTTGGCTTCCAGTTTACTCAAGTAGCTTGGCTTGGGGGGCGTTTCGCGCGCCAACCCTCGGAACCGCGCGGAAGCATAGGATCAAAGTGATGCGGCCCTCTGGCGACTCCCTCGCGAGTGTCCGTCCAGGAGTACTTGGAGAGCATTATGAGCCGGCGTGCGAACAGTAGTGTGATCGCGCGATTTTGTGCCCTTGCGAAAGATCACTCACTTACGGTCGCGGCTCTGATCGGGTCCGCGCGCGTCAGCAAGCGGTTCACAATAGCACCGGATCTTGCGGTCCCGGAACTAGTCGGAGGAACGCTGCTATCGGCCAGGCCTTGAGCCACGGCCGCATATCATGCGACCGCCAGCGCGCCGCGCACCGAATGGAAGCGCTCATCGAGTGTCTCATGAGTAAGTTTCCCTCAGCGGCTTGGCATCGCTGGAACGCGCGCCGGCATTGCTTATTTCGCGTTCATCTCCAAGACACTAATGGAATACGGAGGGAATGTACGGGTGAAGTTCGCGCTCAGTCCGTCCACCTTCGTCGTGACTGGCACGATCCGGGTTGGGTCCGTAATCGAATTCGTGTCATTAGGACCGCTCCCGCTCATCGTAATGGCCTGTCCGCCGGGCTCGACGGCAGTGACTCCGCTCAATGCCAGGTGCACGGATTGCGGCGTGCCGCCCCGGTTTACCACTTTCACGTAAATCGCTCCCGTCTTGCTGTCGCGGGTCGCATCGAAGAACATCAACGGTACTTGTTGCGGCATCGGCGGCTGTTGCGGTCCCGCTTGTCCGTTACCCCTGCCTCCGCGTCCGGGCCCGCCCGGCGGCGGCGCTTGAATGGGCGCCGCCTGCGCCGCTCCACCTCTTCCGGCCGCTGGTGGCGGCGGAGGGGCGAATCCACGCCCGGCTAGCGGCTGCCATTCCTTGGTGGGGACGCCCTGCGCCGTAAGCGGAACCACATTGTCGCCGTGATACAGACTGAACATCTTCTGCGCGTAATACGTCGGCGAGCCGTAGCTGGACATAGTATCGTACCCGATCATGTCCGTGACCCACTGCATGCCGCCCTTGTTTACGTTGACGAAAAGGGGCGCATAAGAGGCCATGATCACCAGGTCCGAATTCCGCTCCATGCCCGTCATCCAGGCCGCATCGGCCAAGGCGGCGCCCAGGGTTGGCGTCGGGTCGCCCACGCGCGTGGCCCACTCGCCCACGAAGACCAGTTGTCCGGTCCGGCGGCGCGTGTCGTAATCGTTGGCGTGGAATGCCATCTCTTCTTCCGAGCGGCGGTAGTAGTGTTCGTCGATCACATCCGCGTTGCGCGTCGTCACCGCGGTGGTGGCGATCAGCTTGAGCTGAGGATACTTCGCCTTGATGGCATCGAAGAATTGTGCGAACCGGGTCTCGTAACTCCCTACTTGCCGGTCGGCATTATCCTCGTTCCCTACCTCGACATATTCGAGCGGGAACGGCGCCGGGTGTCCATCCTTGGCGCGCTGCGCACCCCACTTGGTGCTGGAATCGCCGGTCACGTATTCGATCTCTTCGAGCGCTTCCTTTACGTAAGGCTCCAGTTCGGGAACCGACGTGAATCGCGCCCCGTTACGCAGTGAGTAACCCGCATAAACACCGAGTACGGGCTGCATATGCAGGTCTTCGCACCACTCCAGGAATTCCAGCAACCCCATGCCGTCGGACGACCAGTATCTCCAGGCATCGTCCATGTGCCCCGGCCGCTGCGAAATATCGCCGACTGTCTTTTTCCAATCGAAGCGTGTGCCCACCGTGTTCCCTTCCAGGTAATTGCCGCCCGGAAAACGGAGGAAGGCCGGCTTCATGTCGGCGAGGAGTTGCATGATGTCTTTACGGTTGCCGGTGGGCCGGTTGTTAAAGGTCGGTGGAAAGAGCGAAACCATGTTGAACCAGACGGCGCCGGCTTTACCGGTCGAAATGACCAAACGGTTCTCCGCGGATGGCCCGGCTTTTCCGACAGGCCCTTTTCCAGTAGTCAAGGTCACCTCGTACTTCTTCCAATCCTGGGTGATTCGCGCCAATTCCGCACTCGCGTGAACGGTCGCGCCATCGTTGCCGACGATCGCAACCGTCAGCGGCCCCGTGAACCCGGCGGCTGCCTTCGCATAAAATGAGGCGCGATAGGGCGTATTCGGCCTCACGGGTATCCCCCAAAATCCGTCGTTTGCGACACCCACACGCTGATTCCCGGAGGCCTGCGTCACAGTCAGCTTGAGGCTGGCGGGGATAACGTCATTGAATGGCTGGCTGGCGTCGAGAGATGTCGATCCGGCGCCGCCATGCTCCTCGACCAGTTGCCAATGTACGGCATCTTTGGCATCCTCCTTGAAGTTGCGATTGCGAACCAGTTCCCCGTAGAGTCCGCCATCATAGGAATAATTGATCTCCTCCGTCATCAGTCCGTAGAGCATCGGGCTGACATGCGAGGCGACCTGGTCGGCTTTGATTTGGATTTCGACCGCGCTTGCGGGCTGGGCGCGTGAAGCGGTTGGCAGGCCGAGCGAAACGCAAAGGGCCGCGAGTGAAAGCACTGGCGGGGTGCTGGTCTTGGTGAACATACCTTCAAATCTCCATAAGTCTCGTCGGGGGAAGCATGACCGGCGCATGGCGGAAGCCGGGAACTGGCAGCCTCCTCGAGCTGATGCAGCGCCTTGCAGGGCACATGCACGGCCAATGATACTGCTTTTTAACAAGTCGCGCAAGCGCTTACAGCTAGCCGAGCTAGCCGTGTTATTTTAAGCTGGGACGAGCGGCGACGGTGGGGGATGAGACCGCCGGCTATGGCGGTCGAGATGGAGCGGACAGTGCGATCAAAGGCCAAAATAAAGGCGGTCCGGACGGCCCCATCGCCGTGTTTCACAAAGCGGACAGATCACTTGAATAATGCCGGCCAGGTTGATTTGTTAACGACAATGCTTACAAGCCGCGCTGCCGGGGCTGTCCAAGGGCATCTCCGGAACCGGGAATCACCTCCCTATGTATCGCCATCGACTTTCGCCTGAAAAATTAGTTTGACTCGCGAACTGGTCCTGCCGTATACTCCTCTAAGCGTTCATGTAAACGCTGTCATCGGGGTCAGTCCAAAAAAGAAGTTTGCACGGTAGGATCACATGCTCCTGTCAGCTTTGGGATCAAACAGCGAGCCGGTCTGGTTCATCGCCCGGGGTGGTTTCGCGATCGGTGTTTGGGGTCAGGCTCCGAAGGGCTTTTCCGGGGCCGGTGAAGGCGTACAGCGTGCCGCCGCTCCAAACGATAAGTTGAACCCGATCGACTGGTCACACTGCTATGTACAGTGCTATAACGTACGCGAATCCCCTGCGAAATCCGGTGGTTCCACGCAACTGGCGCGCCCGTCGGTCTTCCTGCCTCGCAAACAATCTCGACGTCTTGCAAATTCTCGAACCATGCTTAACAGATCGCTAAGCGCGTGGTTGGGCTCATTCAACCTGGAGAAAGAGAGGTAAGTCTCATGACGCTTCAAAACAAAGCCGCGTCGATTTGCTTGTTTATGCTTGTAAGCGCTTGCGCGTTTGCTCAAACGGTTACTGGCTCGCTGGTGGGTACGGTTGTCGATCCGGCGGGCTCTGTGGTACCGGGCGCGCCAGTCCAACTGACTAATCAAGGGACTGCCGCCGTACTCAAGGCGACCACCGACAATCAGGGCCTGTTCCGGTTCCCGAACATCAGTCAGGCCACTTACACGGTGACGGTCCAAGCCACAGGTTTCAAGTCCCGCGTCGAGAAAGACATTATCGTCGGCCTCAGCGAGAATCGCGATGTCGGGCGTCTGACACTCGAAATCGGCAATGTCAGCGATTCCGTCACGGTGACGGCCGAGGTGACGCCGGTCCAGACCTCCAGTTCCGAGAGATCGTCCGTGATTGACGGCAACCAGCTCAACAGCGAGGCCATTAGAGGCCGCGAGATGATGAGCTTCATGCGCATGCTTCCCGGCGTGGTGGACACCACCGTGGCGCGAGACGCGACCGGCGGAAGCGTGCTGGGCGGCCTCACCTTCAACGGCAGTACCGGCCTCACCGGTTTCATGGTGGACGGCATCGCCGACATGGACACGGGCTGCAGCAATTGTTTTACTCACTTTGAGCCGAACATCGATTCCATCGGCGAAGTCAAAGTTTTGACTTCCAACTACCAGGCGGAATTCGGCCGTAACGCGGGCGGCGCCATTCAAGTCGTCACCAAGAGCGGCACCCAGACGTTCCATGGCTCCGGCTGGTGGACCCACCGCAATGAGGATTTGAACGCCAACGATTTCTTCAATAACATCACCGGCCTGCCCCGTAGCCGGTACCGGTTCAACATTGCCGGCTGGAGCCTCGGCGGCCCGGTATTCGTTCCCAAACACTTCAATATCGCTAAGACCAAAGTATTCTTCTTCGCGTCGCAGGAATACACGCAGCAGCTTGTAAACGCCTCCAACCAATACCGCAGCATGCCGACGGCGCTCGAGCGCACCGGGAATTTTTCTCAGAGCGTTAACGGCTCGAACGCCCTCATCGTTGTCAGCGATCCATTGGCCCTGAACTCCGCGGGCGTCGCGACTCCGTTCCCGGGGAACATCGTACCCCAAAGCCGGATCAACGGCTGGGGCCAGGCGATGCTCAATTTCTTCCCGCTCCCGAATACAGGCTTCGCACAGGGAACCGCGCAATACTTGCAGGACAACTTCCAATCGGCGGGCAGCGCCGCGCATCCTCGCCGCAACGATATCGTTCGCGTCGATTTTAATATAACCTCGAAGCTGAACGCCTATCTCCGCTGGGGACACGATGCCGACGACTGGACTGAGCTCTACCAGAGTTCTCAGTTTCTTACGGGCCCCACTGGGAGCCTGACCCAGGATCACCCGGCGCCGGGCCACGGCATTTTAGCCTCCGCCAATTATGTGTTCAGCCCGACCCTGGTCAATCAATTCACTTACAGCAAGACCCTCAATCACTGGTCCTGGTTTGAAGTGCAGCCTACGGCCGTGGACCGGTCTGTCCTTAACGGCACGACGGGTACCCCGCAAGCGGGGCAGGCGCTGCCTAGCCTGTTCCCCCTCCACACGGTTGGCCCCGGCGTCGGTGGCAGCCAGCTCGTAGAGGGCGCCGACAACGCTTCGAATGGCTACTCGAACTATATGCCTAACCTGGCCTTCGGTGGCGCAACCCCGAACCAACCCTCCTACAGCAACGGCAACCCGGAATACTCCAACAACAACATCATTGACACGGCCACGGACAACCTCAGCAAGGTTTGGGGTCAGCATAGCTTCAAGGTTGGAGCCTATGTCGAGTTCAACCGGAAAGTGCAGCCGTGCGGCTCCGCGGGATGCAATGGTTATACAGGCGCCTACAGTTTCAATACGGATGCCAACAACCCTCTCAACACAAACGATGGATATGCGAACGCTCTGCTGGGCTACTACGACACCTACAACGAGTGGACGGCCAAGATCGTCGTGAACGACACCTTCTGGAACGTCGAGTTCTACGCCCAGGACAACTGGCGCATCACCAAGAGACTGACCCTCGACCTCGGCCTCCGCTTCTACCACCAGACGCCAGAGGTCGACAAGGAGGCTGGCAATCAGTTCGCCTATTTCAGCCCGGCTGCCTACAACCCGGCAACTGCTCCCAGGTTATATGTCCCGGCGATCGTCGGAGGAAAGCGCGTGGCCCAGGACCCGCTTACGGGAGCCACTGCCGGCATCGGCGCGATCGGATTGTTCGTCCCGAATAGCGGCAATCCTGCCGATGGATTTGTCACTGCGGGCTCGAACGGCGTCCCGTGGAACACCTACAACACCACGCCGCTCGCCACGGCTCCGCGCCTGGGATTCGCTTATGACCTGTTCGGCAACGGCAAGACAGCGATCCGCGGCGGCGTGGGCGTATTCTACGACCGGTTGGACGGCAATGAAGTGTATAGCATGGCCAGCAACCCTCCCGTGGTATTCGCGCCCACCGCATACTATGGGCAGCTCACCGGGTTGGCCAGTACGGCCGGACTCCTCGGCCCCCAGACCATCACTCAATGGTCCGGCCACACCAACCTGCCCCAGGTTCGCAGCGCGAGCTTCGGCGTCCAGCAGAACGTTGGTTTCGGCGCCGTGCTGGATGTCGCTTATCAAGGCAACTGGGGTCTGAACCGGAACGTGTACGAGAACATGAATGCGATTCCGATCGGCGCCGACTTTCTACCCCAGTTCATCGATCCGACCGTATCCGGCAACAAGGCGGTTACCGCTAATTTGGAGCGGACCATCTATCCCAGTCTCGGCACCTTGAACGAGTTTGTATTCAATGGCAAGTCGAGCTACAGCGGATTGCAGTCAACCCTGCGCAAGCGCTTATCGCGCGGCTTGCTGTTCGGCGTGTCCCATTCCTGGTCGCGCGCCATGCAGCTTCTGGCTTTTGACCCGCTGGTGGCGAACAACTATTCGCGTAACTATGGACCGCCACAAGTGTCCGGTAAAGTGCT